>CAZGWV010000047.1:0-20138 GCA_964529555.1 uncultured Rhizobium sp.
GCGCGCCGCGCCGAAACGCGGGCGATTGCCGTCGTGGTGTCGGCCATGTCGGGTACGACGAACCAGCTGGTCGAGTGGACGCGCGGCGCCGCCGGGCCGGACCTGCACGGCGACCAGTATGACGACGAATACGATGTGGTCGTGGCGAGCGGCGAACAGGTCACGGCGGGGCTGCTGGCGCTTGCGCTGCGCCGCAAGGGGCTGAAGGCGCGCTCATGGCTGGGCTGGCAGCTGAAACTTGCGACGGATGAGGCGCATGGCAAGGCGCGCATCACGGGCTGCGACAATCCTGACTTCATCCGCTCGGTCGATAGCGGCGAGATCGCCGTGGTGGCCGGCTTCCAGGGCGTGGACGAGCATGGCCGCGTCTCGACGCTGGGCCGTGGCGGGTCGGATACGTCCGCCGTCGCCGTCGCGGCGGCCCTCAAGGCGTCGCTGTGCGATATCTATACGGACGTCGATGGCGTCTACACCACCGATCCGCGCATCACGTCCAAGGCGCGGCGGCTGGAGAAGATTTCGTATGAGGAGATGCTGGAGCTTGCCTCCCTCGGCGCCAAGGTGCTGCAGACGCGCTCCGTCGAACTGGCGATGAACCATCGCGTTCCGGTGCGCGTGCTGTCGTCTTTCGAGGGGCCGATCGCCAAACCCAATACCGGAACGCTCGTGTGCGATGAGGAACAGATCGTGGAAAAGCAGGTTGTCAGCGGCGTCGCCTATTCGCGTGACGAAGCCAAGTTCAGCATGATCGGCGTGGAAGACAATCCGGGCGTCGCCGCCACCATCTTCGGCGCGCTGGCCGATGCCGGCGTCAATGTCGACATGATCGTGCAGGCTTCGGCGAAGACCGAAGGGCGCCAGAATATCGTCTTCACCTGCCCGGACCGCGACGCCGCTCGCGCCAGCGCCGTGCTTGAGAAGCTGAATGGCCGGGTCGGTTATGAGAACCTGTCGATCGGGCGCGATGTGGCGAAGGTCTCGGTCATCGGCGTCGGCATGCGCAGCCATGCGGGCGTCGCCAAGACGATGTTCCAGGCGCTGTCCGACAGGGGCATCAACATCCAGGTCATCTCGACGTCGGAGATCAAGATCTCCGTGCTGATCGATGCGAGCTATACCGAGCTTGCGGTGCGTGCGCTGCACACGGCGTACGGGCTGGATTCGGATTGATACTCTTCGGGCCGGGTTGCTGGTCTGAGCGCGCCGCCCGCGTCCGGCCCCGACGCATGTCGCGGCGGCCGGGCGTGCGATAGATATTGTCGGCGGTCTTCCGGGACCGCAGATGGGCAAACGGCGCTCGTTTGCCGCGAAAGCTGCACTGTTCCTGACCGGGACAGGGGTGCTTGCCGTTTCCACTGTTTTTTATGGCTGCCCCCTGCGCCGCCGCCATGGATTCATCTGATTTGCCGGGCGGCATGACGGCTGCTGCATTATCGGCTATGGCCCGAGTTCAAGACCAGTCGGGAGCCTTCGTGAGCGATCGCGGAAGACAGGGTGAGAAGGGCGCGGGTTCGCCGCGGCCGCCTTCGGGCGGCGGCGCCAAGCTGCTGCTGTCGCGCTTGCGCGCGCTCATGGCCAACCAGGCGCAGGACCCCAGGCGGCTCGACCGGGTGGTGGAGCTGATCGCCAACACCATGGTGGCTGACGTCTGCTCGATCTATCTCAAGACCGAGGAAGAGGCGCTGCTCCTGATGGCGACCCAGGGCCTGCGCCCGGAAGCCGTAGGCCGCACACAGATGAAGGAGAATGAGGGTCTGGTCGGCCTCGTGTCGGCGACCGCGCGGCCATTGCGCCTGACTGACGCTTTCTCGCACCCGCGCTTCTCCTACCGCCCGGAAACGGGGGAAGACCCGTTCCACTCCTTCCTTGGCGTGCCGATCCTGCGTGGCGGCAGGGTGCTGGGCGTGCTTGTCGTCCAGAACCGCACCGAGCGCGTCTATGACGATGAGGAGGCCGAAGCCCTCCAGACGGTCGCCATGGTGCTGGCCGAACTGGTGGCGGTGGCGGCGGACTCGCTCAGCGCGTCCCTGCGCCAGACCCGGCCCGTGGAATTGCGCGGCCGGACGCTCAACGAGGGCCTGGCCATCGGCAGGGTCCATCTTTACGATCCCGTCGTTCCCCCGGCCCGGCTGTTCGCGGCGGACGCCGATGCGGAAGAACGCCGCCTGAACGACGCGCTGGAGGCTCTGCGCGCTTCGATCGATGCGATGCTGACGCGGGCTGGCCCCGTCCTGTTCGGCGAAAGCCGCGATGTGCTCGAAACCTACCGGCTGTTCGCCCATGACCCCAGCTGGGAAGCCCGGCTGGTCGAGGCGGTGCGCTCGGGGCTTTCGGCTGAGGCTGCCGTCGACCGTGTTCGCCGCGAACACCGCGCCCGGCTTGAAAGCGCGCGTGACAGCCTTGTCCGCGAACGGCTGCACGATCTGGAAGATCTCGAAAACCGCCTTCTGCGGCAGCTGGCTGGCGATAACGGCTCGCGCACGGCTCCGCCGGGCTCCGTGCTGGTGGCGAGCCGGATCGGCCCGGCCGAACTGCTGGAGTATCGCGACGCCGGGCTTGTCGCCGTGGTGCTGGAGGAAGCGGGCGCGGGCTCCCACGCGGCCATCGTTGCCCGCGCCATGGGGGTTCCGGCGGTTGGAGGCCTCACCGGCCTCGTCACGCGCGCCGAGGATGGCGACGCCATGATGGTGGATGGCGAGGGCGGGGTGGTTCATATCCGCGCCAATCCCGAGATCGCCGCCAACTTCCAGGCCCGTATCGCCCTGTCGCAACAGACGCAGGCCGAACTCTCCCGTCTGCGCAACATGCCCGCCGTCACCACGGACGGCGCCGAGATCGACCTGCTCATCAATGCCGGCCTGAGCTTCGACCTTGACCATCTCGACGAGGTGGGCGCCAAGGGCGTTGGCCTGTTCCGCACCGAATTCCAGTTCATGGCGTCCGAAACGATGCCGGGCCTCGACGAGCAGGCGACGTTCTACAAATCCGTCATCGAGCGGGCAGGCGACCGTCCGGTCGTCTTCCGCACGATTGACCTCGGCGGCGACAAGATCGCCCCGTTCATGGGAAGGCGGGAGCGGGAAGAGAACCCGGCGCTGGGGTGGCGGGCTTTGCGCATGGCGCTGGACCATCCCTTCTTCTTCCGCCGCCAGATGCGGGCGCTGATCCGGGCCTCGCGCGGCAAGACTCTGCGTTTGATGTTCCCGATGGTCACCACCGTGGAGGAGTTCGAGGCCGCGCGCCGTCTTGTCGACAGCGAAATGGAATGGGCGATCAAGTTCGGGCGGGATCTGCCGAACAAGCTCAAGGTCGGCGCGATGGTGGAGACGCCGTCGCTGGCGTTTTCGATCGACAGCCTGAAGGGAAAGGCCGACTTTCTCTCCATCGGAACGAACGACCTGATGCAGTTCTTCTTCGCGGCCGACCGCGACAATGCCCGCCTGTCTGGCCGCTACGACCTGCTGAGCCGGCCCGCCATGCGCCTGCTGCAGCGCATGCGCCAGCGCGCCGACGAGGCCGAACTGCCGATCACGGTCTGCGGCGAGGCGGCGGGCCGCCCGCTGGAAGCGCTCGCCCTCCTCGGCATCGGTTATCGCAGGTTATCCATGCAGGCCGCGCGGATTGCCCCGATCAAGCTGCTCGTCCGCTCTGTCGAAATGGAGACGTTGGCGCAGCATGTGCAGGCTGCTCTCGACGGCCGCGAACAGTCGATACGTAACGCAATGTTAAGTGTCGCTGACGAGTTCGATGTGAAGATTTAGGTTGTAGCAGTAGAGTCGAGCACTTAACTTCGTAATCATCTGTTAGGGCGGCGGGCGTAAGCCGGTTAGGTATGTCTTCAGGATTTGCCTTTCCGTGTCGGACAACCAAATGAGCGGCGTGGCCAAAGACGAAACAACTCCGGGTTTGCCTACCGATACCGATGAAACGGTAACTGCCGCTGTTCCCGCAGGGGCGGAGCAGGTCGAGGCGACAGCGACTCCCGCCGCCACAGTTTCGCCATCTCCGCGCGATGAAGCCGAAGGCAAGCCGCGTCGCGGCGCCGTCCGCCTTCGCGTCGTCGCCGACAACGATCCCGATTTCGTGGCTCCGCTCGATGTGCCCAACCAGCGCATTGGCGAGGTCATTCGCACGGCTCGCGAGAACGCCGGCTACACGCTCGAGCATGTCTCGCGCGAAACCCGCGTCCACCTCAGCCATCTGCGCGCCATCGAGGACATGACGCCCGGCCTGCTCGGCGCGCCTGTCTACGCCAAGGGCTATATCCGCTCATACGCCCGCTATCTGGGCCTGCCGGAGCAGGACACGCTGGATCGCTTCCTGCGCGAGTGCGCAGCGATCCTGAAGGACCCCGAAAAGCTCGAGATTGCCCAGCCGGCAACGTCCAAGGCGCGCAAGCTTCCGCTGGCTATCCCTGTGCTCGGCCTGCTGGTCATCGGCCTGGCGGCTGGTGGCGCTGTGATCTTCTTTGCCAGCGGCGACAAGCCTGCTGTTCCGACCACGACCACGGCCGCGGTTACCACGCCAGCGGTTGCGGTTGTCGAGCCGGTTGCGCCGCAGCTTCGCATCGTGGCCCTCAAGCGCGGCATGCTCGAAGTACGCTCCGCCAAGGGCGACAAGTACGTTCACCGCTATTACAACGCCGGGGAAGGCTTCATCGTCCGCGTGGGCGAGGGTTTCACGGTTTCCGTCGATGATGGCGCCGCGTTCGAATGGCGCCTGGGCGAGCAGTCGCTTGGCCTGCTTCAGGCTACCGGCGGCCCCGTCTACACGCAGAGCGCGGACCTTGCGGCCCAGCGCCAGCCCATCGTCACGGCCCCGCCTGTTGTCGAGGCGGACCCGTCCATCACCGCCGTCACGGGGCCTATTCCGCCCGCCGCCGATACAACTCCCGCCGCGCCGCGCCCGCGCGCCACGCCGCGCCCGCCGGCCCAGCAGCCTGCAACGCCGCCGGCCGCCACGACCGCCGTTCCCGCCGAGCCGGCGGCGCCTCCGCCGCCGCACGATCCGGCGCTGGACGCCTATCCCGACCAGGTTCCCGCCGGCCAGTAATGCGGGCGCAGGGTGAGACATCCGAAGGCCGCGTGACGACCTGTCATGCGGCCTTCGCCTTTACTGGCCGCCCGCAAAGGGCCAAATGTCCGAAACGGACCGATCCGGGCGCACCATGAGCCACGACATCAATCACATCCGCCCCTGGCGTACGATCACGCGGCGCAAGTCGCGCCAGATTCGTGTTGGCAATGTGCTGGTCGGAGGCGATGCGCCGATCTCCGTGCAGTCGATGACGAACACGCCGACGTCCGACGCCAAGGGCACGATCGAGCAGATTCGCGAGCTGGAGGAGGCCGGGGCCGATATCGTGCGCGTATCCTGCCCCGATGAAGATGCCACCGCCGCGATGCCGGAAATCTGCCGCGCCGCGAACGTGCCGATCGTGGCGGACATCCACTTTCACTACAAACGCGGGATCGAGGCGGCCAAGGCCGGTGCTGCGTGTCTGCGCATCAATCCGGGCAATATCGGCAATGCCGAGCGCGTGCGCGAAGTCATCAAGGCGGCCAGGGACAATGGCTGCTCGATGCGCATCGGCGTCAATGGCGGCTCGCTGGAGCGGCACCTGCTGGAGAAATATGGCGAGCCGTGCCCCGAGGCGATGGTGGAGAGCGCGCTCGATCATGCGCGCATTCTCGATGACAACGGCTTCCACGAGTACAAGATCTCGGTGAAGGCGTCGGACCCGTTCCTGACGGTCGCGGCTTATCACGCGCTCGCCGAAGCGACCGACGCGCCGCTGCATCTTGGCGTCACCGAAGCCGGCGGCCTTCGCACCGGCACCGTCAAATCCGCCATCGGCATCGGCTCGATGCTCTGGGCCGGCATTGGCGACACGATCCGCGTGTCGCTCTCCGCCGAGCCGGTCGAGGAGATCAGGGCAGGCTATGAAATCCTGAAGTCGCTCAACCTGCGCACGCGCGGCGTCAACATCATCTCGTGCCCGTCATGCGCGCGTCAGGGCTTCGATGTGATCCGCACGGTCGAGGCGCTGGAGAAGCGGCTTGCGCATGTGCAGGAGCCGATCTCGCTGTCGATCATCGGCTGCGTCGTCAACGGGCCGGGCGAGGCCACGATGACAGATCTCGGCTTCACCGGCGGCGGCAAGGACGCGGGCATGATGTATGTGTCCGGCAGGCCCGACCACAAGGTCAGCAACGCCGAGATGATCGACAAGATCGTCGCCCAGGTCGAAGCGCGCGCCGCCATGCTGCGCGCCGCGAAGGAAGCCGCCGCGCAAGCTGCAGAGTAGGGCGGGACGGTCTTGCCGCCGCATCGCGGATCGCGCACGCTGCCTCCCAGCAAAGCCGGGGGCTGGTCATGTCGTTCTCACGTTTCGGTCGTCTTGCCGTTCTCGCGGCTGGATGCCTGGTCGCGCCTGTCGCTCTGGCGCAGGGGTCTTCGCCCGAGCCTGACTATGGCTCGGCGTTCATGTGCGAGGACGGCAGCAAGATGGTGCTCAGCTTCATAGCGACCGACACGGGCAGCGCCGTCCTCGTCTGGTTGCGCAGCGTTTCGTACAAGCTGCCCTATATCCCGCCCGAGCCCGGCCCGGTGCAGATCGTCTGGAGCGATGGCGAGCATTCGCTGACCTGGTCGCCCGGCGTGCGGCTGATGTGGATGACCCGCGACGCGCACCTGATGTGCGGTCGCGGGGGCCACAAGCACTGACGTCCTACCAGATCAGCACGCGCTTTTCGGGCGGCAGGTAGTAGGCGTCGCCCGGCTTCACGTCGAACGCCTTGTACCAGCTCTCCATGTTGCGCACGGGGCCGATGGTGCGGAAGTAGGCGGGCGAGTGCGTGTCGGTCGCGATCAGGACGCGCAGCGCTTCGTCGCGCACGAGGCCGCGCCACACTTGCCCCCAGCCGAGGAAAAAGCGCTGGTCGCCGGTGAAGCCGTCGAGCACCGGCGCATCCTTGCCGTGAAGCGAGATGCGATAGGCCTCGTAGGCCACCTGCAGCCCGCCATTGTCGCCGATGTTCTCGCCCAGCGTGAAGCGGCCATTGACGTTTAGGCCGGGCAGAGCCTCGAAGCCCGAATACTGCTCGGCAAGACTGTCGCCCAGAACCTTGAAGCGCGCCACGTCGTCCGGGCTCCACCAGTCGCGCAGGATGCCGCGACCGTCGGACTTGGCGCCCTGGTCGTCGAAGCCGTGGCCCATCTCGTGACCGATCACGGCGCCGATGCCGCCATAGTTCACGGCCGGGTCTGCATTGGGATCGAAGAACGGCGCCTGCAGGATGCCGGCCGGGAAGGTGATCTCGTTGAAGACGGAATTGTAGGACGCATTCACCGTCTGCGGCGTCATGTTCCATTCGTCGCGGTCGGTCTTCTGGCCGAGCCGCACCGCGCGGCGCCGCGCATCGAACTCGGCTGCGCGCTGCGCATTGCCGAATGCATCGCCCTTCACGATGGTGAGCGCGGAATAGTCGCGCCACTTGTCGGGATAGCCGATCTTGGGCTTGAACAGCGCCAGCTTCTCGAGCGCCTGGACCTTCGTTTCCGCGCTCATCCACGACAGCGCCTTGATACGCTCGGCATAGGCCGCGCGCAGGTTCTCGACGAGGTCGAGCATCTTGGCTTTCGATTCCGCCGGGAAATACTTGGCCGCATAGAGCTTGCCTACGGCTTCGCCCATGGCGCCGTTGAGCGCCGCGATAGCGCGCTTGTCGCGGGCGCGCAGCTCCGGCTGGCCGTTCAGCGTCTTGCCGTAGAAGGCGAAGACTTCCTCGTCGAACGCTTTCGGGAGAACGTCTGCGGCCCGGCGCAGGGTGTGATACGTCGCATAGGCGCGCAGCGTCTCGACCGGCGTCTCGGCCCAGATCGCGGCGAGCGGCCCGATGGCGTCGGGCGTGCGCACGATCACGCGGTCGGCAGAGCCCACAAGGCCCGCCTCGAAGGCTGCATCCCACGGATAGGCGGGGGCGGCGGCCTTCAGTTCGGCGCGCGTCATCGGGTTGTAGGTCCTGTCGCGCTCGCGCAGTTGTTCGGGCAGCCAGTGTTTCTCGGCGATCTTCGTTTCGAGCGCGAGGATCGCATCGGCTTTCGCGTCGGTGTCGGCGACGCCCGCCAGAGACAGGAGTTTCGCGATGTGCGTTTTGTAGGCGGCGAGGATTTCGGGCTTGGCCGTGGCGCCGATATAGAAGGTGCGGTTGGGCAGGCCGAGGCCGCCATGGTTCAGCGACAGGACGTAGATGTCCGGGTTCTTCTGGTCCGGCCCGACACCCCAGTTGAGCGGCGCCGGAACGGCCGATCCCGGCCGCGCGGCGATCAGCGCGAGTGCGCTCGCATCCTTCGCGCCGTCGATCTCCGTCAGAAGCGGCTGGACCGGCGCAAGGCCCTTCGCCTCGATGGCGGCGGTGTCGACATAGGAGGCGTAGAAGTCCGCGATGCGTTGTTCGTCCGTGCCGGGGGCGCCGCCTCTTGCGGTCGTCTCGGCCACGATTGCGATCACATGAACATCGGCCTGCTCGCGCAGTTCATCGAACGCGCCCCAGCGTGTGCGGTCGTCAGGGATCCTGGCGGCGGCCTGCCATGTGCCGCCGGCGTATTTCGCGAAGTCGGCGCCGGGCGCGACCGTGCGGTCCATGCCGCCGATGTCGAAGCCCCATGTTCCGATCCTGGGTGCGGCGGTCTGCGCTGCGCCAGCGGCTGCAATCGGCGTTGAGCTGTCCGTCGCCGGCGCGGATGCCGTGCCGCACGCTGCGAGCAGGGCGATGGCGGCGACGCCGAAGAAGATGCGATTGTTCATGTCGTCCTCGTCGAATGGTGATGGCTGCGCCCTGAGGCGACCGAAGCTCCATGCTAGGCGGGGCGGATGCTCCCCGCAAGAAAGCGCGGGGTCAGACTTTCTCGCTGATGCGGATCGCGAGCCTGCAGCCCGCGCGGATGGCGGCCGAGAGAAGGGGATAGGCCGGCGCCTGCGCCGCGCCCTCGGAGGCCGCGAGGTCCTTGTGGGCGATTTCCTCTTCCTGGAATTTCGCCATCTTCGCGGCGAGCTCGTCCTCGCCCGCCTCGCGCAGTTCGACGACCTGATCGCCATAGTGCTCTTCGATCACGGTCTCGACCGCTTCGGTGCATGCGTGCGCGGCCTTCTCGCCGAGCAGCGCCGTGCCGACACCCAGCGCGAAGCCGGCGGCATTCCAGACGGGCGACAGTGCGGTGGGGCGGACGCTGCCTGCGATGAGCATTCTGTCGAATGCGTCGAGATGATCCTGCTCCTGCCCGGCCATCTCCTTGAGCTGGCCGACGATGCGCTCCTTGCCGTGCTGGCGCTCGAACACGGCCAGCTGTCCGCGGTAAATGTTCACCGCGCCGAACTCGCCCGCATGGTCGACGCGCAGCATTTCCTCGCGGCGGTTGCGGGAGAGGGTCATGCCGCCACCGGCTCGTTGGCGGTGTCGGGTTTGCGGCGCGGGCGGGTCGCGGAGAACAGGCTGAGCGCTGCGAGGAACAGCGAGAGCAGGGCGTTGAGGCCGGCCATCGAGAGGCCCCAGTTCGTGTCGAACGGGATGCGCCACAGCGCGTCCTTGCAGGACGGGATGGCGATGGGCCGGCTCAGCATGTCGGACGGCTTGATGTCGGTGGGGATGGCGCCGGCGCCGGCGACGCAGCCTTCAGGGCCGGGCGCAAGGCTCCATTCGAACAGGGCGTGCCAGGTCGCGATGAAGAAGCCGGCGAGGAAGATGAGCCCGAGCGCCACGCAGAACAGGCTCATCAGCCAGGGTGCCGCGCCGCGCCAGCGGACGGCGATGGCGGCCATCGCGACCGGACCGGCGGCGAAATAGACATATCGCTGCCACCAGCACATCTGGCAGGGAGCCTGATAGAAGACGTATTCGAGGACGTAAACGCTCGCCAGCGTGGCGGCCGTGACGAACAGGGCCGCCAACGGCCATCTTTCCCGATCCAGCGGCAGCCATTTCATGGGCCGACGTTATCCCGGCGGACCTGGGCGGCAATGCGACCAAAAGGGTTGTTCGGCCTTACTGAGGGCGGGTTTCAGGATCACTTTCCAGTGGAATTGACGTTACGTTGAACCATCCGTGCCAGGATGGCGCCTTGTTCAGTTGCAGGCCTGACCCAAGGTGCTATTCGCGGTCGGGTGCGGACGCCAAAGCCTACGGGATAAAGCTTTTCCATGACCGACGCGGCCAGCATGACCCCTGCCAACCCGGCTGCCGCGGAAGCCGCGCCGCACACGCCGAAGGCGAAAGGCCCGCTCGGGGCGTTGTACAACTGGGTGATGCGTCTTGCCGCCGGCAAGCAGGCCGAGCCGGCTCTGGCGTGCGTGTCGTTTGCGGAAAGCTCGTTTTTCCCGATCCCGCCGGACGTGATGCTGGCGCCCATGTGCGTCGCCCGGCCTGACCGTTGGCTGCGCTACGCCTTCGTCTGCACCATCGCCTCGGTGGCCGGGGGCGTGTTCGGCTATGCGCTCGGCTTCTTCCTGCGCGAATGGCTTCTGACGTTCGAGATGTTCCAGAACCAGCTTGCCGGGTTCGAGGCCCAGTTCGCAACCTGGGGCCTTGCGGTCATCCTGGTGAAGGGCATGACGCCGATCCCCTACAAGCTGGTGACCATCGCCTCGGGCCTCGCCCTGTTCAATTTCCCGATGTTCGTGGCGGCCTCGATCGTCACGCGCGGCCTGCGGTTTGTGCTGGTGGCGTGGCTGTTCAAGAAGTTCGGCCCGACGCTCGCCCCGATCATCGAGAAGCGCATCGGACTGTTCTCGATGGCTTTCCTCGCCATCCTGATCGGCGGCTTCGTCGTCGCGGCGATGCTGCACTAGGCTCCGTCTGGCGCTTGCCGAATTAGATCGAAATTTCTGCATTCCGTGAACCGGATGTTTGCGATCGGCGTGGGACAACTCCTGTGCGCGACGGGTGAGCCGCCGTGCTTCGAGTATCGGGTCATTCCCATGCGTACCTTCCGCCGCATCCAGGCCGCTTCGCTGCGCGTCGCCCCGCAATGGTTTCTTTGCGTCTTCCTTGGCGCCTATGTGGCCATGCAGATGGCGTCCTCGAACTCCACGGCCATCTAGGCCGTAATTCGGGCCGCTGGCCTTCCGCGAAGCGATACGCTAATCAGACCGTCCGCAGCTTGCTGCGGACGCGGGAATGGCGGAACTGGCAGACGCACGAGACTCAAAATCTCGCATCCGCAAGGATATGTGGGTTCGACCCCCACTTCCCGCACCATTGCTCAAAAAGCGATGAGATCGATTGAAACCCGCTCGCCTGTCGAGGGATCGATCATGGCCAGCTGGCCGAACAGTTCTTCATCGGGAGCTGCCGCCATCAGGCGCGCGACTTCGGCGTCATGCCGGGCGTAAAGCGCCTCGAGTTCGGCAGGCGTCATCCTTTTCATGTAGTCGCCGGAATCGTCGTCCTCGAGGTCGGCGGGCGGAACCGCGCGGGCGACCGGAGCAGCCTCAGCCCCGTCACGTTCCGGGTCCGAAAGGGAAATCTGGAAGGGTGTGGCGGAGGGCTTGGCCGGCGGCTGCGCATGGGCGGTCATTGCCAGAAGGCCGAAACCTGCAACGCTGAAAAATAGGGACTTCATGGCCCGGATCCTGTTCCTGCAGGATCAACGTGTTTTCGGACGACCTGTTCCTTGGCCCGGCTGGGGCCCGGCTGTGGCCTGGCTGGGGTCTGACCGGGACCTAAACGGCGCGTATCAACTCCCGCGCCGCGCGCTCGCCGGCATCCACCGCGCCATTCATCGAGCCGGGCCATTCGATGCTGGCGTGTTCCCCCGCAAATATCAGCGCGCCGCCAAGCTCGGGCCGCGCCGCGATCTCGCGGAAGCCGGTGTACTGCCCCGCCAGCGCCCCGGAATAGCTGCCCCGTGTGTGCGGGTGGTTCGGCCAGAAGAAGCTCGCCCGCACGCGCGGCGTCAGTGCGGCCGCGATGTCGGGCGACAGTGCGCGCAGGCCGCGCTCCAGTGTGGCGAGAACGGCGGCTTCCTCGCTTCGCGCGGAGGCGCCAGCGAGATAGTTGGTCAGCACGCCGCCGGCGCCGGGCTGGCCGATGCTGCTTTCCCACACTCTCTGGAAGCCGCGATCCGAATACAGGGAGGCGGTCATCGGCGCATGCAGGTCCGGCAGCTTGCGGGTCCAGGGGCGTGAGGATGTGCCGACCGCCAGCTTGGCGTTCGCGCCATAGCCCTGCTCGTTGATCACCGTCATCTTGTCCGCCGGCAGGCCGAGGCCGCCCAGTCCTTTCACCTCGCGCAGCCGCGTGAAGGGCAAGGTCAGCACGACACGCTTGAATGTGCGCACGACGGGAAGCTTGCCCTCATGCTCGAACGTCAGGCGGAAGCCGCCGCCGTCGCGCGTGATGGACGACAGCACATGCCGTAGATGAAGGCTCGCGCGTTCGGCCAGGGGCGAGGACATCAGACGTTCCGCCAGGGCTTCGGGCAGGCGAGACGATCCGTTGGCGATACGCAGCAGGCCGCTGCCTGTCCCGAACTGCGCAAAGCTGCTTGCCGTGTCCGTGCCGATCGCATCGACGAGGTTGAGCGATGACTGCCTGTCGATGGGAATACCGAACTCGCTGTGATAGGCGAGCGCGAGAAGATTGATCACCCAGCTTTCCGTCGAACCGGACAGGCTCGCGAGATAGCGCGACAGGGGCAGGGCATCGAGATCGCGGGCGCGCTGCGTCCATCCGCCTTGCGCATCCAGCAGCGCCGCCTGGTCCGCCGCGATCCGCACGGCGACAGGCACGAATGCGCCTGTGCCTTTCACCGGGTCGATCAGATCCTCGCCGAGTCTCACGCCTCCGACGTCGAAGATATCTGCGGCCGGCGCGCCATCGATATCGAGCCGCTGGAGATCGACGCCCAATTCGCGGCACAGCGTGATCAGCGCCGCGTGGCCCGGCGCGAGGAATTCGCCGCCCAGTTCGGCGAACTGGCCTTCGGACGTGAAATCGCGCAGCGTGTTCATGCGCCCGCCAAAGCGCCCGCTGGCCTCGAACACTTCGCAGCCGATCCCGGCATTGGCGAGACGCCAGCCCGTCAGCAGGCCCGAGACGCCGCCGCCGATGATGGCGACCGCTTCGGGCTCGTCAGGGCTGCTCGTGCTTCGTTCGGGCGTACAGGCAGCCGTCGCCGCCAGCATCGCAATGGCTGCGCGCCGGCTGATCGCACGCGCGCCCGCGCCCCCGCGCGTGGCATGAGCGCGCGCCAGGGTATCGGCCACGTTGGCGAAAAGCGGAGTGCGCGCCACGAAGTCCCCTCTGCCGTCCAGCCGCTAGAAGGCCCCGTTGGGCGTTAAAAAACAAGAACGCCAGAAGACGGCTGGCCAAATAACAGAAAGGGCCGCGCGGCGATGCCGGCGACCCTTCCCGTCATTTGGGTGGGGCCTTGCCCCTGACATGCAGACGCCATCACGCCGAGCGTGACGGCATCCCAGCCGGATTACGCGATGCCGATACCGGAGGCTGCTCCAGACAACAGATCACGCATCAGGGTTTTACCCCGGCCCAGAGTGACTGACATCGGATCACCTCCTTTCGCAAAATTGACGATGGAGAGAGTGTGGGGGCTCCGCGCGGCGGGCGCAAGGGGCGGGCGGATTGACGGCAGTCCGCCTGGACTGTTTCATCGCTCCCAGCCGCGATGACAGCGGCATTCATAACAGCTTCGGGAGACGGGATATGTTGATGCGCAGGCACTTGCAGCTGACGGTCATGGCGCTGGCAGGCGTGCTGACGGCTGGCTGTACGACGATGCAGCCGGCCGCGCCGGTGACGCTGGCGGGCCAGCCATGCACGCGCCCGCCGGTGATGAAATGCCCCGACGAGAATTGTGGGGCGCTGGTGACCGAGCAGGGGCCGGTGCAGGGGCCTGCGCCGGACCGGCGGTATTTCCTCGACTATCCGTGCGACCTGAAGGCCGACGAGCAAGTGACCGTTGTGCTGAGCCTTCATGGCGGCGGCTCATACGGCAACTGGCAGCGCCACTATTTCCCGATCCTCGATCAGGTGGACAAGTATCGCCTCGTGGTCATCACCCCGAACGCGCCGCCGCGCCGCTGGACGGCGGAAGCGGACGACGCCTACCTGCAAGCGCTCGTCACGGACATTGTGGACGAGATCGGGCCGAAGAATGTGAAGGCGTTCTGGCTGGCCGGGCATAGCCAGGGCGGCATGACTTCGCGGCGCATCGTCTGTTCCGACTTCTTCGGCGGCAAGGTCGACGGCTTTCTCTCGTTGTCGGGCGGGCGCATCGGCGGATCGCCGGGCCGTCCCGAAGGCGGATTCGGGCCGGCGCCGCAAGCCGGCGCGCCGCCCGCCGCAACGCCGACACCGCCAGCGGCGCCGCCTGCCGCGCCAGCCGATCCCACATGCGACTTCAGCCACATCTATGCGACGGGCGAGTATGAGATCGCTTCCCTGCCGGAGACGTCGGCGTGGGCGGCGAAGTTCGGATGCGGTCCGCGCGAGCGGCGCGAATTCAACGATGTGAAGGCGGGCTATATCTACGACAGCAGCCGCCAGAATCCGCCGACGAAAAGCTGGGGCCGCCCGGCGGCGCCGGGCAAGTCGGATGTGTTCGAGTATACCGGCTGCAAGGACGGGCGCGTGGTCGCGGATGTCGTGCGTATCGACAAGGGGCACACCGAGGGGCTTGAGCCGGTGATCACGGAGGAGATCGTGAAGCTGATGACGCGGGCGAAGGGCGGCAAGATCGCGTCGGCTGCGCGCTAACCGCGCAGGAACGCCGCTGCTTCCCGCCACGGGTCGATGGACCAGTAGGATGTTGCAAGGCCCGAGGGCGAAGGAAGGACGAACACGGCTGGTCCTTCCTTCGTCTCCTGCCTTCCGGTTGCGATCCGGCCAGTTGATCGCCCGAGCCAGAGGCTCGCGGCCATCTTGCTGGTGAAGGCGAGGGCGTGGGGCTTGAAGTGCTTCACCTTGCGCTGGAAGCCCGCGATATCGAATTCATCGCGCGCGATGTTGGCGTCGACGCCCCAGCCCGTCTTGCAGAAGTCCGTGAGGCCGACGCCCAGCGGCAGCAGCGCTGTGTATTCGTGCGGCGCAAACAGGCGCGGCGTGATGCCCGTCTCATGCAATGCGCGCCAGAAGCGATTGCCCGGATGCGCGTAATACGCGCCGACCGCCGCCGACATCGGGCCCGCCGCCGTGCCGACGAACCAGAGGCGCAGATCAGGCGTCAGCCTGTCGGGCAGGATATGCGCGGTCTTCCGGGAGGATGGCCGCGCCATCAGTTCGTCCCGCCCATGCTGCCGCCGAGGCGCACATTCTCCGGCAGGCTCGCCGCCTGTTCGGGTGTCAGCGCTTCGATGGGCACGAGGTAGGTGTGGATCGAGAACACGGTCGCGGTCGGCGTGAGCCGCTTCAGCGTCTGTCGCTCGACACGCACGAACACCGGGCCGCCCGGATCGAACGGTCTGCGTTCATGCTCCAGTCGCGGCTGGTGGAGTTCGGGGTCGTTGTAGCAGAGGACGTTGGCCCGCCACACGGCATTGCCCTGCTGCAGCACATCCATCACGCGGTTCACACGCCGGGCGATGTTGTCGTCATAGCGGTCCACCGGCTGGTGGATACGGAACATGCTCCGCCCGATCTTCTGCGCCAGCGTCCAGCTTGCCGGGAAGCACAATACGCCCGAGACCAGCACATGGCCCTCGGCTGTCTGGTCGACGATGAGAAAATCCTCCTGCGCGAGCCGCGCGGCTGTCACGACCGGATTGGGCTCGGCTGCGGGGTCGATCACCACGCCATCGGGCCTGCGAATGCCGCCATCGACGCATGAGAAGCCGGGCAGGGCGAGCACGGCTGCGAGGACCTGCTCCAGAAGCGCCGCCTCCGCCTCCGCTGCCGCCGGCCCGCCCGAGCGCATCACAACATCGTCGCGCCGCATGACGAGAAGCTGGTCGCGATAGGCCATCTGTCCGGCATAGGCGTCATCCACGCGCAGCCAGTCGCCTTCGGCCACGGGCTGCAGGCCGGGCAGGCGTGCGGCCAGCGCGTCCATCCACGGCGCGACGGGCAGGGTGGATTGGCAGATGGGGGCGCGTGTGTTCACGCGGGTGAGTGAACTTGGTGGGGAGACTAAGTCAACGTCAGGGCGTGCGATCAGACGTGAGCGCTAGAACCGCTTGAACGGTTTCGGCGCTTGCGTCGCGCTGGCCTTGGCGACCAGATTGCCGTCCGGGTCGTACAACTCACCCTCGATGAAGCAGGTGGACTTGCCCCATTTGAGGATGCGCGCCTCGCCTGTCGCCTTGCCCACGAACAGCGGGCGCAGGAATGAGACTTTCATCTCCAGCGTCGGCGCATTCATCGTGACGTTGGAGGCGACGATCGCCGCGGTGCTCATCGCTTCATCCAGCATGGCGCAGATGAAGCCGCCCTGGATCGCGCCGGTGGGGTTTGCAAACTCCGGCGGCGCCTCGAAGGCGAACCGGGTGACCATCGCGGCCTGATCGATGGCGGTCACCTGCATGCCGAGCGTCTCGGTGCAGGGCGGGCGCTTCTTCGAGTTCTGGAAACGCGCGAGCATGTCCGCGTCGGACAGGCGGGGCTTTTCCTCAGGCGAGCCTTCGGCGCTCATCTGCGGCGACCCAACCTATTTGCGGCGGAAAGCATCGAGCGAGACGACAGCGCCCTTGGGCGTATCCTCGGCCGGCTGGTGCGAGGCGGCATCCGGGTCGGACGTTGCAAGGCCCATGACGGCCTCGCCTTCCTCAAGCCGCGAGTCCGTGTCCAGCGGCAGGCTGAAGCCCACCGACGGATCAACGAAACGCGAGATGGCGCCGTAAGGGATGCGCAGATGCTGCTGCTGTCCGCCGAAACGAAGCACGACCTCGAACGCATCTTCCAGCACGCGGAATTGTTCGTACTGGTGCTGGATGACGATGGTCATCTCGTCGGGGAACTTGTCCTTCAGGTCATCCGACATCTTCACGCCCTGCAGCCGGGTGCGGAACGTGATGTAGTAATGATGGTCGCCAGGCAGGTGGCCGAGCTTCGCAGCCTTCGCAAGCGCCGCGCGCACGACAGCGCGCATCGCGGCCTGCGTGAGGTCAAGATAGCCAATATGATCCGTAACGGATCCCGGTCCCCGGTCCAACATACCCTCCCTCGCCTCGAGACGAGAGCTAAGCCCTCATCGAAGTCCGGTAAATTGAGTTCAAGCTAAAGGCGAGCCGCTTATGAGCGGCTCGTTTCGCCTGAACGATAAGTACCATCCTGACCGTCACGGCAAGGGCGGAGGCGAACAATTCATTTCCCCCAAGCGCGAAGCGCCCTATCCTTCATCAAATGAGACGCCCTGCAAAGCCCTACAGGTCTCGCAAGATCGGGGATCGCCCGCTCTCTCCCGAAACACTTATGATGGGGTATGGCTTTTCGCCTCACCTCTCCGAAGGGGCGCTCAAGCCGCCTCTCTTCCAGACATCGACGTTTGTTTTCGAGACAGCCGAGGACGGCAAGGCCTCGTTCGAACTCGCCTATGGGCTGCGCGAGAAACGGCGCGGGGAGGAGATGCATCTCATCTACTCCCGCATCAACAACCCCAATCTCGAAGTGCTGGAAGACCGGCTTGCCGTATGGGACGGCGCGGAAAAAGCGCTGGCCTTCGCCTCGGGCATGGCCGCGATCTCGACCACGCTGATGGCCTTCCTGCGCCCCGGCGACACGTTCGTGTTCTCCGAGCCGGTGTATGGCGGCACGGAATACCTCGTTCACAACATCCTGCCGCAGTTCGGCGCAAAGGGTGTGGGCTTCATGGCCGAGGGCGGGGCAGAAGCTTTCCGCGCGGCGATGAAGCAAGCCGAGGCGCTCGCTGCGAAAACCGGCGGCAAGGTGGGCGCTGTTTACGTAGAGACGCCGGCCAATCCCACCAACGGTCTCGTCGACATCGCGTTCGCGCGCGAGTTGTCCGAAACGATCGGGGGGCCCGCGGGGCGGCCGCCGGTCATCGTCGACAACACCTTCCTCGGTCCGCTGTGGCAGCAGCCTCTCGCGCTTGGCGCAGATATCTGCGTCACGTCGCTTACCAAGTATGTCGGCGGGCATTCGGATCTGATCGCAGGCTCCGTATCCGGCGATGCGAGTTGGGTCGGGCAGGTGGCGGTCTTCCGCACCATCCTCGGCACGATGACCGACCCGCATACGGCCTGGCTCCTGCTGCGTTCGCTCGAGACGCTGAAGCTGCGGATGGATGCCGCCGAACTCGGCGCCCGGAAGGTTGCGGCCTATCTTCAGTCGCATCCGCGTGTGAAGTCGGTCTGGTATCTGCCTTTCCTTCCGAAGGACCATCCCGACCGTGCGCTCTACGAGAAGCAGTGCAGGACCGCCGGCTCGACCTTCTCGTTCGAGATCGAAGGCGGGGAGGCGGAAGCCTTCGCCTTCCTCAACAGGCTGCAGGTCATCAAGCTCGCCGTCAGCCTCGGCGGCACGGAAACGCTGGCCTCGCATCCGGCGGCGATGACGCATTCGGACGTGCCGCCGGATGAACGCAAGCGGCTGGGCATCACCGAAAGCCTGATCCGGCTCTCCATCGGCGTCGAAAACCCGGACGATCTTATCGCGGATATCGAGCAGGCGCTGGGGCCGTAGGGCGGCGCCGGCGAGCACGGCGTTTCAACACCCATCAAGCCTCATCCTGAGCCTGTCGAAGGACGAGGCGTTTCAGCGGCAAGGCATCCGCGCCAATCTCGACGCCATCTCGGCCCGGTGCTACCCACGCGCCATGCCCGATACGCTGACCTCGTCGGATTTCGTGCCGCAGACGGTGATCCCGCCTGAGAAGCCGCTGCCGCTGGTGCGCGGGCTCCTGCAGATGATCGCCAATCCGCTCCATGTCTGGCCCAAGGCCATGTACGAGAACCCGTATCATGGCGTGAAGTGGATCGGCCGCACCTTCCATTATTTCCGCAAGCCCGAGCACATGAAGGCGGTCTTTCTCGACCATGCCGACATCTTCAGGAAATCGCAGTTCCAGAAGAAGCTCGTCGGCCCCGCGCTTGGCGACGGGCTGCTGACGGCTGAGGGCGAGCACTGGAAATTCCAGCGCCGCGCCGCATCGCCCGCCTTCCGCATCGATGCGCTGCGTGCGCTCGTCCCCGTGTTTTCGACCTCGGCGCAGGAGACTGTTGCGCGCATCGAGGCGATGCCCGCCGGCCAGCCGGTCGATGTGATGTGCGAGATGCAGCACGCCACGCTCGACGTGATCGTCGAGACCATTCTCGGCGGCGCCGATCCCGAGTTCGGGCATGAGCGCATGGCGCGCATCGTCTCCGACTATATCGAGACGATGGGCAAGCCCGACATGCTGGACATGTTCGGGGCCCCGGCCTGGATTCCGCGCCCCTGGGGCGGCAAGGGACGGCGCCGTGCAGTCGAACTCCAGAAGTCAGCGGTGAACGCGATCAAGCGCCGCCGCGCATCGGGCGGCCAGCAGAAGGATTTGCTCGGCCTGCTGCTCGCCGCGCGCGACCCCGAAACGAGCAGGGGCCTCTCCGACACCGAACTGCGCGACAATGTCGTGACGTTCATCGGCGCCGGCCACGAGACCACCGCACTCACGCTCACCTTCTCGCTCTATCTCATCGCCAACGCGCCCGACGTGCAGGAACGGCTGTTGCGTGAGGTGCTTGACGTCTGTGGCGACAAGCCGATCGACGCCGCGATGGTCGACGATCTCGTCTACCACGAGCAGGTTATCAAGGAGGCGATGCGGCTTTATCCGCCCGTGGCGCTGATCGACCGTATGGCGACGGAAGACATCGACCTTGGCGATGTGCAGGTGAAGAAGGGCGATTTCGCCTTCAATCTCATCTACATCATGCATCGCCACAAGACGCTGTGGGAGCGGCCCGAACGGTTCGATCCCGAGCGTTTCTCGCTCGAGAACGCGAAGAAGCTTCATCGCTTCCAGTACATGCCCTTCGGCGCAGGGCCGCGCATCTGCATCGGCATGAAGTTCGCCTACATGGAAGCGGTCGCCATGCTGGCGACACTCGTGCGCGGCCTGCGCTGGCTTCCCAACGCGGCCCACACGGTCGAGCCCAACATCCGCATCACGTTGCGCCCAGAAGGCGG
>CAZGWV010000047.1:20238-27476 GCA_964529555.1 uncultured Rhizobium sp.
GCGGGATGGCCTGCTTCGGCGAGGAAGTGCGAAAGCTGCATGGCGAAGCAGGATGCGTGCGCGGCTGCGATCAGTTCTTCCGGGGTGGTGGCGGACCTGCCGCTTTCGTCCTCGAAGCGCGCCTTGAACGTGTAGGGGCTGTCCTCGATGACGCCGCTCTGCATCGAGATTGCGCCATTGCCGGTCTTGAGATCGCCGGACCAGACGGCGGTTGCGGTGCGTTTCATGTGAAGCCTCCAGATGCTGCAGATGACAACATAGGGCGGAGGGGCGAGAGTGGCGAATAGGGAGCAGGGAATAGATCGACTGGTTGCGTGGAGAAATCGACTCCCTACTCGCTATTCCCGGAAAAACAGTGGGGCGGCTTCTGTTGCCAGGCGCCGCCCCGAGCCCCGCCTTAGCTTGCTAGAGCCAAGGACTTAGGTTTGGAAAACACCAGCTGCTTACGCAGCGAGGCGCATTTCCGGAGCAAAGTTGTCGTTGGCAACTATTGCGAATGGGCTTCTGTCGGGGCCCAGGCGGGCAAAGTCTTCGCCTTTACACGTCCGTCGATCCTGTGTCGGCCCCAGACAGTCCGGCCAACGACCGGGGAGAAATCTGGTGGAGCCGCCGGGCACTGCCCCCGGGTCCGGTCCGCTTATTACGCGAGGGTTTATCGCCATAGTCTTCTTGCGAAGACAGGATCAATATAGGGCGGAAAGCCTTAACCGCAAACAACCGATCGCGGCTGGCCTGTGGGCGGCTTCAACGCCGCAACAAGCCGATATCGACGCCCAGCATCGCCAGCAGCATCGCGCCGGCAAAAACCAGCAGCGCAATCGCGCCCAAGATTCGGAAAAACCAGAACACCCGCTGCATGCGCACTCCTGCCGGCGCCGGGCTTTCACACTCGGCGCTTCAGGGCAACGACGCGCCGCAACACGTTTTGGCAAATCCGGGCTCAGTGCGCCGTCATGCAGAAGGCGTTGAGCCGGTTGCCGTCGGGATCGCGGAAATAGGCCGCATAAAGCCCGCTATCATGCTCCTGCGGCTCGGCCTCGGCAACGGCCCCGTGGCGCAGGGCAAGCTCGTAAATCCGCTGCACATGCTCGGGATCATCCGCCTGCAGCGGGGCAACGCCCTGCGCCAGCAACGGCGCCGATTCGCTGACCGCCAGCCCGAAGCCCGGCAGGCCCCAGGCCACCAGGTCGTCCGCCTCGACCGACCGGCGCACGCCGATCTCGTGGGCGATGAGGTCGTAGAAATGCTGGGCTCGGGCCAGGTTCCGCGTTCCCAGCGTTACATAACCCGCAACCAGTTCGGTCGCCCGCGCCGTCAGCTCTCTCGCAAAACCAGCGTCATATGCCATGATGCCTGCCTCGACCGGGTGAGAATCACTGTCGAGAACAAATATAGAACATTGACGCCGGGCCGGCAAGAGTCGCCCGATAATTCTGTCTTCGGACGGGCCATGACCCTACAATCCATCTGGCGCTGGAACCCGAAAATCGGCAGCATCGCCGGCGTACTTCCATCAATCTCAATGCCCTGGGGAGGGACGGATGAAGAAGTTGGTCGCCGAAGCGGTTGGAACCGCCGCGCTTGTCTTGTTCGGATGCGGGGCGGCCGTACTGGCCGGACCAGAAGTCGGGCAACTTGGAATCGCCTTCGCCTTCGGCCTCGCCATTGTCGCCATGGCCTACGGCATCGGCCCGATCTCCGGCTGTCATATCAACCCGGCTGTTTCGCTCGGCGCCTTCCTCGCCGGACGGATGACCGTCAACGAGATGCTGATGTACTGGGCCGCCCAGTTCGTGGGCGCGCTTGTCGGCGCGGGCATTCTCTATCTCATCGCCTCGGGCAGGGCGGAGGAGGCCGGCGTCGCCTATGAGCTTGGCGCCTACGGCCTCGGCTCCAACGGATGGGGCGCGAGCTATCTCGGCGGCTATTCGATGACCGCCGCCCTCGTGTTCGAGATCGTCGCGACTTTCCTCTTCGTTGTCGTCATTCTCGGCGTCACGCAGAAGGATGCGCCCGCGCATCTCGCCGGCCTCGCCATTGGTCTGACGCTCGTGGTGATCCACATTGTCGGCATCCAGGTGACGGGCGTGTCGGTGAACCCGGCGCGGTCGTTTGGTCCGGCCGTGTTTGCGCAGGGCGACGCCCTGAACCAGCTCTGGCTGTTCATTGTCGCGCCGCTTGCCGGCGCCGCGATGGCGGGCCTTGCCTTCCGTGGCAAGCTGCTGAGCGCCGACTAGCCTGTTCGGCCTTTCGAGTATGCGAATGACGGTTTTCCGCAGGGGCTCGGCGCTCATGCCCGAGCCCCTGGAGTCGCCTGCCGAACTATCCGGCGCATGGCGGGGCGAAGCGCGCGCCGTCATTGGTTTGTCGCACTGCAGCATCGTTTCTGGCGCGAATTGTCGCTTCAGCGGAACTGTTTCCACATGCAACGACAAATCACGCATGCGCCATTGCGCTGCCCGATCGTCGCCCCATATCGGCATGCATGGATGCAGGCAGGGGGCGTCAACGCCCGGCCTGATCGTCCTCAAACAGACACGTCCGGTCCGAGAGTGCATGGGAGTTCGCAATGGTCGAAACGCGCAACCTGGAAGCCGTTCAGCGTGACGAGCGCATGCTCATGTCCCGCCTGGTCGAGCGTCAGGGTCTCTCGCGCGAAGAGGCCCGGCAGACCGTACATGACTATCGCGAAGGCAAGCGCGTCGAGATCGATCCGATGCTGATGGAAGGGCTGGAGTCGATCTGAGCGCACGCGCTCAGACGGCCGGTGATTTCGGCTCGCGCCACATCGCTTCCAGCGGCGGGGCTCCCGGCCCCGGCTCGAACAGCTTCATCCGCTCGAACCCGCGTGAGCGATAGAAGCCGGTGTTGGCCGGGTTCGAGTTCTCAAGATAGCAGGGCAGGCCTTTGCGGTCGGCGGCTTCCAGTACGGGGCTGATCAGCGCCTTGCCCAGCCCCTTGCCGCGCGCCGCCTTCCGCGTGCCGATCGCGAAGAGATAGATGTGCGGCGACTCCGGGTGCTCGCGCTTCATGGCTTCTCCGGCGGCAAGGCCGCGCTTGGCCGCGCCCTTGCTGCCCTTGGTCAGCATCGCCGCCACCAGTCCCAGCGTCGGCCAGAACGGCAGGTCGAGGCTGGCGGAGGAATGGCTCCACATCGTTGCGCCATCGTCGCCCCTGACGTGGCAGAATCCGCGCGGCAGGTAGATCGCGCGCGCCAGCGTCGAGAACACGGGCGGCATCGCCTCGCGATTTCCGAACAGCCAGAGGTTCACCGGATCCTCCGCGAACGCCTCGGCGATGATCCCGCCAAGCTGGCGCCAGTCGTCGCGCTTCGCCTCGCGCATCCCGTCCGGGAGTTTGACGTCGAGCATAAAGCGCGCTCCGTTCGATCCTTGTTCGTTGCGTATCATGCGGCAATCGGCGTCGTCACCGGCATTGTTGCCGGCCCCTTCGCGCACTAGCTTCGTCCCAGAAGCAGGACAGGCCGATGTTCGAACCCTTCCCAGAGCCGAGCGATGCGGAGATGAACCAGGTCCGCCGCATGAATGCGCGGCTGCGCTGGGCACCGCGTTTTCGTGCGCCGACGCCGCTCGGTCGCATGGCGATCCAGACCATGCTGGGCGCGCAAGCGATGTTTCCGCTCGGCCTGCATGGCGTCCGCGTTGCGACGCGGCAGGTCATGCACAAGGGCCACAACGTGTTGCTGCGTATTCTGCGGCCAGCCAGCGGCGAGGTGCGCGGCGTCCACATCGACTATCATGGCGGCGGCTGGGCGATAGGCACTGCGGCCATGGACGATCTCATCAACGCCGCCATCGCGCGCGAGAGCGGCATTGCGGTTGTCAGCGTCGATTACACCACGCTGCCCGACATCACGTTCGAGAACCAGATCGCGCAGGCGCATGCCGCCGCCGACTGGGTGTTCGAGAATGCCGAAGCCGAATTCGGTGTGCGCGATCTCTTCATCGGCGGGCAATCCGCAGGCGCGCATCTTGCCGCCTGTGCGCTCCTGCGCCTGCGCGATCAGCGCGCCGACTTCGCGCGTCTCAAGGGCGCCGTCCTGTTTTTCGGGCCATACGATCTTTCCGCGACGCCGAGCGTCCGCAACGCCACGCGCGATACGCTGGTGCTCGATGGTCCGGCGATGGTGTCAGGCATCGCGAAGCTGTTGCCGGATCGTGACGAGGCTGGCCGCCGCGCGCCCGATGTGTCGCCGCTCTACGCTGATCTTTCGGGCCTGCCGCCCGCGCTCCTGATCTGCGGGACGATCGATCCGCTGATCGACGACAGCCGCCTGATGACCGAACGCTGGCAGGCGCAGAGCGGCAACGCCCGGCTGATCGTCATTCCTGAAAGCCCCCACGCCTTCAACCGCTTCCCGACGCGCCTGGCAGCCCGCACCAATGCATTTGTACGCGGCTGGCTGGAGCGGCGGCTCGCGGCGTCGAGCGCAGCGATGGCGGCGGAGTAGGGCGATCGCCGGGTTACTAACAGGTCCATCAACTTGCCACGGACCCCACCGGCGGCCATGTCTTGGGCGGCCAGACCTCGAATCGACCGGATAGCCATGCGCCAGTATCTCGATCTCCTGCAGGACATCCTCGACAACGGCATCGACCGTGGCGACCGGACCGGAACCGGCACGCGCGGCGTGTTCGGCCGACAGATGCGCTTCGATTTGTCGGAGGGGTTTCCCATGCTCACGACCAAGAAGCTCCACCTGCGCTCGATCATCGTCGAACTGCTGTGGTTCCTGCGTGGCGAGACCAATGTGAAATGGCTGCAGGAGCGCGGCGTTTCCATCTGGGACGAGTGGGCCGACGAGAATGGCGAGCTTGGCCCCGTCTATGGCAAGCAGTGGCGCTCGTGGGCGGCCCCCGATGGCCGGACGATCGACCAGATCACCTGGGTCCGTAACGAGATCATCCAGAACCCGAACTCACGCCGCCTGGTCGTGTCGGCGTGGAACCCCGCCGATGTCGACCGGATGGCGCTGCCGCCTTGCCATTGCCTGTTCCAGTTCTTCGTCGCGAACGGCAAGCTGAGCTGCCAGCTTTACCAGCGCTCGGCCGATGTTTTCCTCGGCGTGCCGTTCAACATCGCGTCCTATGCGTTGCTCGCAATGCTGATGGCCAAGGCGACGAAACTTGAGCCCGGCGAGTTCGTCCATTCCTTTGGCGATGTGCATCTCTACGCGAATCACTTCGAGCAGGCTCGCCTCCAGCTGCAGCGTCAGCCCAAGGCGCTGCCGCGTCTGGAGCTTAATCCCGCCAAATCCGACCTGTTCGAGTGGAATTACGAAGATTTCACATTGCTCGACTACGCGGCGGACGCCCACATAAAGGCGCCGGTGGCGGTCTAGTTGCCCACAGCCGGGCCTTCGCGCGTGCGGCATCACGGCTTGGTGTATCATAAATGGATTCAAGCATTTCCACGCGGTCCCGTGGAGTATCGGCTCGCGGTTGCGTGATGTGTCCCGCCGCTCCCTGTCGGATGGGCGGACCGGCCGCCGGACGCGCGCAGTCTGAAGCTGTCTGAATCGCAATAATTCAACGTCTTGTGCTTTGGGCTGGGCCGTCAGAGTAACAGGCTCCGCTTGGAAAATGATCTTCCTCGCGAGTGTGATCCGTCGGAGGGATCTGTCCTATGTCGTTCAAAATGATCGCTGCTGTGGCTGCCTCGGCTGCCGCTCTCGCTCTCGCCGCCTGCGGCGAAGCCACCACCACTGAAGCTGCCCCGGAAGCCGCCACGCCGGAAGCTGCTGCCCCGGTAACGCCGGAAGAAGCCGCCCCGGTCGCCCCGGAAGCTGCCCCGGAAGCCGCCGCGCCGGAAACGGCCACGCCGGAAGCTGCCCCGGTCACCCCGGAAGCCGCTCCGGCCCAATAAAGGGCTTTTCGGCTTACGCTGGAAACAAGACTCGCAAGAGTTGCGGAAAGGGCGGCCCCACCGGGCCGCCCTTGCTGTTTGTGGCGAGGCCGTCTGAAGGCCGGCGAAGTCTCAGGCGGCTGCCGGATCGACCTCGCCGCGTTTCTCGCGCGCGCGCATCATCGCCGACACCACGACCGCGCCGGTCATCTTACCGATGATGAAGAACACGAAGTTCGCCACGTTGAACATCGTGCCCGGCGGATCTCCCAGGTTGATCTGCCGCGCCAGATCCGCGCCATACAGGAACACCGTCGTATCGATCGGCGAGGCCGCAGCGCTCGATAGCAGGATACGTGTCGAAAGCCGGTATTTGGTGAAGGTGTAGATCATCCAGTCGACGGTTTCGGAGATCGCAAACGCCGTCGCCGATGCGATCGCGATCACAGCCCACGAATAGTAGAACGACCACGCAATCGCCAACGCCATGAGGATCAGGACCTTGTGGCCCATCTCGCGCTGCACGAAATCGCGCAGCACGAAGACGATGCCTGTCGCGATGGTAAGCGGATTGAACAGGATCGGCGTCGCCGTACCGAGATAGGGCCCGAGAGTTTGCGTGAGGTCGATTTCGATCGCCGCGCTCTTGCCGAAGCTCCAGTTCAGTAGGGGAATCAGCGCGACATAGGCATAGGCCCATCTCCGCCCCTTCAGCAGCCAGATCAAAACGCCGGTTGCGGACAGGCCAAGCACCGCCATCCACAGCTGGCTCGGCTCGCCATTGGTCAGCGCCCCGATAATCTCGTTCCAGATGGATTCCATCCGCGCCTGCTCCGACCCGCTTGCGCCGGCCGCCGAACGAGGTTCGACTGCCCAGCCCACTTCTTACGTCCCGGCCCAGCCTTTAGCGAGACAATCGTGCAACCGTCCACCTTTCCTGTCGTTCACGACGCGATCGGCGTCCGCATCGTCGCCGCGATCGGCAGGCGCGGGGAGCTTGGCCTCGACAACCGGCTGCTGTTCCGCCTCAAGGCCGACATGGCGAACTTCCGGCGCGTCACGGGCAAGACGCCGCTACTGATGGGGCGCAAGACGTGGGACAGCTTCCCGCGCCGCCCCTTGCCCGGCCGCCCCAACATCGTGGCGACCCGCAATCTCGACTTCATGGCCCCCGGCGCCCATGTCTATTCCAGCGTGCCGCCCGCGCTGGCGGCCGCGCGCGCGATGGCCGCACACTCCGGGGTTCGGGAAGTCTCGGTCATCGGCGGGGCGGAAATCTACGCCGCAGCCATGCCCGTCGCCACGCACATGACACTCACGGAAGTCGAAGCCGAGCGCGAAGCCGACGTCTTCTTTCCTGCTTTCGACCGCAA
>CAZGWV010000048.1:0-10740 GCA_964529555.1 uncultured Rhizobium sp.
CCTGTCGGGGTCCAGCCCCGCCCGCGCCGCCGCCCCCCGCGTGGCGAACAGCTTGGAAATCTTGCGCATCGGATTGGCGATCGCAGCAGAGGCTGCGTGCAGCCCCCAGATCCAGACCTCGCCATTCTCCTCGAAAGCGGGCTCGCGGCGGTCATGCTGCCCCGGTCGCCCGTGCGGCGCGAACTTTCGCCCCTGCGGACGCGGCCCGCCCTGTCCGGGTCCATTGCCCCGGCCATCCCGCGCCCACGGCTTGTCCTGCGGCTTGCCTGTGCGCCCGGCCGCCTGTGGCCGCTCGCCATCCTCCCGGCGGGAACGCTCCGGCGCCCTGTCCGAACGTGATCCGCCGCGCCCGCCATCGCGGGATTCGCCAGAACCGCCTGATTTTCCGCCCTTTCCAGAGCGGTTGCGCGGTGAGTTCTTCGTCACTATAAGACGCGCTCCCAGATGAGACCGGCCTCGTTTCGGCTTCATCGGCGATGGCGTCAAGCTGTCGCCCCGGATGGTTATGGAAGGGTGGGAGAGTGGTTAAATCCACGAGACTGTAAATCTCGCGCCTTACGGCTACACTGGTTCGAATCCAGTCCCTTCCACCATCGACCCTCTTTGACAGGCGGACACGAAGCATGCCCCCTCGGGGACCGGCGGATCGGCATATCTGGCGCGTGAGCTGAACGCGAAGCGTCCAATCGTTAGTACCGTCCATGCCCCGCTCATCCTGACGCCCTTCGAGACGCCGCAGGCGGCGTCTCGAAGGGCGTCAGGATGAGCGGAACAAGGTGAGAAAGCTCAGCTCAAATCGAGCGAGCCGCTAATCCACCCAGTCCTTCTTGATCCGAAAGCTTGCCAGGAACATCAGCAGCGCGGCGACCAGGTAGAACGACAGACCGATGATGAAGGCGTACTTGATCGACTCTTCCGCAAACACAGGCTTCAGCTGATCGGACGCAAAGCCGAAGAACCATGTGCCCACCGCGATGCCGATCAGGTTGTTGATCAGCAGGAACAGCGCCGAGATCATGGTGCGCGAGTTGGCCGGGCCAAGGTGCTGCACCGCCGTCACGATCGGCCCGAGCCACATGAGGCCCAGCGCCTGCGGCACGAGGAACACGAAGAACGCGATCAGCGGGTCGGACGTCAGCACGCCCAGCACATAAAGCGGCGCCGAGATCGCAAACGCCACCGCCGGGATCAGCGGATAGGCGCGCTTCGATCTCTGCCCCAGCCGGTCGGCCAGCACGCCGCCGAGCATCATGCCCGCGACGCCGCCGACGAACAGGATGCCCGCCAGATACCAGGAGCGCTCCACCAGCCCGAGCCCCATCGAGCGGTCGAGGAAAGTCGGCATCCAGTACAGCAGGCCATAGCCCACCATGGATGAGAACGCCGCGCCCACCGCCATCAGCCAGAAGCTCGGCTTGGCGAAGGCGAGCTTGCACACCGCAAGGAAGCCTGGCGGCTTCTCGCCCTCGACCTTGGCGTCATAGTAATTCCGCGGCGGGTCCTTCACCAGTATCCGAAGCGCCGGCGCCAGCAACACGCCGAACAGTCCGATGGAGATGAACGCAAAGCGCCAGTCGACATACTGCGCCAGCAACCCGCCAAACAGGATGCCCGCCGCCGACCCAACCGGGATGCCGAATGAGTAGATCGCCAGCGCCCGCGCCCGCTGCTTGGGCGGGAAGTAGTCCGCGATCAAGCTGTAGGCCGGCGCAACGCCGCCCGCCTCGCCGACGCCCACGCCCATGCGCGCGAAGAACAATTGCCAGAAGCCGCCCGCCAGCCCGCACAGCGCGGTGAACGCCGACCAGATCCCCAGCGCCCACGTCATAATCCAGATGCGCGACCTGCGATCCGCCAGCCACGCGACGGGAATGGCCAGCGTCGTATAGAGCAGCGCAAACGCCAGCCCGCCCATCAGGCCAAGCTCCGTGTCGCTGAGTTGAAGCTGCTTGCCGATCGGGTCCTTCAGGATCGAGATGATCTGCCGGTCCAGAAAGTTCAGCGTGTAGACGAGGACCAACATCCCCAGCGCGAGGTATCTCCCCTTCAGCGGCGCAGCGTTCGCATCGGGACCCGAAACCGACATGGAGTGCTCCTCAAGGAATACGCCCGGATGCAGCAAAACATGCATCCGGGCAAGTTCGGGCCCGAGCGTCGGGGAGGGCCAGGTGTTCAGTCCCGCCGCCCGCCTGCTCGCAACCTGTGGCGATCCCGCATGCATCGGCTTCCCCCACGCCAGCTTGACCCCGCCAGCGTTCGTGACACCCTGCCCTGAAGGTAACACGGAGCAGAGTCCCAGCCGGACGTCCCAACCGGGCGCAGGCGGAGAACTCCTGCCGGGAGGAAGAGGGTATGCAGGACCTTTCACAGGGTACGCGCGAGCAACGTACATTCGACGCCATCGTGGTCGGCAGCGGCATAGCCGGCGGCTGGGCCGCCAAGGAGCTGTGCGAGAAAGGGCTCAAGACCCTCGTTCTCGAACGCGGCCGAAAGGTCGAGCACGGCAAGGACTACAAGACCTTCGCCATGAACCCGTGGGACTTCCGCTTCCCAAACGGCCGCACGCCGCCCGATGAAGTCGAGAAACACTACAAGAAACAGTCGCGCACCGGCTACACGGTCAACGACCAGTGGAACCACTGGTTCGTGAAGGACGACGAACACCCCTACACCGAAGTCAGCCGCTTCGACTGGATCCGCGGCTACCATGTCGGCGGCCGTTCCATCACCTGGGGCCGCCAGAGCTACCGCCACTCCGACCTCGACTTCGAAGCCAACGCGAAAGAAGGCGTCGGCGTCGACTGGCCGATCCGCTATGCCGACCTCGCCCCCTGGTACGATCACGTCGAACGCTGGATAGGCGTCAGCGGCACGAATGAGGGCCTCGCCCAGCTGCCCGACGGCATCTTCCAGCCCGCGATGGAATTCAACGTCGTCGAGAAGACATTCAAGGGGAAGGTCGAAAGCAAATTCCCCGAGCGCCGCATCACGATGGGCCGCACCGCCCACCTGACCAAACCCACCGACGAACAGATGAAGATCGGGCGGGGCACCTGCCAGACGCGCAACCTCTGCATGCGCGGCTGCGCCTTCGGCGCCTACTTCTCCTCCAACGGCGCAACCCTCATCGCCGCCGACCACACCGGCAACATGACGCTGCAGCCGGACTCCATCGTCACCGAAGTCATCTTCGATGCGCAGGCGAACAAGGCCACCGGCGTCCGCGTGCAGGACGGCAACACGGGCAAGGTCACCGAATACTACGCCAGGGTGATCTTCCTCAACGCCTCCGCGCTCGCCACCACCTGGATCATGCTCCACTCCAAGAGCGACCGCTTCCCGAACGGCCTCGGCAATGACTCCGACGAACTCGGCCGCAACGTGATGGACCACCATTTCCTCGCCGGCGCACAGGCCGACGTCGAAGGCTACGAAGACCGCTACTACTCAGGCCGCCGCCCCACCGGCATCTACGTCCCGCGCTTCCGCAATCTCGGCACGGACGCCACGAAGCAGAAGGACTTCACGCGCGGCTATGGCTATCAGGGCGGGGCGAGCCGCACAGGCTGGCAGCGCCTCGTCGCCGAGATGGGCTTCGGCAAGGAGCTGAAGGACGAAATCTCCGAACCGGGAAACTGGACGATGGGCCTCACCGGCTTCGGTGAGATGCTCCCGTATCGCGACAACCGCGTCTGGATAAACAACGATGTGAAGGACGTGAACGGCCTGCCGACCCTGACGATGGACGTCACTATCCGCCAGAACGAACTCAACATGCGCAAGGACATGCAGGCCGCCGCCGTCGAAATGATGGAAGAGGCGGGCTTCAAGAATGTCCGCCCCTACGATCGTCCCTATGCTCCAGGCCTCGGCATCCACGAGATGGGCACGGCGCGCATGGGCCGCGACCCGAAAACGTCGGTGCTCAACGCCTTCAATCAGGTCCACGCCTGCACCAACGTCTATGTGACGGACGGCGCGGCGATGACCTCGGCCGCCTGCGTGAACCCCTCGCTCACCTACATGGCGCTCACCGCACGCGCGGCCGACCACGCCGTGAACGCGCTGAAGCGCGGCGAACTCTAGAAGGACGGAGACACACAATGATGGACCGTCGCGAAATTCTCCACCGCGCCTCGCTGCTCCTCGGCGGCGCAATCTCCGCCGGCGCCGCCTCCGGCATCCTTGCCGGCTGCGTGGCCACGCCCCAGGGCATGGACCTGTCGCAGACAACGCCCGCAGGCAGCCTCTTCACCGGCGCCGAGATGGCCACTGTCGCCGCACTAGCCGACCAGATCATCCCGAAGACCGACACGCCCGGCGCCATCGATGTCGGCGTCCCCGCCTTCATCGACCGCATGCTGTCGGGCTACTACCAGCAGCGCGAACGCGACGTGATCCACGCCGGCCTCGCAAAGGTCGATGCCGACGCCCGCGCCCTGCGCGGCAAGCCGTTCGCCGAGCTTACAAGCGACGAGCAAGTCACCCTGATGAAGCGCTACGATCAGGAACAGTACGACCACACCCGCGCCAACGCAGGAAAGGAGCCGCCGCCTCCGCCGCACTTCTTCCGCCTCGTGAAGGAACTGACCATCCTCGGCTTCTGCACATCGGAAGCTGGCGCAACCAGGCTGATGGACTACAACCAGACCCCCGGCCCCTATCGCGGCGATCTTCCGCTCTCACAGGTCGGCAAGGTCTCGGCGCTGTAGATCAGAACAACCGGAGAAGGCGCGATGCCGCAGTCCCTCGATATGGTGATCGTCGGCGCGGGCTTCTCCGGCCTCTACATGCTGCACAAGGCGAGGGGCCTCGGCCTCTCCGCCCGCGTCATCGAAGCCGCCGATGGCGTCGGCGGCACGTGGTACTGGAACCGCTATCCCGGCGCGCGCGTGGACGTGGAAAGCCACGAATACTCCTACTCGTTCTCTCCAGAACTCGAAGCCGAATGGACATGGAGCGAGCGCTACGCCGCCCAGCCCGAACTCCTGCGCTATCTCAACCACGTCGCCGACCGCTTCGACCTCCGCCGCGACATCAGCTTCGAAACCCGCGTCACCACCGCCGTCTTCGATGAAGGCACAAACCGCTGGACCGTAACGACAGACAAGGGCGACCACATCTCCGCCCGCTACTGCATCATGGCCACCGGCTGCCTCTCCGCCCCGAAGAAGATCGACATCTCCGGCGCCGACAGTTTCAAGGGCGAAGCCTATACCACCACCAACTGGCCCAGCGACGGCGTCGATTTCAGGGGCAAGCGCGTCGGCATCATCGGCACCGGCTCCTCCGCCGTGCAGACCATCACCGAAATCGCCCCCACAGTCGGCAGCCTCACCATATTCCAACGCACGCCCAGCTTCTCCATCCCCGCCCACAACGGCCCCGCCAATCCCGAGACCGTCCGCAACTGGCACGCCAACCGCGAAGCCAATCGCCAGGCCGAGCGCGAAAACCCTATCGGCATCGTCGCCGCAGTCGTGTCAGACAAGCTCGCCTCCGACACACCCGCCGAGGAACGCAACCGCATCTACGAAGAACGCTGGGCCAGGGGCGGCTTCGCCATCGGCGGCGCCTTCGCCGACATGCTCATCACCAAGGAAGCCAACGACACCTTCGTCGATTTTGTCGCGGAGAAAGTCCGCGCCATCGTGAAAGACCCCGAAACAGCCGAAAAGCTGATCCCGCGAACCTACCCCGCCGGCTCGAAACGCATCTGCGTCGACACCGGCTATTTCGACGTCTTCAACCGCGGCAACGTCACCCTCGTCGACATCTCGAAAGCCCCCGTCACCGTCACGCCCAAAGGCGTCAAATCCGGCGACACGGAATACGAGTTCGACTGCCTCATCTTCGCCCTCGGCTATGACGCCATGACCGGCGCGCTCGGCAAGATCGACATACGCGGCCGTGGCGGCAAAACCCTCAAGGAAAAATGGGACGGCGGCCCGCGCACCTATCTGGGCCTCATGGTCTCCGGCTTTCCGAACCTGTTTCTCGTCACCGGCCCCGGCAGCCCCTCGGTGCTCTCAAACATGGTCGTCTCGATCGAACAGCACATCGACTGGATCAGCGGCTGCATCGCCGCAATGAGCGAGCGCCAGATGAGCGTCATCGAAGCCACGCCGGAAGCCGAAGCAGGGTGGGTCGCCCACGTCAACGAAGTCGCCGACATGACGCTCTATCCGCAAGCCAACTCCTGGTACATCGGCGCCAACGTCCCCGGCAAACCGCGCGTCTTCATGCCATACCCCGGCGGCGTCGGCGTCTATCGAGATCTCTGCAACGGCGTCGCGGCGAAGGGATATGAGGGCTTCGTGATGTCGTCGTCGGGGCGCGCCAGCTAGACCCCAAGCCCGGCCCCTCGTGGTTCGACGGACGCGCCGATGCTGAACGCATCGCCGCTGCTCACCATGAGGGTCCTCAGCCAGCGCCAGTGTTAGCCCTCATGGTGAGCAGTACCGCCATGCCCCGCATGGCGGTACGCCCGTCGAACCACGAGGGCGGGCGGCAAGGGGGGCTCGTGCCCCACCTACATCCGCAAAACCTCGATCCTCCGAAACTCGATCGGATTCCCCTCGCTCTGCAGCGAGATCGTCCCGCCATCCAGCATCAGCTTGCCCCCGGCCGCCTCCACCAGCGGCTTCGAATTCGCCATCCGCCCTTCGGGATCGAGCTGCACGGCGGAGTACACAATCGTCACCTCGCCATTCACCTTCTGCGTCACCGTCCCGTCGGCCGCGACCTCAACCTCGAACAGATGCCACTCGCCATTGGGCGGCGAGGGCGTCTGCGAGTTGATGCAGTGCGTCGTCACCAGTTCGCCCTCCATCACCACATTCGTGCCGGGCGAACACATATTCCCGTTGAACCGCGTCTGCCCAGGCGCCGGCCCCAGCAACTGCGCCTCGACCGAAACCGGAAAGCTGTCGCCCACGGCCATGCCCTTCGGGTCCTCGCCGAAGATCATCACGCCCGAATTCGCAATCGCCCACGCGGGCGTATCCGCCGGATGCGTCGTCGCGAACCTGTATTCGAGGCGCAGTCTGTACGGACCGGAGATGGCGTCCTTGTAGAACAGATGCCCGAACCGCTCGCCGAACTGGTCATAGCCGTCATAGCTGACCACGATGGCCCCATCGCGCACCCGGAATGTGTCGCGATAATTCTCGCCCAGCGGGAAGCCGCGAATCTTCGGCGTCCATCCGGTCAGCGTCTTGCCGTCGAACAGCGGCTCCCACGTCTCGCCGCCCTGCGGCATTCCCGAACACCCCACAGCCACGAGCGCGATGGCCGTAGCGGCAAGACCACGAATAAAGCCACGCATGGGCATTCCTCCCCAGTTCTGTCTTCTCAAGTCCTGCCTCGATGTCTCGCGCTGCGTTATGGACAGGCGCTGCCGTGCAGGTAACACTCAGTATCAGATCATGAGCCGAGCGCTGGCGCGAGACCAGAGTAGGCGCAGGGGAGAACGCCAGGTGATTCAGACACGTCTTTTCGTGATGATGCTGCTCCAGCTCGCTATCTGGGGCGCGTACATGCCAAAGCTCTACCCCTATATGGGCCTGCTGGGGTTTGAGGCGTGGCAAATGTCGCTGGTCGGCAGCGCATGGGGCATCGCCGCCATCGTCGGCATCTTCTTCTCCAACCAGTTCGCGGACCGCAACTTCTCCGCCGAGCGCTTCCTCGCCGCCAGCAATGTCATCGGCGGCGCAGCGCTGCTGGGCTGCGCCTACTTCACCGACTTCTGGTCGTTCTTCAGCTGCTACCTCATCTTCAGCATGGTCTACGTGCCCTCGATGTCGGTCGCCAACGCCATCGCCTTCGCCAACCTGCGCGATCCCGCCGCCCAGTTCGGCGTCATCCGCATGGGCGGCACCATTGGCTGGATCATGGTCAGCTGGCCGTTCTTCTTCCTGCTCAGCGCCAAGGCCGGCGCGGAGGAAATCCGCCTCATCTTCGTCGTCGCCGCCATCGTCTCGTTCGCCTTCGCGGCCTACAGCCTCACACTGCCGCACACGCCGCCCAACCGCTCGGGCGCCGGAACCGATCCGCTGGCCTGGCGCAAGGCGATCAAGGTGCTGGGCATCCCCGCCGTGCTCGTGCTCTTCATCGTCACCTTCATCGACAGCACCGTTCACAACGGCTACTTTATGATGGTCGATGACTATCTGACCAAGCGCGTCGGCATCGACGCCAACGTCTCCATGCTGGTGCAGAGCCTCGGGCAGGTCGCCGAGATCATCACCATGTTCGTGCTGGGCTACGTGCTGGTCCGGCTCGGCTGGAAGACCACGATGATCGTGGGCGTCCTTGGCCACGCCGCGCGCTTCCTCGCCTTCGCCTTCTTCCCCGACAGCGTGCCGACCGTCATCGCGGTCCAGCTTCTGCACGGCATCTGCTACGCCTTCTTCTTCGCGACCGTGTACATCTTCGTCGATGCGGCGTTCCCGAAAGACGTCCGCTCCAGCGCCCAGGGGTTGTTCAACCTCCTGATCCTGGGCGTCGGCGTCGTTTCCGCGAACTACCTGTTCGCGCCCTTGATGGTCATGTGGACCGACCCGCTCACAGGAATCATCGACTACCGCACGCTGTTCATGGTCCCCGCAGGCATGGCCTTCGTCGCCGTACTGCTGCTGGCCTTCTTCTTCCGTCCTTCCGAGCGCGCGCCCACAAGCGTCGCAGCCACGTAAGCATGACCAATGGAGTGCATAATGATGGACCTCTCCCGCCGCCGCTTCATGCAGGCGCTCGCCGCGTCCGGCGCCGCAGCCCCTCTTGCCGCCGCCTGCCAGACGATGCCTAGCGGACCCTTCTTCGCCTCGCGCGGCGCACCCATCGGCATCCAGCTCTACACGCTGGCCGACATGCTCGCGACGAACCTCGAAGGCGCCGTCGCCGGCGTCGCGAAGATCGGCTACACCGCCGTCGAAATCCCGTCCTACATGGGCAAGACGCCGGCCCAGCTGCGCCAGCTGTTCGACAGCCACGGCGTAAAATGCACAGCCGCCCACATCGGCATGAGCCCCGGCACAGCCGCCGCCCCCGGCCTGCGCGGCGATCTCGGCCAGCTCGCCGCCGACATGCATGTGCTGGGCGCGACCCACATCTACGCGCCGTCCATGCCCGCGCCCGACGACATCGGCCTCACGCCGAACGCGGACGAGGGCTACGGCTTCATCGTCCGCGTCGCCGAAGCCATGGGCGTCGATCGCTGGAAACGCTTCGCCGACGAACTCAGCACTGTCGGCGCCAAGCTGAAAGCGAGCGGCATCGGCTTTGGCTATCACAACCATAATTACGAATTCGCACAGGCCGGCGACCGCACTGGCTTCGACATCCTCGTGCAGGAAAGCGACCCCGCCTCCGTGTCGTTCGAACTCGACATCGGCTGGGCCGCCGCCGCGGGCCAGGACCCCGTCGCCCTGTTCGAGAAATACTCCGGCCGCTACACCGGCGTGCACATCAAGGACATCAAGGCGACCACCCAGCCCAACATCGCCCTCAAGATGGACCCGTCCGACGTCGGCTCCGGCCGCCTCGACTGGAAAGCCATCCTGCCTGCCGCCTACAAGGCCGGCGTCCGCAACTTCTTCCTCGAACAGGAGCCGCCCTTCGACAAGCCGAGGCTGGAAGCCGCCGAGAATGGCTATAAATTCCTCAGCACGCTGGAAACCTGAGGACTGACGACATGAAGACCATGAAAGGCCCCGGCATCTTCCTCGCCCAGTTCGTGGGCCCGGAAGCGCCGTTCAACTCGCTGCCCGCCATCGCGAAGTGGGCGAAGGACAAGGGCTTTATCGGCGTCCAGATCCCGACCGGCGAAGCCTCGCTGTTCGATCTCCGCAAGGCGGCGGAAAGCGACACTTACTGCGACGAGATGAAAGGCATGCTCGCCGACATGGGCATGCAGATCACCGAACTCTCCACCCACCTGCAGGGCCAGCTCGTCGCCGTCCACCCCGCCTACGATACGCTGTTCGACGCCTTCGCCCCTGAGCGCGTGCGCGGCAATCCGAAAGCGCGGCAGGAATGGGCGGTGGAACAACTCATGCTCGCCGCGAAAGCCTCCCGCCGCCTCGGCCTCGACGCCAGCGTGACCTTCTCCGGCTCGCTCGCCTGGCCCTATTTCTTCCCGTGGCCCCAACGCCCGCCGGGGCTTTTTGAAACGGCGTTCGAAGAGCTCGCGAAGCGCTGGCTCCCCATCCTCAACGCCTATGAAGAAGCCGGCGTCGATCTCTGCTATGAAATCCACCCGAGCGAAGACCTGTTCGACGGCACGACGTTCGAGATGTTCCTCGACCGCGTGAAGGGCCACAGGCGCTGCAACATCCTGTTCGACCCGAGCCATTTCTGTCTGCAGCAGCTCAACTATCTCGACTACATCGACATCTATCACGAGCGGATCAAGATGTTCCACGTCAAGGACGCGGAGTTCAATCCAACCGGCCGTCAGGGCGTCTATTCGGGCTACGCGCCCTGGCTCGAACGCGCCGGCCGCTTCCGCTCCGTCGGCGACGGGCAGGTGGATTTCAAGGGCATCTTCTCGAAGCTCGCCGGCTATGACTACGAAGGCTGGGCCGTGCTCGAATGGGAATGCTGCATCAAGCACCCGGAAGATGGCGCGCGCGAAGGCGCCCAATTCATCCGCGACCACATCATCCGCGTCACCCCCCGCGCCTTCGACGATTTCGCCGCCAGCGGCACCGACGAGAAAGCCAACCGCCGCCTGCTGGGGCT
>CAZGWV010000048.1:10840-12216 GCA_964529555.1 uncultured Rhizobium sp.
CTCGGCATGGTCGGCGGCGGCGAGGGCGCCTTCATCGGCGGCGTCCATCGCATGGCCGCCCGCCTCGATGGCCACTGGGATCTCGTCGCGGGCAACTTCCAGTCCGACCCCGAAAAATCCGTCGCCTTCGGCAAGTCCACGGGCCTTAGCCCCGACCGCGCCTACGCCGACTTCCGCACCATGGCCGCCAGCGAAGCCAAGCGCGCCGACCGCATCGACGCCGTCGCCATCGTCACGCCCAACTCAACCCACCATGCAATAGCCCGCGAATTCCTTTCCGCCGGCATCCCCGTCATCTGCGACAAGCCGATGACCATCACGCGCCGCCACGCCGACGATCTCGCCGCGCTCGCCGCCAGCACCCGCCTGCCATTCATCCTCACGCACAATTACTCCGGCTACCCGATGGCGCGTCAGGCCCGCGCGATGATCGAGGCGGGCGAACTCGGCAACATCCGCGTCGTGCAGGTGGAGTACGCACAGGACTGGCTCGCCACCGAACTCCCCGGCAACAAACAGGCCGACTGGCGCGGCGACCCCTCGCGCGCCGGCCCCGGCGGCGCGCTCGGCGACATCGCCACCCACGCCTTCCAACTCGTCGAATTCGTCACCGGCCTGAAAACGGAATCCCTCGCCGCCGACCTCGAAGCCTTCGTCCCAGGCCGCAAGATCGACGACAACGTCAACATCATGCTGCGCTTCAACGGCGGCGCAAAAGGCATGCTCTGGGCCAGCCAGGTCGCCACCGGCTCCGTCAACGGCCTCAAACTGCGCGTCTTCGGCGACAAGGGCGGCCTCGAATGGGCGCAGGAAACGCCCGAGACGCTGCTGTTCACGCCGTTGGGCGGCCAGCAACGCACCCTCCGCCGCGGCGGCGCCGGCGTCTCCGCCTCCGCCGCCCACGCCACCCGCACCCCCGGCGGCCACCCCGAAGGCTATCTCGAAGGCTTCGCCCAGATCTACACCGACGCCGCCGAACTCATCCGCGCGCATGGCGAAGGCCGCGAACCGAACGCCTTCGCGAAACTCGCGCCCGGCGTAGAGGACGGCGTCCGCGGCGTCGCGTTCATCGAAGCGGCCGTCGCGTCGAGCAAAGCCAACGGCGCGTGGACGCTACTCGCATAGAGCGCCACTCCCACCGGCGTCATTCTCGGGTAAGCGAAGCGCATCCCGAGAATCCCGGTTGGCTCAACAAGAGATCGCCAGCAATTCCGCACCTGATCCAACCGGGATGCTCGGGACAAGCCCGAGCATGACTCCGGGAAGACGTCCGATGGCGCGAAACGTCTAACTCAAAACGCTTTCTTCTGCGCGCCCTGCGCCTCAAGCAGCGTATTCATCGCCGCCGCGACACGCTCCGCCGTCTCGCGATCCTT
>CAZGWV010000048.1:12316-27397 GCA_964529555.1 uncultured Rhizobium sp.
CCTCAAGCAGCGTATTCATCGCCGCCGCGACACGCTCCGCCGTCTCGCGATCCTTATAGTACCACAGATTTGAGGCGCGCTGTTCGTTCACGGATACCGTTTCTCTGGGATATTTATTCATCACCGAAACCACCGTTTCCTTGAGTCTCGCCCCCCTCCCATCTGACATCAGGATCGGTTCGAGTTCCGCCATTTCTTTGCTGAATGCTGAATCCCCGGAGCCGAGCCTAACCGTCGGAGTAGATCTCAAAACCCGTCTTCCGGTAACGCTGATGCATTTGGCTGACCGGCACTCCATCTTTATCGAGGCGCCGCCGTGATCCAAGTCGCTGACGACGACAGGCAGGCCGATCATTTCTAGATCAACCACGAATTTGAGATCCTCACCCGAGAGGGCAACACTCACCGCATTTTCGGAAAATAACATTTCTGCAAAAAAATAAGCCTGAGACCATGCCCATCGGTTATCCAGAGATTGAAACTCGATATCCCAAGCGCGGCTAATCCTTTTGTTGCCCAGCCCTTTGGCCGGGGCATCGAGGAAATAATCAGACTCGAATCTCGTTGTCTGAGCGACGATAAAGTCGCGTGCTTCGGCAGCTTTTCCGGTTAGCCGAGTCTCCTCCGGCTTCCCGGGTGACGACGGCTGGGGCGCCACGGGCGTTTCCGCCGTTCGGGGTGGCGGGTTGTCGCCTGAATCCCCTCGCGGGATCAGGAAGAACCACGCCGCGCCCGCCAGCGCCACGCACACGATCAGTCCGACAAGCTTCGCCAAGATGCCCCTCCAACCCCGTAGGACCTAGCCTGCATGTACTAGCGCCGTCCATGTATGCGAACACCGCATGTCAAGGAATGACGCAATGCTTGTGTTGTCTGCGCATAGCCCTCTCATGAAGGCTAACTTCGCATAGTCTGAAAGCGCATCTACGCCTGACGCCGCCTGTTTGCAGCGTCGTGGCATGCCTGTTTCGCAATTCTCGGAACCCTACAAAGCCTTCATCGCCGCGCTGGTGGCCGCGCGGATCGACGCCGGCGTGTCGCAGAAGGATATCGCGGAACGGATGGGCGATGGCTGGGACCAACCGCTTGTCTCCAAGGTGGAGCGCGGCGTGCGGCGGCTCGACGTCATCGAGTTCGCCGCCTTCGCCCACGCGATGGGCTACGATCCCGGCGCGCTCTACAACCGGATCATCCGCAAGGCCCGGCGCTGACACGGAAACCGGCGGCCCCTAAAACGAAAACTGCTCCCGCAATATCCGCTCGTCCAACCCGTGCCCTTCATCGAACAGCATGGTCAGCGGCTGCGAGCGGTCCTCGCGCACGACCACGCGCGCCACGTCGCGCACTTCCTGCGTGTCCGCCGAAGCCGACACCACACGCCGCTCCGCCTCCAGCACCTCGATCTCCACGCGCGCATCGTGGCGCAGCAGCGCACCGCGCCAGCGCCGCGGCCTGAACGGAGAGATCGGGGTCAGGGCGAGCAGGTTGGCGCCGATGGGCAGGATGGGGCCATGCGCCGACAGGTTGTAGGCCGTCGATCCTGCCGGCGTCGCCACCATGACGCCATCCGCCGCCAGATCCGAAAGCCGCTCGCGCCCGTCCACCATGATGCGCAGGTTCGCGGTCTGCGCCGTCTGGCGCAGCAGCGACACCTCGTTGATCGCGCGCAGCGTGATCACCTCGCCTGAAACCTGTGTCGCCGTCATCTCCAGCGGATGGATCACCACGCGCGCCGCTTCGTTCAGCCGCTCGTGCAGCCCCCCCTCGGCGAAATCGTTCATCAGGAAGCCCACCGTGCCCCGGTGCATCCCGTAAACCGGGATCCGGTCGCGATAGCGCCCGCGCAGCGTCTCCAGCATCCAGCCGTCGCCGCCCAGCGCCACGATCACGTCGGCCTTGTCCAGCCCCGCCTGGCCATAGCGCCGCGTCATAAGCTCAAGCGCCTGCCTGGCCTCCGACTTCAGCGAAGCCGTAAAGTGTATTTTCGGCTCGGCGCTCATTGCGGCTCCCGTCTGGGCCGCCAGCTATATGCCGGATTTTGCATAATTACGACCGGCGATTGAATGAAGGCCCAGCTTCCATCCCGCCCTCCGGCGCCCTAAACTCCGTGCAGGAGGAACAGATCATGGCTGACGACCTCAAATCGCTTTCGGTCAGGCAGCGCGTCAGCGCCGAGGAATGGCAGGCGAGGGTCGATCTCGCCGCGCTTTACCGGCTGGTCGCCCTCCACGGGTGGGACGACATGATCTTCACCCATATCTCCGCCCGCGTGCCTGGCCCGGAACACCACTTCCTCATCAACCCGTATGGTTACTTCTTCAACGAGATCACGGCCTCGTCCCTCGTGAAGATCGACCTCGACGGAAACATCGTCGAGCCGACGGAGTACATGATCAACCCGGCGGGCTTCACCATCCACTCCGCCATCCACGCCGCACGCGAGGATGCGAAGTTCGTCCTCCACGTCCACACCGATGCCGGCATCGCCGTCGCCTCGACGAAGGAAGGCCTCCTGCCGCTCACGCAGCACGCGCTCATCGTCCTGCCGAACCTTGCCTATCACGACTATGAAGGCATCGCGCTCGACCTCGACGAACGCGAGCGTCTGGTCGCAGACCTTGGCGAGAAGAACGCGATGATCCTGTGGAACCACGGCACGCTCGCCGTCGGCGCCACAGCCGCGCACTGCTGGACGCAGATTTTCTTCCTCGAACGCGCCTGCCAGATGCAGGTGATGGCCGCCGCCCACGGCCGCGAGAACCTGCGCATCGCCCCCGACCACGCCATCGCGACGGTCGCCGAACAACAGGCAGCCGCCTCCGGCGTCGGCGCCATGCTCGCCTGGCCCGGCTGCCTCCGCAAACTCGACCGCGAATCCCCCGGCTACGACACCTGATCCCGACGCAAGGTAAGCTCGCCCAACAGGCGGCCTCGCTTTCCACGCTCGCCGTCCCATGCGATTGATCTCCGGTGGGGACGCCAACGCGAAAGACCGGGGGACGGGGTGGGGAAGCTCGTCAGGACGATTCAGCGCCTTGCGCCGTTCGCATGTCTTGCGCCCACGGCCCAGCCCGCTCACGCCGGCGCATGGAGCCTCCCCGCAGACGCCCACAGCTGGTTCGCCACCATCTCCCGCGAGACCGGCGATTTCGGCGAAGCCTGGCGCGCTGACGACTTCACGGAGATCGGCCTCGGCGATGGCTGGGGCGTCAACATCAAGGTCGAAAGCGAAATCCGCATCGGCACGACCTATGACGACAGGTCCGGCGCGCGCCTCGGCATCCAGAAAGCTTTCGCGCTCGGCGATCGCGGCTCGATCGCCATTCAGGCTTCCGCGCTGGTGGGCGAGTCCCTCGACGGCATCGAATGCGAAGGCGAGGGCTACGAGATTCGCGGCGCCATCGGCACCTCGTTCAACATGTGGGGTCGCGAAGGCTTCATCAATCTCGAGTCCGGCCACCGCACCCGAGGCGACTGCGAGCGCAGCGTGACCGAAGTCGCCATCGGCTACGACTTCGCCCCCGGCTGGAACTTCACGGTCAAGGCATGGACCGAAGGCGGCGGCGATACCGGCGTCGCCAAGGCCGAAGCCTCGCTCATGCGCGACTTCTGGGGCGTCGGCGTGGGCATAGGCTGGCGCGAGGAAATCTCGGGGAATTTCGAAGAGCGGGGCTGGATCGTCAGCGCCCGCGCCCGCTTCTAGAGTCCTCCCATAGCCAGGAGCTAACCCAGAGCAACACGCCCCGGCGGCACGCCCGTAGGTCAGCCGTTTGTTAACACTCGAACGCACAGTATGCTCGCCGCGCATCATCTGCATGGCATCGATTCTAGGGGGTGGGACATGGCAAAGCAGAAACCCATCGAGGTGATCACGCCTCCCAACATGCTCAAGGCGAAGATCGGCGGCGCAATGCCCGCGCTCGACCAGCGCGCCATCGCACGCGCTGAAGCCGCCCTTGAAAAGATGTCCGGGCAGTTCGCCGAATGGATCGACGAAGAACTGGGTCACCTGCTCAAAGCCTGGGCCGGATACGAGCAAGCGCCCGGTCCCGCCGCGAAGGACGAACTCCACCGCCGCGCGCACGATCTCAAGGGCCTCGCCCCCACCTATGGCTATCCGCTCGTCGGCCGCATCTGCGCCACGCTCTGCAAGCTCACCGGCGACGAGCATGGCGACCTCAATCCGCCGGATCGCCTGCTCAAGGCTCACGTCGATGCGGTGAAAGCCGCCGTCATGGGCAAGATCATGGGTGCGAACCATCCCGTCGGCCTCGCGCTCGCCAGCGAGCTTGAGACCCAGACCAAGGACTTGATCGGTCGCCAGGCGCCATCCGCCGCCTGAGCCATCCGCCGCCGCCACGTCCGCCCACACCCAAGCCCAGGCAACGAATATCCCAATGGCGCGTTCCTCGCGCAGACCTGATGCGTGCGAGAACGTCCGTGGTTCTCGATCCTGTCGCCGCGCGGCCTGCGCCGCACCCGTATTCGCATCCGCTCAGCCGAGCACATTCCCCATCCGCTCTTCGGTAAGGCCGTAGCCCGCCGCGGCAGGGATCACCAACACCTTGCCATCCGCCCGCTCCACGACCTGCGGCTCCACCGTCACCACGTCGTCGCCCGGCGCAGCGGCTTCCGCCTCCGCCGCATTCGCCGCCCGCGCCAGCACTTCCAGATTGAGCCGCGTCGGAAACATCAGCTTGGCCTCGCCGCGCACGCGCCGCTCCAGCAGATCCGCCGGCTTCACCCATTCATGCTCCACCGCCTCGCGCCCATCATGTCGCGCCACCTGAACGCCGGGCGCGCGCACGAGGAAGAAGTGCGTGTCGTAGCGCCTCGGCTCGAATGTCGGCGTGATCCAGTGCGCGAACGGCGTCAGCCGCTCCAGCGTCAGCTTCAGCCCCGCGCCGCGCACCAGCTCAAGAAACAGCTTCGGCTGCGCCTCGACATGCGCGCGCTCGCCATCGAACGCCGTGCAGGCCTCCGCCGTCAGCTCCGCGCCATCGCGCGTCGCCAGCAACAGCCCGGATTCCTCGAACACCTCCCGCGCCGCCGCGATCCGCAGCGAGCGCGCATAGTGGGCATAGCTCCCGTCCGAATGATCGTCCCACGCGGGGTCGGCATCCGCCTCGGCCACCTTGCCGCCGGGAAAAACCCACGCGCTCGCGCCGAACGCCATGCCGGCGCTGCGCCTCACCATTAACACTTCCACGCCGCCGCCTGTCCGCGCATCGCGGATCAGCACCGCCGTGGATGCAGGTTTCGGCTGGTCGTTCGATGAAGTCATGCCACCCTCGGTAACCACTCATAAACACCTGAAATCCCGGCGAATTCCATCAAATTGCGCAGACCCGTTTCGGCCCGCCTTCAGGCTGTTCTGTTATCCATAAGATCAACTCAGCACCTAAGCCGGAAGCCTGCAATGACCCAAGCCCGCGCATCGCATCTGCGCCTTGTCGTGAACGAACCGCAAGCCGCCGCCATGCGCCAGGCGCGCCTGCGCTTCCGCCCGGTCGTCCGTCTGGCCGATGGCTCGGCCTTCGGCATGCACGCGGAAGCCGACATCGCTTTCGAGGATACCTTCCAGCCGCGCCACCTGTCGGACATGACGCTGCCGTCCGCCGCCGGCTGGCTTGGCGACGTGATCGAGCGCGCCTGCCGTCTCGCGCACGACACCAACGCGCCGCTGCGCCCGCTGTCGATCCTCGCGCCGATGGCCGCGCTCGCCGACAAGGACGCCCCGATGGCCGCCGAAGCCGCCGTCGCCCGCGCAGGCGCGCTGGCCCAGGAAATCCGCCTCGACTTCTGCGACGCCTCGGTGTGCTCGCTCGAAGATCTCGCGCTCGATCGCGTCGACGCCTTCCGCCGCCGTGGCTTCCGCGTCGGCCTCGACGCCCGCAAGTCGTGGCGCACGCCGATGGGCGCCCGCGCCCGTTTGACGTTCGAAGCCGTCCGCCTCGACCCGTCGCGCTGCGAAGCCCTCGAAATCCCGATGACCCGCATCGAAGTCGCCTCGGCCGACGGCATCGCCCTCATCGCCGAAAACGTCCGCTGGCGCGACGCCGACAAACTGGCCGAACTGGGCATCCACTTCGCGATGTCGCCGAAAGCGGATAGCTGACATCTTTTCCTCCCCCGGCTAGCCGGGGGAGAAAAACAGCAACCTTTCATTAACCATAAACCGCCCTTCTGGATTCCGAACACAGGATCCAGCCCGTGACCGATTCCATCGGCGCTCCTTCAGCTCCCGGCACGCGCCCACCCGCCTCGAAAGACGGCGTGATGGCCGCCCTGCGCTCGGCGTCGTCGGCCACCGGCGTCGATTTCGGCTTCCTCGTGAAGACCGCGCAGCGCGAAAGCAATTTCGATCCCGCCGCGAAAGCCTCGACCTCGTCCGCAACCGGACTCTTCCAGTTCACCAACGCCACCTGGCTCGACACGGTCGACCGCTATGGCGCGCGCCACGGCGTCAACATTCAGGGGATGAATCGGGAAGACATCCTCGCCCTTCGCAGCAATCCTGAAATCTCAGCCCGCATGGGCGCCGAACTCACCGCCGAGAACGCCCGCCTCCTCGAAGCGAAGATCGGCCGTCCCGCCAGCCCCGGCGAACTCTACGCCGCCCACTTCCTCGGCCCGTCCGACGCCGCGAAACTGATCGAAGCCGCGCGCACGAATGGCGGCGCCTCCGCAGCCGATCTCTTCCCCCGCGCCGCCGCCGCCAACGCCAACGTCTTCAACACGCGCGACGGCGCCCAACTCACCGCCGCCGCCCTCTACCAGAAACTCACCGGCTTCGAGATCGCCGCCGCAGACGCAGGCCAGGCCGGCGTCTTCAACGCCGACGCCAACCACGCCAACGCCCTCCTGCAAGCCCGCCTCGGCACGGCCGCGCTGACCTCGAGCCTGATGGCCGCCCTGTTCGGATTGCAGGAAGACGGACGCTGAGCCCAACAGGTGTCATTCTCGGGTAAGCGAAGCGCATCCCGAGAACCTCTGTTGGCTCGGGTGCGGAACCGCTGACATTCTCTCGCCGAAGCAACCGGGATTCCCGGCACGCGCGCTTACGCGCTTGGCCGAGAATGACTGGCGCGGGGGCCGCCTAACTCACCGCCTTGCTCGCATACATCGCGTCGATATCCGCAGCCCCATACCCAAGCCCCGCCAGCACCTCGCGCGTATGCTGCCCCAGCGCCGGCCCCGGCCCTTTCGGTCCATCGTCCACGCCCGGAAAGCGCACCGGCGACGCAGGCGCCGCGAACGTCCCCACGCCATCGCGCCCCGGCATCTGCACGATCCCGCCCGCCGCTGCGACCTGCGGATCGACCGCCACATCGGCCAGCGTCTGACACGGCGCCCACGCAATCTCCTCGCGCGTCAGCCGCTCGGCGATCTCTTCCTTCGTGAACTTCGCAAACGCCGCGTCGAACATCGCCGTCAGCTCCGGCGAATTGTCCCGCCGCGACTTGCCATCCGCCATGCGCGGATCGGCTTCGAGGTCCGGCAGGTCGAGCGCCCGCGACATGCGCGGCAGGTCCGCCTTGCCCGCCCGCGCCACGATGCACAGCCAGTGATCGTCCTTGGTGCGGAAAAAGTTCGACAGCGGGTGATACGCCTGATTGCGCGGCCGCGTGGACGCAATGCGCCCGAAGAACAGCTGGATCGAAAGATCCGTGTGCAGCGTATAGAGCCCGGTCCGCAGCAGGCTCACATCCACCAACTGCCCCTTGCCCGTCTTCATCGCCTGGATCAGCGCCGCGTTGATCGCCGCCACCGCCGCAATGCTCGTCGTGTGATCGCCGCTCGCCGTGCGCACCGGGAACAGCTCCGCCCCCTTCGGCGCCGTCAGCCGCGCCAGCCCCGAGCGCGACCAGAAGCTCGCCACATCGAACCCCGGCGCATTCGCATCCGGCCCTTCGAGCCCGTATCCCGTCAGCGCGCAGTAAACGAGCTTCGGGTTCCGCTTCGACAGAATGTCATAGCCCAGCCCCGACCGCTCGATCCCGCCGGGCCGCACATTGGTGAGGAACACGTCCGCCCCATCCGCCAGCTTGCGGATCACCTCGCGCCCTGCCTCGGTCCGCGCGTCCACCACGATGGACTTCTTCCCCCGGTTGTCGGCGTCGAAGGCGGGATTCTCCGTCAGGTGCTCCTTGCCCGTCCCCTTGGTCGGAAAATTGCCCCGCACCGGGTCGCCCCCCGGCGGCTCGATCTTTATGACTTCGGCCCCCCAGTCCGACAGGATGCCTCCAGCCCCCGGAGCGGCAAAATACGTAGCATGTTCAATGACCTTGATGCCCTGGAGCAGCAAATCAGGCCTCCCTCTTTTATGTGCCGTTAGCGCCGTTTTCCCGCGCCTCGTAAATCTCTCTTAACCCGCGGCAGCAATTGTCATTTTTTGAATGAGTTCAAGCCGTCAGCAGGCACAAGGCGCGACCAGATGACGATTGCCACGATGCGCTCCTCCCTCACGCAGGACGACATCCGCCGCCTCGTGCGCGGCGACAGCCCGGAGGCGCGCGCCAACGCGGCCCACAAGATCTGCGTCCGCCTCACCTCCATCGAACTGACCGACGCCGAAACCGAAAGCGCCCGCCAGGTGCTCGACCTGATGTGCAACGACGCCGCAGTGCTCGTCCGCCGCGCGCTCGCCGTCACCCTGCGCAACTCGCCCAAGCTTCCCCGCGACATCGCGATCAAGCTGGCCAAGGACGTCGACGCCGTCGCCACGCCGGTCCTCAAGAACTCCCCGGTCATCACCGACGAAGACCTCGTCGAGATCGTCCTCTCCGGCTCGCAGGAGAAACAGGTCGCCATCGCCCAGCGTCCCACGCTCGGCGAAGGCCTCACCGAAGTCATCGCGCTCTACGCCGCCAAGCCCGCCGTCGAGGCCTGCACGCTCAACGAAGGCGCGGCCTTCTCCGACGACGCCTATGCCGGCCTGCTGAAACGCTTCGCCAACGACAACGACATCAAGGGCGCGCTGGTTTCACGGACCTCGCTTCCCGTCCACATCACGGAAAAACTCGTGAACATGGTGGCGGGCGAACTCTTCGACCGCCTCGTCAACACCCACGAACTCCCGCCCCAACTCGCCATCGAGATCGCCTCGGGCGCCCGCGAGCGCGCCACGCTCGATCTCGTCGAACAGGCCGGCCTCTCCAGCGACCCCGAGCGCTTCGTCCAGCAATTGCACCTCAACGGCCGCCTCACGCCGTCGCTGGTCATGCGCTCGCTCTGCCTCGGCCATATCGATTTCGTCGAGCACGCCATGGCCGAACTCGCCGGCGTTCCGCGCGCCAAGGCATGGCTGATGATCCACGACGCCGGCACGCTCGGCCTCAAGACCATCTTCGAGCGCGCGGGCCTGCCCTCCGGCATGTTCACCGCCTTCCGCCTCGCCGTCGACATCTACCACAAGACCGAACACGATGGCGGCCCCGGTGACCGCGACCGCTTCCGCCAGCGCATGGTCGAGCGCGTCCTCACCCAGTTCCAGGCCATCCCCCGCGCCGACCTCGAATACCTCCTCGAAAAACTCGACGCCCTCGACACCGCCCGCGAACAGGGCGTCGCGGCTTAATTGAAGCTTCTCTCAATGTATCAGTGAGCCCGGCCCCTCGTGGTTCGACGGACGCGCCGACGTGCAAGCACGTCACCGCTGCTCACCATGAGGGACCTCAAGTCATAACTGCCCCCTGAGGCCTCATGGTGAGCAGCAATGCCATGCCGTGCATGGCATTGCGCCCGTCGAACCACGAGGCCGGGACGGGGACTCCCGCCACAGCGACTAGTAGCTCTTCGGCAACCCCGACACGCGCTCAGGGCTGGCACACCCCGCCGCTTATCATCTCGGGCGCGCGAGCGTTCATCCGCACGAATTCCGCCGCCGCCTTGTCACCGGGATACGACAGCGGTTCGGACGTGGCGACAACCGCCCCGCCTTCGCCAAGCACAAGTTCGATCGTCAGCGTACCCGCCTTCCTCCACGCCGCATCGATCTGCTTGACCACCGGCAGCGTCGCCGTGGGATCGAACGGCGCCTGCTGGCCGACCGGCCAGGTCGGATGCGGGTAAGCGCCAAGCCGCAACGCGATGTCCTGCCGTCGAAGGTCCGGCCCCTGCGAACGGAAAGGCACGCTGACAACCTCATCCCCGGCCTTGAACCGCGCCTCGAACGCAACAAGGGTCAGCCGGTGCGTCCGCCCCTGTGCGTCGGTATGCACTTCAAAGCGGATGCCGGGCACAACCGGCGCGAAGAGCGGGTTCTCCAGTTCCACCAGAAGGCCCGACAACGCCACGGGATCAACGGCTCCAGCCGCATCGCCGCGCAGTTCCACCTTGAACCAGGTGGTCGTTCCCGCCGCCATCGGCGAAACGACCTTCGCCTTCACCTTGTTGATGACATAGTAAGCAGCGCGGCTGAGGATCGTGTCATCGACCGCGCCTTTCAGCCCGAACCGGCTGCCGGCCCCATCGGCGAGCGTCGTGTAGTCCCAGCACATCACCGGCTTGTCCTCTGTCGCCTGCTGGGCCGCCGCCAATGGCGCGCTCGCCGCCATCATCCCAGCGCAAGCCAACGTGACAAAACCCGATGCCTTCATGCCCCGGCCCCTTTCAATCGAATCCGCAACGAGGGGACCTGCTATGCTCCATGAGGTCAACCCTTTTGGTCAGCCGCGCACAGGACCGGAGAACACGCGAAAACGGGCGCACGCCATCGCGTGCGCCCGTCCCGCGATGCAAAGGAGAAAGCCGATCAGTAGCTCTTCGGCAAGCCGAGCACGCGCTCCGAGATGAAGTTCAGGATCATCTCGCGGCTGACCGGCGCAATGCGCGCGATCATGGCTTCGCGCATGTAGCGCTCCACGTCGTACTCTTTCGCATAGCCCATGCCGCCATGCGCCAGCACGCTGGCTTCGCACGCGGTGAAGCCCGCTTCCGCGCCGAGGTATTTCGCGGCATTCGCTTCCGCGCCGCATTCCTTGCCGTCGTCGTAAAGCTTGGCCGCCTTGTAAGCGAGCAGTTCCGCCGCGCTCAACTCGGCCCAGCTGCGCGCCAGCGGATGCGCCACGCCCTGGTTCTGGCCGATGGGACGGCCGAACACCACGCGCTCCTTCGCATACGTCGCCGCGCGCTCCAGCGCCGCGAAGCCAAGCCCGATGGACTCGACCGCAAACAGCACGCGCTCCGGGTTCAGCCCCTGCAGCAGATATTTGAAGCCCTGGCCCTCTTCGCCAATGAGCGCCTCTTTCGGAATCTCGATATTGTCGAAGTACAGCATGTTGCACTCGACAGCCTTGCGGCCCATTTTCGGGATCGGCTTCGCGTCGACGCCCTTCATGTCCATGTAGAACAGCGACAGACCCATATAGGGCTTGGCCACTTTCTCCTGCGGCGTCGTGCGCGCGATCAGCAGGATCTTGTCGGCGCGTTGCGCGCCCGTCGTCCAGATCTTCCGCCCGTTGATGACGTAGCCCGAATTCGTCCGCTCCGCCTTCGTCTGCAGGCTCGACGTATCGAGGCCCGAATTGGGCTCCGTCACGCCGAAGCACATCTTCTGTTCGCCCGCGATGATCTTGGGCAGGAATTCCTGCTTCTGTTCGCTCGTACCGAACTTCTCGATCGGCTTCGCGCCGAAGATGTTGAGGTGGATCGACGAGCAGCCCGTGAACCCCGCGCCCGAGCGCGCCACGGTCTGCATCATGATCGAGGCTTCCATCAGCCCGAGACCCGACCCGCCGACCTCTTCGGGCATCGCGATGCCCAGCCAGCCGCCCTCGGCCATCGCCTTGGTGAATTCCTCGGGCCAGTTGCCCGTCTCGTCGCACTTGCGCCAGTACTCCGGCGTGAACTCCGCACATACAGCCGCGACCGCATCCTGGATCGACTGCTGGTCTTCCGTCATCGGCGCGATGTTATGCATTAGCCCGTCTCTCCCAAGTGCTGCCCCAATGGCAAGTCATGCCCCGGCGGGGTCGTTCTTTCGGCCTTCACCGCTTGTCATCCCGAAAACCGCTCCGCGGTTATCCGGGACCCATACTGCAACGTTCGGACTCGCGGATAAATGGGTCCCGGCTCTGCGGGCCTGCGGCCCTTCGGCCGGGATGACAGCCGTGAGTATTCGCTCAGGCCGAGTGATGTGTCTCGCCGTTCTTGTCAAATCTCAGCGGATCGAAAGCCGCCGCCAGCGGGCTCACTTTCCCGTCAATCGCCTGCTCGGCGACAAGTTCTGCCGTCGCGGGCGCAAGCAGAACGCCATTGCGGAAATGCCCCAGAGCCGCAAACACGCCCGGAATCGCCGTCTGCCCGATCAGCGGCGCATCGTCGGGCGTACCCGGCCTCACGCCCGCCCAGGCCGTCAGTTCCGCCGCCGCCGCGATGGACGGCGCGACAGCCGCCGCCCGCCTGCGCAACTCGTCGATGGCCTTGCGGTCCACCTCCACATCCTGCCGCCCACGTTCAGCTGTCGCTCCCACCAGCGTCCAGCGCGTCTTGGGCGCGATATAGACGTCGCGCGTGTGGATCACATGGCGCGGCGCATTCGATGCCGGCGCCAGCGCAAGCATCTGCCCCTTCACCGGCACAGGCGCAGGAAGTCCGTGCGGCAGAAACGCCCCGCGCGGGCCGACAAATTCCGGCAGGGGCGCAGCCCCCGTCGCCAGCACCACGCGCGCAAACCGATCCCCATCCGGCATCTGGAACGACGCGCCGCCAACAATGCGCGCGATCTTCCGCCCCAGCCTGATCCCCACGCCCTGCCGCGACAGCGCAGCCCCCAACCGCTGCAACACCAGCGGCGCATCCACCTGCCGATCCTCCGGCAACAACATTCCGCCCAGCAGCCCATCGCCCAGCGCCGGCTCGATCCGCTTCATCTCCGCAGCGCTCAGCCGCTTCACCGGCAGCCCGCGCGCCTGGCAAGCCGCCGCCAGCCCCTCGGCCCAGTCCATCTCGCCCGCAGAGCGCGCCACAACCAGCGCGCCCTCCCGCGAATACTCCAGCCCGCCGCCCGCCAACCGCTCGACACGCGCCGCAAAGTCCGCCCAGATCATCCCCGCATGCCGCGCCAGCGCCGCCAGCGCGCGCTGATCCTCTTCCCCCGCCCACTCGAACGCCGCGCCCAGCATGCCCGCCGACCGGATCGTCGCCCCCGCGCCCAGCTCCAGCCCCACATCGTAGACCACCACCTCGGCCCCCCGCGCGCGCAGCTCCAGCGCGGTCGCAAGCCCGATAATGCCCGCGCCGACAACGGCAACGCGCAAAGGCGCTGACTTCCCTGGGGAAACGACTGGGGAGGCGGGAGACGGCATCGCGTCTCTATACAGCCCTGACGCCCGCCTGCCAGACGGCAGGACGTCCGAGGCGGCAGGCCCCCGCAATCGCCCGATTCCCGAGCGCAAATACGCGCCCGCTCGCATGTGCGAACGTCCCGGTATCATTCAGTCAGGGTAGAATCGCGGGGTTATGCCCCCACGTAACTCAGGCGCCCATCGCGCTCTGCTCGAAGCCCCGTCCGCGCTGGCGTTCGACACGCCAGAAAACGAGGAAACGGGCGGCATGATCGCGGTCCTGGAACACCAGCTTCCGGCGCATTTCCCCGCCGGCAAACTCGGTCATCATCATAATGTCCGGCGCATCGCCGGAATCGTGAGAAAGCCCTGATTCCACGGCCCATTTCGCAAACGCATCGATCGCGTTCGTCAGCAGGGACGAGTCCCGGCCCTCTTCAGCACTGATCTGCACAACGACTTCAGACATACTGTCCCCGAAGCCCCTTACATCCGCCTTCGCCAATGGCCGCCGGCCTGATGTTTCCATCGAACCGAGCCCTGCGAAGGGCGGCGCCACCACCCCTGCCAGCAAGACCTACGCCATGTGTCCCGGCTGATGGCCTCGCTGCAACGCAACAAAGCAGCACATTACCCAGCCGTCACGAAGATTCAACCCGCAGGGGAAGCGCCGGACTGTCCCGAGACAAACCCTTCCCCCGCAAGCGGGGGAAGGGTTTACCGCCCAATCCGCGTCCGCGCGATCTCGTCCGCCACGCGGTTCGTCGCCCGGTCCTCGCGCCGCGCCTGGTCCAGCACTTCGCCCAGCGTCTCCATCAGGCGCGACAGCTTCCCGTCCACCCATGCCGGGTCGTAAGCGCCCGCGATCTCCGCCGCGACGTTGATGATCCCGCCGCCATTGATGACGTAGTCGGGCGCATAGAGAATGCCGCGCGCCTTCACCTTCTCGCCCATGTCCGGCGTCGAGAGCTGGTTGTTGGCCGCGCCCGCGATGGCCTTCGCCTTCAGGCGCGGCAGCGTCTCGGGATTGACGATCGCGCCCAGCGCACACGGCGAGAAGATATCCGCGTCCACATCATAGATCTCGCCCGGCGCCACCACGCTCGCCCCCGTCGCCTTCGCAACCCGCTCCAGCGCCTCGGCGTTCACGTCCGTGACGGTCAGCCGCGCGCCGGCCTCGGCAAGATGCCCGCACACATACGCGCCCACATGCCCCACGCCCTGCACCGCGACATGGCGCCCGTTGAGATCGTCAGTCCCGAACGCGCGCAGCGCCGCCGCCTTGATGCCGAGGAACACACCCTTGGCCGTCACCGGCGAGGGATCGCCGCTCTTGCCCGGCAGGCCCGCGACATACGTCGTCTCCTCCGCCGCATGCGCCATGTCATGCACCGACACGCCCACATCTTCCGCCGACCAGTACCTGCCGGCCAACTGGTCAATCGCCCGGCCCAGCGCACGGAACAGCTCCGGCGTCTTGTCGGTCTTCGAGTTGCCGAGGACGACCGCCTTGCCGCCGCCCAGCGGCAGGTCCGCCATGGCGTTCTTGTAGCTCATGCCCTCCGAGAGGCGCAGCACATCGATGAGCGCCTCGTCCGACGTCGCATAATTCCACATCCGGCATCCGCCCGCCGCAGGCCCGAGCGCCGTCGAGTGAATCGCGATGATCGCCCGCAGCCCCGTCTTCGCATCGAAGACATGATGAACGCTCTCATGGCCTGCAAAGGCCGGCTTGTCGAACATGGAAAACTCCGGCGCCCATAAGAGCGATCATGGCGCGCCGTATACTCCC
>CAZGWV010000049.1:0-14408 GCA_964529555.1 uncultured Rhizobium sp.
CTCAACTCCCTGCCGCCTTAAGGCCCCACAAGTAAAACTTAAGGATCGGCCGCTAGACCGGCGGTTCGGCCACGTCCAGACTCCCCGCGAATCCGGGGACTGGCGCCCGGCCGGGAGGATTGGATGGCGCTCAAACTTTCGCTCAAGCCGGGCGAGCGCTTCGTGGTCAACGGAGCGGTGCTGCAGAACGGTGACCGCCGCGCGGTCCTGTTGCTGCAGAACAAGGCGTCGATCCTGCGGGAAAAGGACATCATCCAGCCGGAAGAGGCGAACACGCCCGGCCGCCGGATCTATTTCCCGATCATGATGATGTATCTGGACCCCGCCGGGGCCAACCAGTTCTACGACGAGTTCGTGATGCGCCTGAACGAGTTCATGGGCGCGATCCGCTCCACCGACATTCTGAAGGAATGCGTCTCGCTGTCGCGCGAGGTCATGTCCGCTGACTACTACAAGGCGCTCACGCGGTGCCGGAAGCTTCTAACCTACGAACAGGGATTGCTGGGTAATGTCCATCCAGGCCTATCAGAACGCGGCGAAGAAGACTGAAGGCCCGCGCCAGACCGAGTATCGCGCCTTTGCGGTCGCGACGCGCGGTCTGATCGACGCGGCCGGTCTTCCCGAAACCGAGGTCGGGCGCCGCGCCGAGGCGCTGGCGGCCAACCGCCGCCTGTGGTCGCTGCTGGCCGCCGACTGCGCCGCCGACGGCAATGCCCTGCCACAGGGCCTGCGCGCGCAGATCATCTCGCTGTCCATCTTCGTCGACCGCCATTCGAGCGCCGTCATGCGCTCGGGCGCGGCCTTCGACGTGCTGATCGACATCAATCGCACCATCATGCAGGGCCTCGCTCCTGCCGCCGCCATACCGGCCTGAAACCGTCCTTGAACTGACGATCCGGTCGTGCGCGGCCCACGTGGCGGCGCGAGCTAATCGTACGTTTACCATCCTGTTTCGGTTAGTGTTTTGGCAGTATTTTCGTCCGCCGGATCACACCACTGATTAAGACCTCTCGGGCATAGTCGCTCCATGTTGGCGCAAAACGCGCCAGCGGCCGATCAAAACGATCGGTCTTCGATCTAGAACGGAGACGGCTTGTCATGCTTAGCGTGAACTCGAACTATGGCGCGTCCATCGCGCTCCAATCCCTCAATGCGACGAACAAGGAACTGAACGAAGTCCAGAACCGGATTTCGACCGGTTTCAAAGTCTCCAGCGCGCGTGACAACGGCGCTGTCTACGCCATCGCCGAAGGCCAGCGCGCCCGCGTTTCCTCGGTTGCCGCCATCAAGGATGGCATCGATCGCGCCTCCTCCACGGTCGACGTCGCTCTTGCCGCCGGCAAGTCGGTTGGCGAAATCCTGCAGAAGCTCAAGGCCAAAGCCGTCGCCGCCCAGGCCGACGACCTGACCGCCGACCAGCGCACGGCCCTGCAGACCGACTTCGCCAGCCTGCGTCAGCAGATCGACACCATCGCCAACGCGGCGCAGTTCAACGGCGCGAACCTCGCAATCGGCAACACTTCGCTGAACGTGCTGATCTCCGATCTCGGCGGTTCTGTCGCCGCGACCTCGGATGGCGTCCAGTCGGCTGGCCTCGCCACGCCGCTCTCCGGTTCGGCTCTGGTCATCGATGTCGGCGACGACGGCGGCGACCTCGCCGACGGCGACCTGATCACTTTCGCCCTGACCCACGGGGTCAACAGCGGCACCTTCACGATCGAAGTCGAACTCACCAACGGCATGACCGTCGATGACTTCGTCGAAGCCGTGAACGCTGCCTCGGGCGGCAAGATCTCGGCCTCGTACGACGACACGACGGGCCAGTTCACCTACCTGATCAACGACGCCAACTTCGATGATCTGGCGATCACCTCGGACGGCACGGATGCGACGAACATCGGCGCCGGCGTTGGGACGGCGACGGTGTCGTCGGCTGGTTCGAACACGTTCTCGGTCACGGGCGCGGACTTCTCGCTCTCGGGCTCGATCCTGTCTTCACTGGCCTCCACGGACATCTCGGTGTCCACGGCGGCTGCGACGACGGCCTCGAACGCCATCGACACGGCGATGACGGCTCTCAACAACGCGCTGGCCACGATGGGCTCGCAGGCGGCCGCTCTGGACATCCAGAACGGCTTCCTCTCGAAGCTCTCGGACACCATCGAGCAAGGCATCTCGAACCTCGTCGACGCCGACCTCGCGAAGGAAAGCGCCCGTCTCCAGTCGCTGCAGATCAAGCAGCAACTGGGCGCGCAGGCTCTCTCGATCGCCAACCAGGCGCCGTCGCTGATCCTGTCGTTCTTCCGCTAATACCGTAAGGGCAGGGCGGCAGAAGCAGCCCGCGCCCCCGGTAAGGCATCTGTGGAGGGGCGGAGCTTTCGGGCTCCGCCCCTCTGTCGTTTTTTGCCTAGCGCCGGGGCTCTCTTCGGGCGGCAAAACATGCCGGGAGGTAAATTCGATTCAGCTTGCCGTTAGCAAAGAGGCGGCCGCGTTAACTCGCTTTTCCCCGGTTTCCGGCGATTCCGGGCCGGCTCGTTAACCTTAACGGACTGGCACGGGCCTTGAAGGTGGAGATTCGTCCAGGCCCGTATGGGGCGTGGGGACCAGTCTACGCGGGAGCCCGGCCATGCTGAGCGTCAATACAAACTACAGCGCCATGATCGCGCTCCAGAACCTCAACTTCACGAATACGGAGCTTGAGGGCGTCCAGAACAAGATTTCCACGGGCCTCAAGATTTCGAGCGCCCGCGACAACGGCGCCATCTACGCCATCGCCGAAGGGCAGAGGAGCCGGGTCGCCTCGGTCGCCGCGGTGAAGGATGGCATCGATCGCGCCAACTCGACGCTCGATGTGGCGCTCTCCGCCGGCAAGTCGATCGGCGACATCCTGCAGAAGCTCAAGGCCAAGGCGGTCGCCGCCCAGGCAGACGATCTGACGCAGGACCAGCGCAACACGCTCCAGGCCGACTTCGCCTCGATGCGCTCGCAGATCGACACCATCGCGAACTCGGCCCAGTTCAACGGCGCCAACCTCGCCGTCGGCAATTTCAATCTCAACGTGCTGATCTCGGACCTCGGCGGTTCGGTCGCGGCCACCGCGAACGGCATTCAGTCGCCTGCGCTTGCATCGCCGCTGTCCGGCTCGGCTCTCATCACGGCTGTCGGCGCCACCGCCGGCGACGTGGACGTTGGTGACCTCGTCACCTTCGAACTGACCGACGCGGTCAACCAGGGCACGTTCACGATCCAGGTCGAAATCACGGCAGGCATGACCATCGACGGTTATGTCGAGGCGGTGAACGCCCAGTCGGGTGGTAAGATCTCGGCGTCCTATGACGATGTCGCCGGCCGCTTCACCTACCTGATCAACGACGTGAATTTCGATGCGCTCGACATCGAAACCGATGGTACTGATGATGAATTCCTCGGCGGCGACGAAGCCACCGGGATCGTCACCAGCGCCGGCTCGAACGTGTTCGTCGTCAACGGCACGGACATGACGCTGGCCTCGTCGATGTTCTCGGCCTTCGCCACCACCAACATCGCAACGTCCGCCGCCTCGGCCACGACCGCCGCCAACGCGCTGGAGCAGGCGATCGTCGATCTCAACGTCACGCTGGCTTCGCTCGGCTCGCAAGGCACCGCCCTTGACGCCCAGCAGGACTTCCTCGCCAAGCTGTCGGACGAGATCGAGAACGGCATCGGCAACCTCGTCGATGCCGACCTCGCCAAGGAATCGGCAAAGCTCCAGTCGCTGCAGATCAAGCAGCAGCTCGGCGCGCAGGCCCTGTCGATCGCCAACCAGGCGCCGCAGGTCATCCTGTCGCTGTTCGGCCGATAGGCGCGGAAAGCGCCCGAAAGCCCTGCGACCCGAAAGCCCCGCGAAATGGCCGCTCCGTCCATCCGGCGGGGCGGCCTTTTCCCATAATCGCGGCCCAATGTCCGGCAGTGAAACGTCTCGTTAACGCTTGCTAACGAAGACTGATCCCCGATTGACGAATTGTTCACCACGATTCGCACGCGGAGACGGCCAAAATGGTCGACAGACTTAGCAACGCGACCGGCGTTCTCGGTGCGCTGAAACACCTCCAGTCCTCCAGCCGCGAACTGGCGGGGGCCGAAGCGCGTCTGTCATCCGGCCTCAAGGTCTCCCGCGCCCGCGACGACGCCACGTCCTATCACGCCGCCGCCATCATGCGCGGGCAGGGCAGCTCGCTCGCGGCGGTCACGCTCAGCCTCAGTCGCGCTGAATCGATCTCCGACACGGCCATCGCCGCCGCCGAGAAGGTGATGAAACAGCTCGGCGACATGAAAGCCACCGCCGCCCAGGCAATGTCGGCGGGCCTCACCGACGACCAGCGCGACGTGCTGAACAAGCAGTATCAGACCCAGATGTCGGCGCTGCAGTCCTTCATCCGCAACGCCTCGTTCGACGGTTCCAACATACTCGACGGCTCGCGCCCCAATGGCGTGTCCTTCATCGCCGACGCCGAAGCCTCGCAGACGGTGACGCTGGCCGGGCGCAACTTCCTGCCGGGCGGTTCGGTGGTCGTCGCCATGCCGTCCACCACGGCGCTGAACAGCACCCAGTCCGCCGCCGATACCCATGAATTGCTGACGCAGTCGATCGCCAATATCGGCGACGAACTTGTCGGGATGGGCGCCGAAGCCAAGCGGATCGAAGCGCAGAAGGGCTTTGTCACGCGCCTTGCCGATGCGCTTGCCGCCGGCGTCGGGCGCATGGTCGATACGGATCCGACGGCTGAATCCGCGCTGATCCAGGCGCTGCAGGTCAAGCAGGAGCTGTCGGCCTCCGCCATCGGCATCGCCAACGCGGCGCCCCAGGCGCTGTTGCAGCTCTTCCGCGGCTAGACCCCGATGCTCACCGAGATCCAGTTCGAGCAGGCCGTCGCGGCCTTCGTCACGTTCTTTGTGCTGATCGACGCGCCGGGCGTCGCGCCGATCTTCGCCTCGCTCACCGCGCCGGGCGGATCGGGCTATGCGCGCAAGACGGCGATGAAGTCGGTGTTCGTCGCCGGGCTGATCCTGTTCTTCTTCGCCTTCGCGGGCGCCTGGCTGCTCAAGCATCTCGGCATCTCGCTCGACGCCTTCCGCGTTGCAGGCGGCGTTCTGTTGTTCCTGATCGCGCTGGAGATGGTGTTCGAGAAGCGTCAGGCGCGACAGAAGACCCGCGCCGATCAGGTGCTGGCGGGCGAGGAAGCTTCCGGCAGGGTGGAGGACGTGTCGGTCTTCCCGCTCGCCATCCCGATGATCGCCGGCCCCGGCTCCATCGCGACCGCCATGCTCTTCATGCAGAACGCGGGCGGCGACCCGATCGGCATCGGCATCGTATCGTTCGCGATCGCCGCCAACCTCTTGCTGGCCTGCCTGATCTTCCTGGCCGCCGGCCCGCTGATGAAAATCATGGGCGACCAGATCTCCGGCGCGATCACCCGTATCTTCGGCGTCATCCTCTCCGCGCTCGCTGCGCAGATGATCATCGTCGGGATCATCGGCGCGTTCGGTTTGCAGGTTGTGGCGGGGTGAATTTCTCCAGCTCTCTTGCTGAATCAGACCCCAAATCGAAAGCGCCGGGCCTTAAGCCGGCGTCTCTTCCATCAGATACACGGCGCTTTTCTTCACGGGCCGGTTGAGCCGGAAGGATTTCCACGCGGTCGTCAGCGCAACGAAGGCCAGCAGCGCAAGGCAGGCCGCAAGCCCGGCTGCCTGCAGGCGCAGCGCATTGGTCCACGGGATCACCGTGCGCGCCGTCTCCAGCAGGTTCTCGCCGTCGAAGCGCTCCAGCGCCACGGCGCGCTCGCCGCCCGCCGCCGCAACAAGACGCGCGGCGCGCAGATCGACGCCATCCTCGACACGGCTGACGATCGCGATCGCCGCCTCGAAGGATGTATCGAGCGCGATCTCGCGCAGGATCCTGAACTCTTCCATCAGGTGGACGAGTTTCACCGGGTCCACCGTCGCCCGGAATGCGCGCTCGACCACCGGGATCGCGTCCGGGGTGTAGCTGGCCTGCTGGTGCAATTCGGCGGTCAGCAGGCGCTGCATCTCTTCGACGGAGACAACGTCTTCCAGACGCTTCGTCAGATACGTCTTGAACGGTACGGGGGCCGTCGTGCGCGCACGCAGCGCCGGCATGGCGACCGAGGCGCCCTCGCGCGCGTCGGGATCGGAGTCGGCCATGATCAGCGCGATGCCCGACAGCAGGAAGGCGGGCAGGTCGTTGATCGCGCCCTCATTGGCCCAGTTCACCGCCGTCTGGGTCAGCCCGCTCAGGCTGCCGACGCGGTTGATCTTGACCCGCCGCGTACTGGCGGGCTCGGCCGCGGCAGGCGGCGAGGCTGCCGCCGTCACAGCGCCGGGAACCGATTCGGGGTCCGCCGATGCATTGAAGCGCGGCGCGGCCGGCGGATTGATGTTGCGATAGGCCTCCTGCAGTTCGCCCGGCAGGTAGGACACGGCGGCCAGCAGCACGGCTTCATCATTGGGGCCGTTGGCCACCTTGTCGATGCGGGCGCGCAGGGCCTCTCCCTCGCGCTCGTTCAGCATTGCCGGGGCGCCGAGCAGCAGGCCGCGCACCAGCGGCATTTCCTTGTCTTCCTTCTGCAGGGACGCGCCCACGAGTTCGGCCCAGACCTCGGTCGGCTCGTGTTCCTTGCCGGCGGCGATCTGGCGGAAGCGCTCATCCATGGCCTGGCGCGTGGCGGTCAGGGCCTGGGGGGTCGCCTCGAATGCGGTGGGGCGGTCGCCATAGGCGGCAGACACCAGATAGGCCGCCATGAAGGGAGCAGCGCACAGCGCGCCATTGAACATCAGGGCTGCGTATGCCGCGAACGGCAGACGGCGCTTGCGACGGCGATTCATCGAGCCCGTTTCCGACTACTACACGCGAACTGGACGGGCTTGCACCCGATCCATCCACGTTCACACCCCGGCCAGTGCCCCTTTGTTTTCCGCCCGCGCCGATAGATCAAGTGGGCAAGACCGCCTGCGGCCAAAAAAACACACAACGCGCGTTTCGTTGGGGCAAGCCAACGAGGTCCGCCTCATCGGCGGTCACACGATGCGGAAAGGCGCGCGGATCAGGCTTTCGCATTGACTGCAAGGCCGGAAGCCTCGCGTTTCGGCCCGCCCGCGAGCGCGCCCTTTGCGCCATAGCCTGCGGGGGCGCTGCGCGATTCGGCGATCTCGGCGGCGATCGAGCGCACGAGCCCCTCGGTGACGGTTCGCGCGGCGGAAAGCGCGCGCTCATGCGCCTGCAGCCGCTCGTCGAGGTCCCGCGCGGCTGTCCTGAGCGCGTCTTTACGGGCAGGCGACAGGCCCGCCATCTGGCTCGGGTCCGCCTTGATGCGCGACACTTCGAGCCGCCAGGCGTGAACCAGCCGTTCTTTCTCGTCCCAGTTGGCGCCGCTGGCGTCGAGCTTGCGCGCCTGCACCGCGACGATTTCCGCGTCGAGCAGGCCGATCAGGCGCGTCGTCATGGTCAGCAACTGCTCTGCCCGCTCTTCAACGTGCTCTGTCATTGCTCGAGCCCCTGCATTCTCAGGATTTCCTTGAGGACGGCATCGGCGATCCCGACCCCGCCGCCCTTGGCGATGGCGTCCGCATACTGGTCGATCAGCATGGGCCTGAAGGTCGCCTCGGCATTGCCGCCGCCGAACGGCCCGTCCGTCTCGATCCCCTCGAACATCGGGCGCAGCATCTCGGCGATGAACATGCGCTCGAACTGCTGGGCGACGCCCTCGGCCTGTTCGCGCGACCTGATGTTGGACACGTCCGCCGGCGGCCCGGCGTGGCGGGTCTCGACCGGAGGCATGGGCAGGGCGATGTCGGTCATCGGGGCTGCTCCCTACATCACTTCAATGTCGGCCTGCAGCGCGCCCGAAGCCTTCAGCGCCTGCAGGATCACGATCAGGTCGCGCGGGGAGACGCCCAGCGCGTTGAGCCCGGTCACCAGTTCGCGCAATGGCACGCCATTGCCGCCCACCAGCGCCAGCCGCGCGGGATCCTCGGCGACGGAGATGTCGGTCTGCGGCACCACCACCGGCGGGGCATTGGTGAACGAATTCGGCATGGCGACGCCGGGCGTCTCCTGAACCTGGATGGTCAGGTTGCCCTGCGCGATCGCGACGGTGGACACGCGCACATTCTCGCCCATCACGATGACGCCCGTGGTTTCGTTGATGATCACGCGCGCGCGTTGTTCGGGTTCGATCTCCAGCCCCTCGATCTGCGCGATCAGGGTCGACATGTCCTTGAACGCCACCGGGCGGCGCAGGCGCACCGTCGCCGGGTCCATCGCGAAGGCTGCATCGACGCCGACGAAGGCGTTGATCGCGCCGGCAACGCGCGCCGCCGTGGTGAAATCCGGGTTGCGCAGCGAAAGGCGCAACTCGGTCTGCGCCGCCATGTCGAAGTGCAGTTCGCGCTCGATGGTCGCCCCGTTCGGCACGCGGCCATTGGTCGGGATGTTGCGGGTCAGCGACGTGCCGGAATTCCCGCTCGCCGTGAAGGCGCCGACCGCCACCGACCCTTGAGCCGATGCGTAAGCCTGCCCATCCGCGCCCAGCAGGGGCGTCGCCAGCAGCGTGCCGCCCTCGAGGCTCTTGGCGTCGCACACGGCCGATACGGTCACGTCGATCCGCGTGCCGTTTGCCGCGAACGGGGGCAGGTTGGCCGTCACCATGACGGCGGCGGCGTTCTTCGTGTTGAGCACCGAGTTGCGTATGTTGATGCCCAGCCGCTCCATCATCGATTCGAGACTTTGGCTCAGGGGCGGGCAGTTGCGTATGCTGTCGCCCGTGCCGTTGAGGCCCAACACCACGCCATAGCCGATCAACTGGTTGTCCCGGACGCCTTCGACATCGAGGATGTCCTTCAGCCGCGTGCCGGCGCCGGCTGGGCTGGCGAGCGTGAAGGCGGCGACAAGGCAGGTGAGAATACGGGCGAGCGCGCGCATGGAGGTCCAGACATCGGTTTGCGGATTCGATCCGACCGTTCTGGCCGCAGCGTTCTTCGCGTCCAGTTGTGATCCCCAAATGGCAACAAAGGCTTAAGGGGTGTTGCGCGGGGCCTAACGAAGCTTAAGCCGCCGTTAACCAAGTGGGTCAAATGTGCCGGGCAGGAGACCCTGTTCCCGATGAAGGTCAGCACAACCTCATCCACTGCTTCCGCCGGAGCGGCCAGCAATGGCGCCAAGCCGGCGGCCGAAGGCTTCGGTGCGCTGCTCGGCGCGGGCGGCGCCGCTGCGCGCGCGCCTGCATCCGGCGTATCGGGTGCTGCTTCCGTTTCGGGGATTTCCGCGCTTCTCGCGCTTCAGGGCGTTGGCGGGCCCGAAGCCCGCGCCCGCGCTCTGCGCAAGGGCCGCCGCCTGCTCGATGCGCTCGACAGGCTGCAAGCCGCCATGCTGGGCGAGGGGCCGACGAAACGCCACCTGGCGCTGCTGACCAACGCCCTCGCCGAACAGCGCGAGGAGTCGGGCGATCTTGGTCTCGACGATACGCTGAACTGGGCCGAGGTCCGCGTCGCGGTCGAAGCGGCCAAGCTCGAGATGGCCAGCGAGGCCCCCGCGGCCACGGAAGCTGCCTGATCCTTCCGGCGGCGAGTCGCGTTGCGAACGATGCCGCGGCGCAGCATGCCCCCGAGCGGTGAGCCACTGCTCACATATTAAGTTTCCGAGACAGCTCTGGCCGGAAAATTGCAACGATTACAACAGCCCGATCCGTGACTCCGGGCGTTTACGGGGGGTGGTTGCTCATGTATAGCACCCGCCCATCTAAGGCGGCCGGTAACGGGGCCGACCAAGGGAGCTAGTCGTAATGGGCGCCAAGACCACGACTTACAAACCAACCGAGAGCGAGCCCTACATGGGCAAGAAGCAGCTCAAATATTTCAGGGAGAAGCTGCTCGCCTGGAAGGAAGAAATTCTCCAGGGCAATCGGGAAACCATCAACGGCATGCAGGAAAACGTGGCTCCGATCCCTGACCTCGTGGATCGCGCATCGTCGGAAGCCGACCGCGCCCTCGAACTGCGCACGCGCGATCGCGAGCGCAAGCTGGTCGCCAAGATCGACTCGGCCATCCGCCGCATCGAACTGGGCGAATATGGCTATTGCGAAGAGACCGGCGAGCCGATCGGCATCAAACGCCTCGAAGCCCGCCCGATCGCCACCCTCTGCCTCGAGGCGCAGGAACGCCACGAGCGCAAGGAAAAGACGATCCGCGACGACTGATCTTTCATATGCTCATGCACGCCGCGCCCGACGCCGCGAGCATCGCCCGCCGCGATCGCCGGATAGCCTGCGCGAGGCAGGCAAGGGGGACGGCTTCGTGAATCCAGCGGTGATCGCAATCTACGCCGGAGCGGCGCTGGCCGAGATTGCGGGCTGCTTTGCGTTCTGGGCGTGGCTGCGCATGGGCAAGTCACCCTTGTGGGCCGCGCCGGGAATATTGGCGCTCATCGCCTTCGCCTGGCTCCTGACGCTCGTTCCGGCCGCGCACGCGGGCCGCGCCTATGCCGCCTATGGCGGGGTCTATATCGCCGCCTCGCTGCTCTGGCTGTGGTCGGTCGAGCGGACCCAGCCTGACCTGTGGGACGTCGCCGGCGCCTCGCTCTGCCTTGTCGGCGCAGCGGTCATCCTGTTGGGGCCAAGGCCCGCCTGAACGCCCCTCTTGGAGCCGCCGCAGATTGCGCTACGCTCATCCCATGGTGTGGAAGCCCGCCCTCGCTTTGGCCGTCACGCTCGCCAGTCTTGGCGCGATAAGCGTGGGCGCGATCGGTCTCGCCCAGACGCCTGCCGTGCGGACCACCGAGGCGAAATACGCGGGCGGCTTCCGTCCCGACGAATGCCGCTGGCCGCGCGAGGCGCGCCAGAAGCAGCTCTCCGGCTGCTGCCAGATGGACCTCCAGATCGACGCAAAGGGCCGCATGGTCGCGGGCGACGGCGTTTGCTCCGACCCGATATTCCTTGCGCCCACGTTGCGCTGTCTCGCCGCGCAGGATTTCGTCCCCGCCACCCGCAATGGCATGCCCGTGTCCGACACGCAGCATCTCGAATACGAATGGCGCGCGACAACGCCGTCGGGGAATATGTGCGCGAAACTGAAGACGAGCTGAGGGGCATCTTGCCGCCATCCCGCACGCGCCTCGTCCTTCGACAGGCTCAGGATGAGGCGCTTGGCGCCCGCTGTGCGACAGGCCTCATCCTGAGCCTGTCGAAGGGCGAGGCCGTGCTGACAGGCCTGTCCATATCGCCTACCGATCCCCGGCTGACCAACCCAATTCCATCTCGCCCCGTCACGCCCTAAACATCGTCTCCGGTCATCGCCGCGGGAGGACGCCCTTGGACTTCGGATCGAATTTTCCCGCCAACGCCGACGCCGCGCTCTACTGGTCGGAGCTGGCGCGCAATTATGCGTCCGCCTTCACCTTCCTCGTGGCCTTGCTCGCGGGCATTTTCGGTCTGTTCCGCTATCTGCGCTCCGAGCGCATGCGCCAGACCGAACAGGTGCGCGAACTCTACCGCATGTTCTTCGACAATGAGCGCTACCGCCGTATCCGCTTCGTGCTCGCCAATCCCGAGGCGCCCGAATTCGCGGCCCTGCGCGTCGAACTCGCCACCCCCGGCATGCCCAAGCCGCTCGAAGGCGAGCTGATCGACCTGCTCAACTTCTTCGAGTTCGTCTCCGGCCTCACGCGGCGCGGCCTCGTCTCGCGCCAGGACATCGACTGGATGTTCGCCGGCTTCATCGACCGCGTCGTCGCCATCGACTATGTGCGTGAATACATCCTGCGCCACGACTTCGACGAGCTTCACGACGCCTGCCGCCGCGCCGTGCGCCGCCAGAAATGACGGGGCCGGAAAAGGCGGAACATGCGGCCGGGCGCCCCCCGCGCCAGCGCCGCGCGGTGGCTGGCGCCGAAGTTACAGCCTTCCTCTATCGTTATGCCGCCCCGCTTCAGGGTGTTCCCCTCCTTCCCTCGGACGACTATGTCGGACGGGTAGAGAGCCAGCCATGATCAACCGCTCCGCCGGCCCGGAAATCATCCGCCTGATCGACCTCCTGTCGAAACTGCCGGGGCTTGGGCCGCGTTCGGCCCGCCGCGCGGCGCTCCATCTGCTGAAGAAGCGTGATCAGCTGCTGGGGCCGCTTTCCGCCGCCCTGGCGGACGCCGCCTCAAAGGTATCCGCTTGCTCCGTCTGCGGAAATTTCGACACGGTGGACCCGTGCTCGGTCTGCGCCGCTCCGGGGCGGGATAATGGCATTATCTGCGCGGTCGAGGATGTGGACGACCTCTGGGCGATGGAGCGCTCGGGCGTTTTCAGGGGTAAATACCATGTCGTCGGCGGAACCCTGTCCGCGCTCGACGGTATCAGGCCCGAGGACCTGAATATTGCTGCACTTGTTCAACGCGCCGGAAACCCGGATGTGCGAGAAGTAATCCTGGCGCTCAACGCCACCGTGGACGGGCAGACCACCGCCCACTACATCACCGACAGGCTGTCGCACCTGCCTGTGAAGGTGACACGGCTGGCTCACGGCGTGCCTGTCGGCGGCGAACTGGACCATCTGGACGATGGCACGATCGCGGCTGCTATGGCTTCGCGAAGGTAGGAAATACGGCTGAGGCGTCCCATGATGAAACGCAATCATGTGCCAGTTGTCCTGACGGTGGCCGCCGTTGGCGTCGGCGTCGGCATTGGCGTCTGGCTGATGCGTGAGCGGATCAAGAAGCTCGCCCGCGAGGCGCGCCAGTCCTCCCGCCACATCGACGACCCGCTGGATGTCTTCGGCTCCGACGTCCCCGACCATGCTTTCGAGGGCGTCGCCAACTATCCGTACATGCCGGAAGGCTGGCGTCCGCGCCGCGGCTCACGGGATTAGAAACCGGGACAGCTATCTCCCTGCGGAAGAATCGCGCGAGTTTCCCTTCACCTGATGGTTGATCGGAACAAACAAAGAACTTATAGGCGCGTATGACCGTCGATACCCTGCACATCGTCCTGTTCGCCGTCGCACTGATTGCCGCCGCCGCAGCCTTCGTGTTCTGGCAGCGCAAGCCTGCCGATACGGCGCATCTCTCCGCCGAACTGGCCGAACGCTCGCGCGAAATATCGGAGCTGCGCGCCCGCGCCGAAGCTGCCGGGAAGGCGGAAGCCGCCGCCGCCGCGAAACTCGCCGCCGCCGAAGCCAAGGCCGCGGACGAGCGCGCCGCCAACGCCAGGCTGGCCGACCAGCTCGCCACGCTGCGCGCCGAACATGGCAAGACCGTCGCCGAGGTCGCTTCCGTCCGCGCCAAGACCGAGTTTGCAGACGAGACGCTGAAAAATATGAAGGAGGCTTTCGCCGCCCAGTCCGGCGAGGCGCTGCGTGCCGCCCTGGGAGACCTGCGCAAGCAGGAGGAGGAGGGCCGCGCCAACCGCGAGAAGATCGACCGCGAAAAGCTGGGCGCCCAGCTCAAGCCGGTGTCCGACACGCTGGAGCGTTTCGAGAAGCATGTGAACGATCTCGAGAAGAAGCGCGCGGAAGACGTCGGCGGCCTCAAGGCCCAGATCGACGCGCTGATGAAGGCGTCCGAACAGACGCAGACCGAGGCGCGCAAGCTGTCGTCCGCACTCAGCCGCGGCGCAGGCGTGCAGGGCCGCTGGGGCGAACAGACGCTGCGCAACGTGCTCGACGTGGCCGGTCTCGATTCCAAATACGACTTCACCGAGCAGTATCACCTCGCGGGTGAGTCGACGCTCCGCCCCGACGTGGTCGTGCATCTGCCCGGCGGGGGCAAGTTCGTGATCGACGCCAAATGCTCGCTGACCGCCTATCTCGAATCCCAGGACGCGCCCGACGAGAAGGTGCGCGCCTCTGCGCTGGACCGGCACGCCACCAGCCTGCGCCAGCACATTGCGGGGCTGTCCGGCAAGGCCTACTGGGATCAGTTCAAGAAGGAGAAGTCGCCCGATTTCGTGGCGATGTTTGTCCCCGGCGACAGCTTCCTCGTGGCCGCGCTGGAGCGCGCGCCCGACCTGATGACCGAGGCCATGGAAAAGCGCGTCCTGCTGGTGACGCCCACCACGCTGTTCGGCCTGTGCAAGGCCGTCGCCTATGGTTGGCGGGTGGAAGACCAGGCCCGCAACGCCGACGAAGTCGCCCAGCTTGGCAAGGAACTCTACAAGCGCCTCTCCGTCATGGGCGGCCATGTGCAGGGCGTCGGCAAGGCGCTCGACAGCGCTGTCGGCAAGTACAACCAGTTCGTGGGCTCGCTCGAAGGTCAGGTCCTCACCCAGGCCCGCCGTTTCGAGGAGCTGAAGGTCGACCACGAGGGCAAGGAAATCCCGGTTCTGGACTCGGTGGAAACCGGCGTCCGCCAACTCGCCAAGCTCGGCCCGGCCGAA
>CAZGWV010000049.1:14508-26887 GCA_964529555.1 uncultured Rhizobium sp.
TCTGGACTCGGTGGAAACCGGCGTCCGCCAACTCGCCAAGCTCGGCCCGGCCGAAGCGCCGGCCGAAACCGCCGCCTTGCCGCCGCTGGAACTCGCCCCGCCGGGAACGCCCGCCAAACGCAGCTAGCCCCCGTTTCAGGGCTCCCGCTGCGGGATTAAACTCCCCTTGCAGCGGCGTTCACTTGACGTTTTTGCGCCTCGTCCATAGCTAGCCCTCATGGCCATCCGCACCATCCTCACCGTTCCCGACCCTGTCCTGAAGCAGGTTTCCAGGCCCGTGGACGCGGTCACCGACGAAACCCGCGCGCTCATGGATGACATGCTGGAGACGATGTACGCCGCCCCCGGCATCGGCCTGGCCGCCGTGCAGATCGGCGTGCCGCTGCGCGTTATCGTGATGGATCTGGCCGGCGAGGGCGAAGAGAAAGCCCCGCGCTATTTCGTGAACCCGGAAATCCTCGAACTCGCCGGCGACAAGCAGCCCTATGAAGAAGGCTGCCTTTCCGTCCCCGACTATTTCGACGAAGTCGAGCGCCCCAAGCGCGTGAAGCTCCGCTACCTCAACTACAAGGGCGAGCAGATCGAGGAGTGGGCCGAGGGCATGTACGCCGTCTGCATCCAGCACGAGATGGACCACCTGCAGGGCACCTTGTTCATCGATCACCTGTCGCGCTTGAAGCGCGCCTATGCGATCAACAAGGTGAAGAAGGCGGCAAAGCGCAACGCGGCCTGATCCTTCCGACGCCGACACCTCTCCTGTTGCACATGGTTCGACGGACGCCGCGCGTTTCGCGGCTGCTCACCATGAGCTGGTGGGTGTCTCCGGCAAAAGCCTCCAAGCGCTCATCCTGAGCAGCACGCAAAGCGTGCGTCCGTCGAAGGATGAGCGCGTCTCAGAGACGCGAGCCTAGAACGGCGCGATCTGGTCGTAGATCAGCTTGCCATAGCGGTCGCGCTGGACCTGGCTGATGTCGCCGCGGCCGCCATACGAGATGCGCGCTTCGGCGATCTTGGTGTGCGCGATCGTGTTGTCCGCCGCCACGTCTTCCGGCCGGATCACGCCCGAGATCAGCAGTTCGCGAAGCTCGTTGTTGATCTTCACCTCCTGGCTGCCGCCGATCACCAGATTGCCGTTCGGCAGCCGGTCCGTGATCACCGCCGCGATGGTGAGGTTCACCGTCTCCTGCCGGTTCACCGACCCCTGGCCGTTCGAGGCCGAGTTGGAATCGAACCCGACGCCCGGATTCAGCGAAGGCGAGCCGGGCAGGGCGTTCTGGATCACGTCTTCAAGACCCAGCAGCGCGGAGACGCCATCCTTCGTCGAACTCGTGCGGCTGCGCGCCGTGGAATTGTTCACCTGCGCGGAGTCCTGGATCGAGATGTTCACGGTCAGGATATCGCCGATCTTGGCGGCGCGCTGGTCGTTGAAGAAGGAGCGCGCGCCCGTGCGCCACAGCGAGTTGGCGGCCTGCGGCTCATATTCGGGCGTGGGCAACGGCATCGACACGCGCTGCGAGCCCGCGATCGTGGCGGGATTGGTGATCGGCGTCAGTTGCGGCGGAGCGGCGGCGTCCAGCCCCGCGCATCCGCCCAGTGCGATGGCCGCAAGGCCGGTTCCAACGGTGAATACCCGTCCGATCATCTCGTTTGCCCCATCGCGTTGATGCGCGCCTCGCCATGGCCTGCGGCCACGGCTTCGACCGTTCGTTTGGAATATGTGTTCAGCACCCGCACCGGCTCGCCGAGCGCCGCTTCGCTCTGCGCCACGCCATCGACGGCGAGGCGAACCCCGCCCGTCGCATAGAACAGCTTCACCGGATCGCCCTTGCGGATCACCGCAGGCGTCTTGAGATCGTTCGCCAGCACCGGCGTTCCGGCCTTGAGCTGACGCCGCGCTTCCATGCCGACGGCGGCGTCCCAGTCCGAGAGTCCCCGCGCACGCGCCGAAGTCGCATCCGCCCAGTCGACGTCGCTTGCGACGATCACCTGTCCACGCGCAACGTCGCGCACGAGGATCAGAACCTGTTCCGCGCCTGCGGCCGGCGCGCCGATCTGCGGCGCTTGATTGGCCGGACGCGCAGCCTGCGCCGGATTGGCGCTGCCGGTTGCGCGCGTCACCAGGATCGGCTTGTCGAGCGGGATGGCGAGCAGCACGCCCGCCCCCCTGGCCGTTGCAATGACGAAAGCCGGATCGAGCGCCAGCGTCTGTCCCGGCGGCGGCGCGGGTCCGAGCAACAGGCCAGCGGCTTCGCCCGTAACCGGCGCCACATCGCCCAGCATGATCCACTCGCCTGCAATCGCCTTCTGCGCCTGCGCGACAGGCGCGGCGGCGAACAGTGCAAGCGTGATGAGGATGAAGCGGAGCATCTGTATCAACGCAGATTGGTGGCCGAGCGCAGCATCTCGTCGGTCGTGGTGATGACCTTGGAGTTCATCTCGTAGGCGCGCTGCGCCGTGATCAGCGCCGAGATTTCCGTCACGGCGTTGACGTTCGATGTTTCGAGAAAACCCTGCTGCATCGTGCCGAAGCCCACCGAGCCGGCGAGGCCGCGATTGGCCGCGCCCGAGGCCGGGGTTTCGAGGAAGGTGTTGTCGCCGATGGCTTCAAGGCCCGCCGGGTTCACGAAGCGCGCCAGTTCCAGTGCGCCAACGTCCTGCGGCGCGCTGCCGTCGGCCATGATCGCCTGCACGACGCCCTGGCGGTTCACCGAGATTGCGATTGCGTCCTGCGGCACCGAGACGCCCGGCGCGACGACATAGCCTTCTTCCGTCACGATCTGGCCGTCGGGCGACAGCGAGAAATTGCCCGCGCGCGAATAGGCGTCGCGGCCATCGGGCAGCTGGATGATGAAATAGCCCTCGCCCTGGATGGCGAGGTCATAGGGGTTCTGCGTCTGCGTGACCGAACCCTGCTCGGTGACGCGGTAGACCGACCCGGCCTTGACGCCGACGCCCACCTGCACGCCCGTCGGAATGATGGTGCCGGCGTCCGACGACTGCACGCCCATGCGTTCGACGTTCTGGTACAGCAGGTCCTGGAACTCCGCGCGCTGGCGCTTGAAGCCCGTCGTGTTCATGTTCGCGATGTTGTTCGCGATCACCTCGACGTTGAGCTGCTGGGCCTGCATGCCGGTTGCGGCGGTATTCAGGGCGCGCATGGGTATTCTCCGTTAGGCCTAGCTGACTCTGGCAAGTTTTTCGATCGACGCGCCGCGCAGTTCGTCAGACTGCGACAGCATCTTGGAGACCGACGTGTAGGCGCGGCTGATCTCGATCATGTTGGTCAGTTCCTGGATCGCGTTCACGTTCGATCCTTCGACAAACCCCGCGACGATGCTCCCCGCGAACGGGCGCGGGGCTTCATCCGTGGGCTTCCACATATTGGAGCCGATCTTCTCGAGCGCGCCCGGCGTGTCGAACGTCGATACTCTCAGCGTGCCGACCACGACGCCGTCCTGGCTGATCGAGCCTTCGCGCGAAATGCTGATCGGGCCGCCATCGGGATCGAGCGTGATCGGCCCGCCATCGCCCAGGACCGGATGGCCGTTGCGCGTCACCACGCGGCCCTGATCGTCGAGGCCAAAGCGCCCGTCGCGCGTGAAGGCTTCCCCGTTCGGCGTCTCGACCGCGAAGAAGCCTTCGCTCTCGATGGCGAAGTCCAGCGGGTTTCCGGTCCGCTCCAGCGGCCCCGGCGAGAAGTCGCGCTGTAGCGTCCAGGCGTCGGTAAAGGCGATCTTGCCGGGCAGGTCGGATGCCGACGCGGGCTTCTCGCTCAGTTCGCGCGAAACCACATGCTCGACCTTGAAGCCGGCGGTGGTCATGTTCGCGAGGTTGTTCGCGGTCGAGTCCATCCGCTGTCGCAGAACCTGCTGCGCGGACAGGCCGACCATGAAGGAATTGTCCATGGGCCGCCATTCGTCCCTGCGGCGCGCTTCGGCGGCGGCGGGGCCAGGCTGGGGCTGGGTCCGCGTTTTCTGCTGCGGACGTCTGATCCGGCCACAATGGCCTCGGGCGGTTAACGAGATGTTGCGCCGGAGGCCCCTGATTGCAGGGATTACCCGGCAGGAATTGCCCATCGGAACCAATCCTTAACCATCGGAGGACGAATTTGCCGGGCGCCCGGAAATCCGGGTCACGATGATTCCCCAGTTCCCGTTCCAGGGCGGTCTGCCGATGTCGAAGAAGGAAAAGCCCAAGAAACCCGACGCGCCGGCCCCCGAGGCGGGAGCCGAAGGCGAGGGCGGCGCGGTCAAGAAGAAGATGGCCGGCAAGACGCTGGTGCTTTTCATCATCCTGCCGGCGCTCCTGGTGATCGGCGGCGGCGGGGCGGCCGCGATGATGCTGATGGGCGGCGGCGGCGCGGCCGCCAGCGAAGCCCATGCCGAGGCGGGCGATCATCCCGCGCCCGAAGACGGGCACGGCGAAGCGGCGGCGGATCACGGCGGCGGCGGCGGCGATCACGCCGCAGCTCCCGGCCTGCCGGAAGGGGAGGCCGAAGTCGGCCGCATGCTTCCGTGCGAGGGCGGCAATCCCTGCTACTACGCCATGCCCAAGATGGTCGTGAACCTTGCCGGCGCCGAGGGGCAGCGCTCGCCCTACATGGAGATCGAGCTTTCGCTCGAAGCCGTGAACGGCTCGACCTTCAACCGCATCCCCGAACTGATGCCCCGGCTGAAGGATCAGCTGAACGCCTTCCTGCGCGAACTGCGTGTCGAGGATCTCAACGGTTCGGCGGGAACGTTCACGCTGCGCCGCGAACTGCTCAAACGTTTCAACCTCGTGCTGGACCCGAAGAAGATCGACGCGGTCCTCATCGAAGGCATGCTTATCCAGTAGGGAAGTAGGGCGCGTGGCGGCAGACACCACAGACGAGGAACTCGCAGCGGGCTGGGAAGCCAGCGTGTCGTCCGGCCAGGGCGATGGCGATGACGTGTGGAGCGCCGAAACGTCTCCGGGCGGCCCGCAAGCATCCGAGGGACCGCAATCGATCGCGCAGGCCGCCGTAGGCTCGGAGCGCATCCTCAACCAGGACGAGATCGATTCGCTTCTCGGCTTCTCGCTGGACGAAGAGAACGGCGCCAAGCGCGGCGGCATCCGCGCACTCATCAATTCGGCGCTCGTGTCCTACGAACGCCTGCCCATGCTGGAAGTGGTGTTCGACAGGCTCGTGCGCCTGATGACCACCAGCCTGCGCAACTTCACGTCCGACAACGTCGAAGTGTCGCTGGATGCGATCCAGTCCATGCGCTTCGGCGATTATCTCAACTCGATCCCGCTGCCGGCCATTCTCGCCGTGTTCAAGGCCAGGCAGCTCGACAATTTCGGCCTGCTGACGGTCGATTCGAACCTCATCTATTCGATCGTCGATGTGCTGCTCGGCGGCCGCCGCGGCACCGTGGCCATGCGCGTCGAGGGCCGGCCCTACACGACTATCGAGCGCGTGCTGGTGACGCGCCTTGTCGAGGTCATCCTGCACGACGCGCGCAAGGCGTTCGATCCGCTCACCGCCGTCGATTTCGAACTCGACCGCATCGAGACCAACCCGCGCTTCGCCGCCATCGCCCAGCCCGCCAACGCCGCCATTCTCGTGAAGTTGCGCATCGACATGGAAGATCGCGGCGGCCGCTGCGAATTGCTGCTGCCCTACGCCACGCTGGAGCCGATCCGCAAGATGCTGCTGCAGAACTTCATGGGCGAGAAGTTCGGCCGCGACAACATCTGGGAAGGCCACCTTGCAACCGAGCTGTGGTCCGCCCCCACGGCGCTGCGTGTCGTGCTCGACGAGTTCAAGGCGCCGCTCGGCAAGATGATGAATCTGCAGGTCGGCGACACGCTGATTATGAACGCCACGCCCGATTCGAAGGCGCAGCTCATGTGCGGCGACATCCACCTCACGCACGGCCAGGTCGGCCGTATCGGACAGAACGTCGCCATGCGGGTCGAAGCGCCGATCACGCAGGCCGCCAAGAAGCGGGTCATGGAAGCAAGATGAGCAACATTTACGTCCTCGCCTTTGAAGGCTTTCTCGCGGTCCTGCTGATCATCGCGATCCTCTACTGCATCCGCATCGACAGCCGTCTCAAGGCGCTGCGTACCGGCAACATGCGCATGCTCGAAGCGGCGCGCGAGTTGCAGAACTCCGTCCAGCACGCCGAAAACGCCGTCACGGCGCTACGCCGCTCGGCCGACGCCGCGGGCCGCGAGTTGCAATCGAAGATCGACGAAGCCCGCGCGATGGCGAACGCCCCGCTGATCCGCGAAGCGCCGCGCGAAGCGATGATCGACAGTCCGCATGACCGCGACAATGTCCGCGCGCCCATCGACTTTACCCTGCGCCGCCGCAGCGTCCTCTAGGGAGCCCTCGCCATGACGCCCAAGGTCGGTGTGTTCTCCGCCGTGATCGCCGTCAGCATCGGCGCGCTCGCGTTCAAGGGCGTCGATATCGCGCAGGCCTTCGCCCAGCAGGCCGGCGAAACCCAATCGGGCCCCTCGGCGCCCAGCGAACTGACAGCCGCCGCCGAAGAAGCGTCGGACGAGGAAGCCCCGCCCGCAGGCGCCGCTATGACCCCGCCGACGCCGGAACAATGCCTTTCCGCGCTCGATGCCGCTGCTGAAGAAGCCGGGCTGTCCTCGAACGAGATCATCGTGCTGCGCAGCCTGCAGGCCCGCCGCGAAGCGCTCGACGAGCGCGAATCCGGCATCTCCACGCGCGAAGGCGCCGCCGCCGCCGCCGAGAGCCGCCTGCAGGAGCAGATCGTCGAACTCAAGGCCGTCGAAACGCGCGTGCAGGGCCTTCTGACTCAGATGGAAGCCAAGCGCGACGAGCGCATGGCCTCGCTGGTCAAGACGTATGAGGCGATGAAGCCCAAGGATGCCGCCGTGATCTTCAACGGCATGGACGATGGCGTTCTGCTCGATCTCGCCAAATCGATGAAGCCCGCAACGCTCGCCGCGATCATGTCCTCCATGACGCCGAAGCGCGCCGAAGGGCTGACGCGCATGCTGGCCGATCTGGCGAAGCCGCCGCAGGGCGCGGCCTTGTCCGCGACGCCGCCTGCATGAGCGGTTCGTTCCCCACGGCCAGCTGGGCGTTCCGCCTCTCCCTCATGGGAGCGGTGACGCTTGGCATTGTCGCGCCGGCCGTGGCGGATCGTCCTGTCCAGCTCACCTTCAAGGAAAACCCGACCTACGCGCGCATCACGGCGAAGTGGGCCGATGGCGACGAGAACGCGCCGAAGGTCAGCGCGCAGGTTTCAAACCAGGTGCTGATCCTGTCCTTCGATCAGAAGGTCACGATCGATCTCGCCAAACTGAAGGAAGGGCTGCCCAACTGGGCTGCCGTCACCTTCATGGACCCGGACGGAATGACCGCACGCATCGGCCTCAAGCAGACGCCGCGCCTTGCCGTCTCGACATCGATCGATCTCGTCGCCATCGATCTGATCCCGGAATCGGTTTCGCAGACCCCGCCCAACGTCGTCTCGCCGCTGGTTCAGAAGCGTGCGGCGGAAGCCGAAACGCGCCGCATCGCCGCCCTCCCGCCGCCGGCGGCGCTTGAGCCTCTGGAAGTGCGCGGCAGTCATTCGGGCGACAGCTCGCGCATCGCGTTCTACTGGGACTCGAAAACCGGCTACAAGGTGACGAACCAGGGCGAGGGCGCGCTGACGCTGCAATTCACCAAGCGCGCCAAGCCGGACCTTGCCTATCTGCGCATCGCGCCGCCGCCGAATCTTGCCGACTTCAAGGGCGAGAATTCCGATCGCGGCTACATCGTCACGGTCACCTCGAAGGACAAGCTGCCGATCAAGCACTTCCTCGAAGGCGACGTGCTCGTCATCGATATCTCGAAGCCCGCGCCCCCGGCGGCGGCTCCGGCGCCAGCACCGGCGTCGGCGCAGACAGCCGCCGCGCCGCCGCCCTCGCCGCAATCGCCCGGCGCGCCGATCCTCCTCACACCGCCCAAGCTTTCGGCCACTGCACCGGCCGTGGCGTCCCCTCCCGTCGCCAGCTCCGCCCTGGGCGGCCCCGAGCGCGCGACCGTGATGGCGCCCCAGTGGAAGGATCCGGCGCCGCCCAACGGCATCGTCTTCGTGAAGGCGACGCCCATCACCGGCGGCCTCGATCTCTCGGCGCCGTTCGCAGCCCCCGCGCCCGCCGCCGTGTTCGCGCGCGGGCAGGTGGTCTGGGCGGTGTTCGCCGCCAATGCCGACCTCAAACTCGATGCGACGCAATTCCCGGCAGGCTATCGCGCGCGCGCGATGCGCCAAAAGGACGCCACCATCCTGCGGGTCGAAACGCCGAAGGGTCTTTCGGTGTCCGCCGAAATGGACGAGACGGTCTGGACGATCAGGATCGCACCCACCGCCAACCGCCCGCAACGCTTCCTCAAGCCCGAACGCAAGCCCGGCGACGGCGGCCGCGCGCGCATCGAGACGATGATGATCGGGGCGACCGGCCTCGTCTGGTTCGAGGACCCGGTGATCGGCGACCAGCTCGCCGTCGCCGTCGCCTATGGCCCGTCTTCGTCCTCGCCAACGCCACGCGACTTCGTGGAAGCCTCGCTCCCCGCCACCGCGCACGGCCTTGCCATCGCGCCCAAGTCCGACAGCGTGCTGGTGACGCTGGAAGGCGAGCGCGTCGCCGTGTCGATGGCGGCGAGTGCGCAATCGTCAACCGATACGGCGGCAGCCGATCTCGGTCTCGGGTCGACGACGGCCAATCCCGCCTTCATCGATTTCGCCGCCTGGGGCGCCTCGCGCGGCGAGCAGTATTTCGCCCAGCTCAAGCGGCTTCAGAACGCGACCGTCGCCTCCGATCCATCGACGCCGATGGGCGCGACCGCCGCGCTCGAACTCGCGCGTTTCTATATGGGCCACCAGCAGCCGCACGAGACGCTCGGCATCCTGCGCATGGCCGTGACGGAGCGGCCCGAGCTTGAGCAGGACCCAACCGTCGTCGGCATGCGGGGCGCTGCGAACTACATGATCGGCCGCCTCAAGGAAGCCGAGCAGGATCTCTCGCGCGGCATCCTGCGCGGCGACCAGTCCGCAGCCCTCTGGCGCGCCATGGTCGCCGCCGGTCGCAACGAATGGGAGCGGGCGATGGAGCTGTTCCGCGAATCCGACCGCCAGTCGCAGCTGTATTCGTCCGCACGCGCGGCGGAATTCGCGGTCGTGTGGTCGGAAGCGGCCCTGAAGGTCAATGATTTCGACGCGGCCCGCAGGCAGGCGAATCTCGCCATCTCCAATGGTGATCGCGACACCAAGGAGCGCGGCCAGCTTGCGCTCGCCAATCTCCGCGCTGTCGTGGATGGGCCTGCCGCCGCCTATGGCGAGTTCGAGCGCCTGGCGCAGACCGCGGTCGAGCCCGTCGCCGTGCGCGCCGAGCTGCGTCGTCTGGAGCTGGGCGTTCCCGCCGGCAAGATGACGGCGGCTGAAGCCGCGCTGGAACTGGAATCGCTGCGTTTCCGCTGGCGCGGCGACGATGTCGAGATGGCCACCGTCGGCATTCTCGCGGATCAGTACATGCGTGTCGGGCGTTTCCGCGATGCGCTGCTGCTGGCGCAATCGACCGCGCTGCGCGATGCCGACGCGCCGGGCGCGCGCGAGCTGCGCATCAAGCTGTCGGACTATTTCCGCCGCCTGTTCCTCGATGGCGAGGCGGATCGCCTCGACCCGATCCAGGCTGTCGCGCTGTTCTATGAATTCGACGACACGCTGATGCCCATCGGCCCCGATGGCGACCAGATGGTGCGCAAGCTGGCGCAGCGCCTCGTGGCGTTCGACCTGCTGGAGCCCGCCAGCGCCCTGCTGCAGTATCAGGTCGACAATCGCATTCGCGGCGTTGGCAAGGCTGCTGTCGCGGTCGATCTCGCGACGATCTATCTGTGGGACAGGCGGCCCGACAAGGCGCTCGCCGCGATCAATTCCACGCGCCTGCCGCAACTGCCCAAGGAGCTTGCGCTGGAACGCCGCCTGCTCGAAGCCGCCGCCTATCGCGACCTCGGCCGCTATGATCACGTCATCGAGCTGGTCGAGCCGCTCGAAGGCGTCGAGGCGAAGTCGCTTCTGGCCGACGCCTACTGGCGCGACCGCAAATGGCCGCAAGCCGCCGCCGCCATGGTCGCGATGCTGCCGCCGCTGGGCCAGGCCGGGAAGAAGGACGCCGATCTCATCTTCAAGGCCGGCATTGCCGCGCGCATGGCGAAAGATCCTGCGCTGATTGCACAGGTGAGGGGCTATGCCGGCGTGATGGACGGCAGCGCGAACAAGGCAAGCTTCGATCTCATCGTCGCGCAGACTGATGTATCAGGCGCCAGCGTCTCCGAAGCCGTCCGCCGCCTCGCCGATGCGCCGCGCGTCGATGCCTTTGCGGCGGCGATGAAACAGCGGTTCGAGGCTGCGAAGACGATGGCGCAGGCTGGCCCGGCGCCGACAGCGGGATAGAGCCCCATCGTCGAACCAGACCCCCACCTGTCCGCCCCGTACTTAGGGGGCGGACAGGTGGGGGTCTCTATCGGCAAACGAGATGTCTCGATCCCGCACTAAACCCCGTCATCCTTCGTGCCCGGAACTCCCAGCTCCAGCCCCGCGAAGTCGAACAGCTCGCCATCAACGAGATGCGATGGCCGTACATGGCCCAGTGCGCGCGACATGATCTGCCGCCGCCCCGGATTGCGCTTCTCCCAGTCATCCAGCATCGCCTTGATCTGCATGCGTTGCAGGCCTTCCTGCGAACCGCAGAGATTGCAGGGGATGATGGGGAACTGCATCAGCCCCGCAAACCTGCGGATGTCTTCCTCCGCGCAACCGATCAGCGGACGCAGCACGAAAAGATCGCCCGCATCGTTGACCAGCTTGGGCGGCATCGCGGCCATCCGTCCGCCGAACAGGAAGTTCAGCATGAACGTCTCCAGCGAGTCGTCGCGATGATGGCCGAGCACGACCGCCTCGCAGCCTTCCTCCCGCGCGATGCGATAGAGAATGCCGCGCCGCATCCGCGAGCATAGCGAGCAATATGTGTTCGACGCCGGCACCTTTTCCGTCACGACCGAATAGGTGTCCTGCGTGATGATCCGGTGCGGCACGCCGATCCGGGTGAAATATTCCGGCAGGATGTGCTTGGGAAAACCCGGCTGCCCCTGATCGAGATTGCACGCCAGCAGATCGACCGGCAGCGCGCCCTGCCATTGCAGGTCGAGCAGCACGGAAAGAAGCGTGTAGCTGTCCTTGCCCCCCGATAGGCACACCAGCCAGCGCGGACGCCGCCCCGCCGGAACCATGCCGTGAGCGCGGATAGCCTCCTGCGTCTGGCGCACCAGGCGCTTGCGCAGCTTGCGGAACGCCACGCTTCCGGGCGCATCGGCAAACACGGGATGCAGCGGCGAGAACAGCTCCGCCGAATCGTCGATATCGTCCGCCTGCGAAGTGTCGTCAGCCATGCCCGAGGTCCGCTTTTGCGGTGCTCATAGGCCGTTTTCAGGCGCTGCGCGACCGCCGCGCGCGCGGAATTAGGGGGCTACCCCTATGCTAAGAGCAACTAATAATTAGAGCCTTATCATTAATCATTCGGGGACTGGAAGATCGCTGGGATCAGCAAATCGTCTCCCGGAGGAGTTCATGCGCGAGCTTGGGGCGCCCGGAATGCGCACCGTCACCGGCAAGGTCAGGATATTGCTGGTCGGGGCGCCGCCCATGCTGGAATCCGAAGCGCTCGGTCTCAATCATCCCGCCATAAGTTTCGTCGCGGCGGACCCGGCGCGCATCGCCGCTTCGCGCGACACGATCAGGGATTTCGACATCGTCGTCGTGAATCTCGATCACACCGCCGGGCTCGATCTTCTCGCCGGACTCTGCAGCCGTCCGAACTCGGCGCCCGTCATCGGGCTGGGATCTCGCGCCCAGCCGGGCCGGTCGCTGGAGCATCTGCTGCTCCTCGCCGAACTGCGCGGCGCCGCCGCGGCGCTGCCCGGCCCGATCGATGCGGTGGAACTCGTGCTCACATCGCTCGAAATCGTCCGCGCGCCCGGCCTCGACCAACTCGCCAGCGACCTCGAACGCCGCCTCGCCTGCTAGGCGTCCAGCAGCACGCCCTTGTCCGCGAACAGCTGTTTCAACTCGCCGGACTCGAACATCTCTTTCGTGATGTCGCAGCCGCCGATGAACTCGCCCTTCACATAGAGCTGCGGGATGGTCGGCCAGTTGGAGAAGTCCTTGATGCCCTGGCGCAGTTCTGCGTCCTCAAGGATGTTCGCGCTCTCATAGCGCACGCCCAGATGATCGAGGATCGCGACCACGGTCGCCGAGAAGCCGCACTGCGGGAAGGTGGGCGTGCCCTTCATAAACAGGAAGACGGGCGAGCCGTCGATCAGGCCCTGAAT
>CAZGWV010000050.1:0-22409 GCA_964529555.1 uncultured Rhizobium sp.
TCAAGCCGCAGACGGCGCCGCGCGGCACGGGCAAGCGCATCGCCGTGGTCGGCTCTGGACCTGCGGGTCTTGCCTGCGCGCAGCAGCTTGCGCGCGCCGGTCATTCGCCGACCGTGTTCGAGAAATCGGATCGCATCGGCGGCCTGCTCCGCTATGGCATCCCCGACTTCAAGATGGAAAAGCATCCCATCGACAGGCGCATCCACCAGATGGAAGCCGAAGGCGTGATCTTCCGCACGCGCCTCAATGTCGGCAAGGACGTGACCGTGCAGCGCCTGCTCGACGATTATCAGGTTATCGTCCTCGCAGGCGGCGCCGAGAACCCGCGCGACCTGCCGATTCCGGGGCGCGAACTCGACGGCGTCCACTTCGCGATGGATTTCCTCACGCAGCAGAACAAGCGCGTGGCTGGCGACAGCGAAAAGACGGCGGCGCCCAACGGCACGATCAGCGCCAAGGGCAAGCATGTCATCGTGATCGGCGGCGGCGATACGGGCTCGGACTGCATCGGCACGTCCAACCGCCACGGCGCGGCATCGGTGACGCAGCTCGAAATCATGCCGAAGCCTCCGACCAAGGAAAACAAGGCGATGACCTGGCCGGACTGGCCGCTGAAGCTGCGCACGTCGTCCTCGCACGAGGAAGGCTGCGAGCGCGACTTTGCAGTCGTGACCAAGCGCGCGATCGGCGAAGGCGGCAAGGTTACCGCGCTCGTCTGCGCCCGCGTCGAATGGGTGCGCGGCCCGAACGGCATGACGATGCAGGAGGTGGAAGGTTCCGAGTTCGAGCTGAAGGCCGATCTCGTCCTGCTCGCCATGGGCTTTGTCGGCCCGGTTGCGCCGGGACTGGTCGATCAGTCCATGGCCGCGCTCGATCCGCGTGGCAATGTTGCCGCGAGCACCGACGACTACAAGACGAGCGCCGACCGCATCTTCACTTGCGGCGACATGCGGCGCGGTCAGTCGCTGGTGGTATGGGCCATCCGCGAAGGCCGCCAGTGCGCGCGGGCGGTGGACGCATATCTGATGGGTTCGAGCAGCCTGCCGCGATAGCTTTCCTCCGCCGCGCGAAGCGCCGGGGGAGGAAACACCGCAACACACAGCCAGTAGACGCGCGCATTAGCGGGAGTAAGGTCATCCCCGAAGCAGCCTCCCCGCTGCTTCGTGTAGAGGCCGACCCGGACGTGTTCGCGACTGCGGCATAAGGGTAACAAGCCGCAGCAAGCATGCGCCGGGCGAGCAAAGCCGCGGACCGATGAGGGTCGGTCACGCCAAGCGACGGGGGCGTGCATTGCAGGCAACGGACATTTCGCGTCCCGACTATTTTCATAAAGTCGTCGACTGCCAGTGGGCCTGTCCCGCGCATACGCCCGTACCCGAATACATCCGGCTGATCGCCGACCGGCGATACACCGACGCCTATATGATCAACTGGAGGTCGAACGTCTTTCCGGGAATCCTGGGGCGGACGTGCGACCGGCCGTGCGAACCCGCCTGCCGGCGGGGCCGGGTCGAAGAGGAGCCGGTGGCGATCTGCCGCCTGAAGAGGGTGGCGGCCGACAACAAGGCGGACTTTGCAGCCCTCCTGCCCAGGGTCGCGCCGAAGAACGGCAAGAAGGTCGCCTGTGTCGGCGCCGGGCCCGCATCGCTCACGGTCGCAAGGGATCTCGCCCCGTTGGGCTATGAAGTCCACGTCTATGACGCGGACAAGAAGGCCGGCGGGATGATCCGCAGCCAGATCCCGCGCTTTCGTCTGCCGGAAGAAGTGATCGACGAGGAGGTCGGCTATATCACGGCGCTGGGGCCGGCGATGCACCTGCAGCAGCGGGTTGAGTCGATGAAGGCGCTGCTGGCGGAAGGCTATGACGCGATCTTTGTCGGAACCGGCGCGCCGCGTGGACGCGACCTCGACCTGCCGGGCCGCAAGGAAGCAGCCGCCAACATCCATATCGGCATCGACTGGCTCTCCAACGTTTCGTTCGAGCATACCGACAGGATTGGCAAGCGCGTGATCGTGCTGGGCGGCGGCAACACCGCGATGGATTGCTGCCGCACCGCCCGCCGCCTTGGCGGAGACGATGTGAAGGTCATCGTGCGCTCGGGCTTCGAGGAGATGAAGGCCTCCCCGTGGGAGAAGGAAGACGCCATCGGCGAGGACATTCCGATCCTCAACTATCTCGTGCCCAAGGCGTTCATCCACGAAGGCGGCAAGCTGACAGGCATGACGTTCGAGAAGGTGAAGGCCGAGAAGGACGCCAAGGGGCGCCGCCTGCTCGTGCCGACGGGCGAGCCCGACGAGCATTTCGACTGCGACGATGTGCTGGTCGCCGTGGGTCAGGAGAACGCCTTCCCGTGGATCGAGCGCGACATCGGAATGGAATTCGACAAGTGGGACATGCCGGTTGTCGGCGAAGAGACGATGCAGTCCACCATCCCGAATGTGTTCTTCGGAGGCGATGCGGCCTTCGGACCCAAGAACATCATCTGGGCCGTGGCGCATGGCCATGCCGGCGCCGTGTCGATCGACATGTTCCTCAATGGCCAGGACATTGCTGTGCGGCCTGCGCCGGGCGTCACCGTGATCTCCCAGAAGATGGGCATCCACGAATGGAGCTATGACAATGACGTCGCCAACGACCGCCGCTACAAGGTCCCTCATCGTGACAAGGCGCAATCGCTGAAAGACGTGAAGGCCGAGGTGGAGCTGGGTTTTGACCAGGGGCTCGGCTTCAAGGAAGCGCAGCGCTGTCTCAACTGCGATGTGCAGACTGTGTTCACGGCCAAGGTTTGTATCGAGTGCGATGCATGCGTCGATATCTGCCCGACTGACTGCATCACCTTCACCGAAGATGGCAGCGAAGCGGAACTGCGAACGCGGCTGAAGGCGCCGGCGCTCAATCTGGCGCAAGAGCTTTATGTGGCGGATGGCCTGCCGACCGGGCGCGTCATGGTGAAGGACGAAGATGTGTGCCTCCACTGCGGGCTATGCGCCGAGCGCTGTCCCACAGGCGCGTGGGACATGCAGAAATACCTGATCGACATCACGCAGGCGGGGCCAAAATGCCGGACACGCTAACCGAAGTGGCAAGCATACGGCCTGCGCCACTCACCGCCGTGAATGACTTCGTGGTGAAGTTCGCCAACGTGAACGGATCGGGCTCGGCGTCGGCCAACGGCCTGTTCGCCAAGTCGGTCATCCGCATGGGCGTGCCGGTGGCGGCGCGCAACATCTTCCCGTCCAACATCCAGGGATTGCCGACCTGGTATGAGGTGCGCGTCTCGGGCGCGGGCCATCTCGGGCGGCGTGGCGGCGTCGATCTTGCCGTGCCGCTGAACCCGCAGACATGGGATGACGATGTGAAGGAGATCAGCCCCGGAGGCTATCTCTTCTACGACTCCACCAAGCCCCTGCCCGCCTCGAAGTTTCGCGACGACGTCAACATCATCGGCGTGCCGCTGACGGCGATCTGCAACGAGGCCTACAGGATTCCGCGCGAGCGGCAGTTGTTCAAGAACATCTGCTATGTCGGCGCGCTGTCATGGCTGATCGGCATCGATCCCGCCGTGGTCGAGCAGTTGCTGAAGGAGGAGTTCGCCTCCAAGCCCAAGCTGATCCCGGCGAACATCGCCGCCTTCAATCTCGGGCGCGACTGGGCGCAGAAAAACCTCCACCCCATTGGCCTGCAACTGCGGAAGTCAGACGCCGTGGGTGACCGCATCTTCGTCGAAGGCAATGCGGCAGCAGCCCTTGGCGCGGTCTATGGCGGGGCGACGGTCTGCGCCTGGTATCCCATCACGCCATCCACCTCGCTTGCAGAGGCCTTCACCGGCTACTGCGAAGACTTCAGGCGGGACGAAGACGGATCGGCCAAATACGCCATCGTGCAGTGCGAGGACGAGATCGCGTCCATCGGCGTGGTGGTCGGCGCAGGCTGGAACGGCGCGCGGTCGTTCACCTGCACATCCGGGCCGGGCATATCGCTGATGAACGAATTCATCGGCCTCAGCTATTTTGCCGAAATTCCCGCCGTGATCTTCGACGTGCAGCGCGGCGGCCCCTCCACGGGCATGCCGACGCGCACACAGCAGTCGGACATATTGCTCGCCGCCTATGCCAGCCACGGCGACACCAAGCATGTCATGCTGCTGCCCGCCGATCCCGGCGAGTGTTTCACCATGAGCGCGCAGGCATTCGACCTGTCGGACCGGCTGCAAAGCACAGTGTTCGTGATGCTCGACCTCGATATCGGGATGCAGGAATGGTTGTGCGAGCCGTTCAAATGGGACGACGCGCGCCGGATCGACCGCGGCAAGGTGATGACCGCCGAGCAGTTGCAGGCTGGCGCGTTCTTCGGCCGCTACACCGACGTGGATGGCGACGGCATTCCTTTCCGCACTTATCCGGGCACGCACCCGGACAAGGGCGCCTATTTCACGCGCGGCACATCGCGCAACCGGATGGCGGGCTATTCGGAGAAGGGCGTCGACTATCAGGACAATATGGAGCGCCTGCTCAAGAAATTTCACACGGCGGCGAGCCTTGTGCCCGGCCCTATCCTGCGGCCTGCATCGCAGAAGACACGGATCGGGGCGATCTATTTCGGCTCGACCACCCCGGCCATGCACGAGGCTCTGGAATCGCTGGAGGCTGGCGGCGACCATATCGACGCCCTGCGCGTGCGCGCCTTCCCGTTCAGCCAGGACGTCTATGATTTCATCCACGCCCACGACGAAGTCTGCGTCGTGGAGCAGAACCGCGATGCGCAGCTGCGTTCGCTGCTGATGATCGAGGGCGGCATCGACGCCTCGCGCCTCACCTCCATCCTGCACTATGACGGCACGCCGATCACCGCGCGCTTCCTGATCGACGCCATCGGCAAGCGCCTCGAAGCCCGCAAGGCGACGCGCCAGATCACCGAGAAGGGCCCCCGCGCATGACCTACATCGTCAAGCCCAGGCTGCATCACCCAAGCCTGCCCAAGAACGAGCTCGGCTTCACGCGGCGGGACTATGAGGGGCGCGTCTCCACGCTGTGCGCCGGATGCGGCCACGACTCGATCAGCTCCGCCATTATCCAGGCGTGCTGGGAGCTTTCGATCCAGCCGCATCGGCTGGCGAAGATTTCCGGCATCGGCTGCTCATCCAAGACGCCGGATTACTTCCTGAGCCAGAGCCACGGCTTCAACAGCGTGCATGGCCGCATGCCCAGCGTGCTGACCGGCGCCAATCTGGCCAATCGCGACCTGATCTATCTGGGCGTGTCGGGCGACGGAGACAGCGCGTCCATCGGCCTCGGCCAATTCGCGCACTCGATCCGGCGCGGCGTGAACATGAGCTACATCGTCGAGAACAATGGCGTCTACGGCCTCACCAAGGGGCAGTTTTCCGCGACATCCGACAAAGGCTCGAAGTCCAAGAAGGGACTTGAGAATACCGAGAGCGGCATCGATCTCGTCGCCCTCGCCCTGCAGCTGGGCGCGACCTATGTCGGCCGCTCGTTCTCGGGCGACAAGGAGCAACTGGTGCCGCTGATCAAGGGCGCGCTCAGCCATCACGGCCCTGCCTTCCTCGATGTGATCAGCCCGTGCGTCGCCTTCAACAATCATGCGGGTTCGACCAAGAGCTTCGACTATGTGCGCGAGCACAACGAGGCGGTGAACCGGCTGGACGTGATCCTCGGACGCACGCCGATCACCACGGCGTACAAGCCGGGCGAATTGCGCGAGGTGACGCAGCATGACGGCTCGGTCTTGCGCCTCCGCAAACTGCACGACGACTATGACGCCACGAACAAGATTGCCGCCGCAAACTATCTGCAGGAACGCCACGCGGAAGGCGAGATCGTCACCGGCCTGCTTTACGTCGACCCCGACGCCACAGACCTGCACGACCGGCTCGGAACAACGGAGCGGCCGCTGAACCAGCTGACCACCGCCGATCTCACGCCCGGCGCCTCCGCCCTGGAGAAAATCAACGCATCCTTGCGCTAGCCGGCTCGGCAAAACAGCCAGCGGGGACCCAGGCTTCCAGCCCCGTCTCGCTCATGGCGCACGGAGAAAAGCGGCGGAAACAAACAAGCACGATTGCGGCGCTTGACCCGCCTGCGGACGGCTACTGCAGCGGCGCCATCGAGGACAATGGCCCACCGGCCCGGCAGATGGCGATCCGCGCTTGCAGGCCGGGCATGAAGGCCTTGTGGAACGCCATCAGCCGCCCCGCCGCATCCGCCTTGGCCAGCCGAGCCTCTGCGCCGATGAAGGACTGGCATGCCAACGCCCTGTCGCCCGCCTGCTTGGCGATCTGCCCCAGCATCAGCTCGCTCCAACCGGCATGGACTCCCGAACTCGTCTCGTCCATGTCGGCGATGCGCGCCGCGAGAATGCGGCTCTGCTCGGCGATCGCCTCGTCGAAGCGCCCGACATTGCCGAGATGCTGCGCGTACGTCTCCGCGATCATGTAGGCCATGACGCTGGCCGAGTCGTCCTTGTCGGCAATTGCGGTCAGGCGGCGGGCTGCGGCCTGCGCGCTGAACAGCAGGTCTTCCGCCTCCGCCTGCTTGTCGATGCGCGCAGCCGCAGAGTACGCATCCGCCCCCATCCAGCCGATTTGATAGAGCAGATCGGGGTTGCCCGTATCCCTGCGCTCGATCTCCACCAGCGCATCGTGCGCCTCGCGCATCGCCGGATAACCTTCAGCGTCACGCCCCATCAGCGACCACGCAAGCCCGCGATTGTAGAGCGCCCATGCCCGCTCAACCGCCGCCTGATCGCTCTCCTTCTCAGGCGAGGGCCATACCTCGATCATCGCTTCATGGCGCTGTGTCGCCGCGATCAGCGCATCGAACTCTTCATTGCCTGCAAACCGCTCCATGTCGGCGCGGTTGAGGTCCTTCTCGGCCAGACGCCACGCCGCATCACGGTCGCCCGCCTCCACCCGCGCCAGAGCCTCACGGCCAGCCGCCACCTGAGCGAGCGCCTTTTCCGCATCGCTGTCATTGTAGAACGAGATCAGGCTGAGGATCGCGCCGATGCGCGCTTCGGTAACGGCGATTGCCGGCTCGTCGCCGGACGCCTTGCGGATATCCGCCAGCATCCGGGCGGCCGTTTCCAGATTGGCCTTTGCCGACAGATCCTGCCCGAGGTTCCGTTGCAGCGGCGACCCCTGGATTTCCGCGAGCTTCACGATGCCCCGCGCCGTCTCGATCAACAGCGCGCGGTCCTGCCCAGCAGATTGCGACAGCGCGTCGAGATAGCCCTGCGCTTCGGTCGCCAGATCGGCGCGCGCCGTCGTGTTGCCGGGAACGACGCGCAATTGCTCGTCGAGATCGAACAGCATGTAATTCGCGAGCTTGCGTACGTCGTCGAAACGCTGCGCCTCTGCCGCACGCGCGCGATCAGCAAGGAACCACGCAACGCCCGTTGCAGCGAACGCGCCGACAAGCAGGATCAGGCCGGCGGCCGTCGCCGCAGCCGCGATGCGATGCCGTCCGATGAACTTGCGGAACGCATAACCCGCACCCTGCCCATAGGCAGAAACCGGCCGCCCTTCACGCCACGCCACAAGATCGGCCGCGAAGAGATCGACCGAGGCGTAGCGATCCTCGGGCTTTGCCGCCGTGGCGCGCGCCAGAACGGCGGCGAGTTCCTTGTCAGCCTGACTGTCCTCGAGGAGTTTCTGCGCCAGCTTGCCCAGCGAATAGACGTCTGCAGCCGTCGTCGGCTCGGCGCCGGTCATCCGCTCCGGCGCCGCATATCCGGGCGTGAGGCTCAGCGTGTGCAGCGAGCCGGACCCATCCGATGTACGGGCCGGTGCGTCGGTTGCGCCCTTGGGCCGCGCAATGCCGAAGTCGATCAGCTTGGCGACGCCATTGTTGGTCACCATCACGTTGGACGGCGTGATATCGCGGTGGACGATCAGGTTGGCGTGCGCGAACGACACCGCCGTGAAGGCCTGCAGCAGCATGTCGATCCGCTGGTCGCGCGTGGCGCCGGACTCTTCGGCCCAGGCGAGCAGCGGCTTGCCCTCGACATACTCCATGATGATGTAGGGGGAGCCGTCTTCCGTCGATCCGCCGTCGAACAGCTGGGCGATATTGGGGTGGCGCAACTGCGCGAGGATCTGCCGCTCGCGGCGAAACCGGTCGACCAGCCGCTCCGACAGCAGGCCCGGCCTGATGATCTTCACGGCGGCGATATGGTCGAAATCGCCCCTGTCGCGGCGGGCGAGATAGACCGAGCCCATGCCGCCCGAGCCGATCCGCTCGGTGATGATGTAGCCGGCCAGCCGCTTGGGCGCCGGCGGTTCCTCACCGATGGAGGCCACCGCGCCGCCGGTGCGCATCGTCACTTCCTGCTCGGCGACGATAAATCGGCGCACGCGCGCGAGCAGGTCCGCGCGCCCGCCGGTTCGGGCTGCGAGCCAGGCATCGGGGTCCGCCGGCTCAGCTTCGAGAAAGGCCTCGAATAGCGCCAGCGCCTCGCGTTCGAGCGCGACTTTGGTCATTCCTCGTCGATCGGATTCTGGAGCGCATCGAGAAGCCACGACCGGGCGACCTGCCAGCGGCGTTTCACCGTAGGTTCGGACGTCCCCGTCGCGAGGGCTACGTCCTCCACCGTCATCCCGCCGAAATATCGCATTTCAACAAGCTCCGCGAGTTGGGGGTCGAGCACCTTCAACCTGATAAGCGCGGAATCCAGCGCGATCAGATCAAAGCGCTGGCCGCCATCGACCTGCGTGGTCAGCTCGACTTTCTGGTGTTTGCGCTTTCCTGCGACCTTCTGGCGGGCGTGATCGACCAGAATATTGCGCATCACGCGGGAGGCCAGCGCCAGCATGTGCGTGCGGTCGGAGATGGAAAGCCCGTCCGCCTGGGCGATCCGCATCACGGATTCGTTGATCAGATCGCCGGTGGACAGGGACGTGCCGCGCTCCGCCCGCAGGCGGGCCGCCGCAATGACGGAAAGCTCCGGGTGCAGGCGCGCAATAAGGGTGTTGCGGGCATCGACACCCCCGCCACGCCACTCCGCGAGCAGCTGAGCTGTCTTAGGCTCGCCGTCCATGCACCGACCCCTCGCCGCGGATTGCCCGCACGAATGCGCACTTGATTCCTGCAATCTTACGGGGTTGCAAGGTTTCTGCCTATTGGCGCGCACAGGCCTTTACCCCCCGGAAATTCGGGGGGTAAGCACGACCCTACCGGCTGGTCCAGGCCGCTCCCCGAGGGCGTCCTCATCGTTCTCCCCGCCGATCGCCAATGACATCTCGGCCTCGCTCAAGTCCCCGAGGCCGGGAAACCTTGCCTCCAGCACAGGGATCGGCGCCCGAACCATTTCAGGACGATTTGCCCGCAGCCAGCCGGCGCGATGTACGGGACGCGGCTCAAGGCCCGTTTCCATCTTTTCGGAGCAAGATGTGAGGAACGCTCAGTAGCGCAAGTAAGGCCGCCGCTCGGCCTCCCAGGCGCGCTCGTCCGGCAGCGTGATCGCATCGAGATCATTCGCCGTCGCGTTCGCGTCATCCACCCATTCCCGCAGCAGCGGCGAGCCGTTGATCACATCGATGGCGAGACGGCCAGCCGTGTATTCGTATTTGAAATCGAGGCCACGCCAGAGCGGATAGTCGCGATAGAGCGAGCGGATCGCCTTGAAGCCCAGCGCCTGCACGCGCCACGGCTTGAACGCCTCGTGATCGTACCGCGCGGGATCTTCCGTGTGGATCTGCACGCCATTGCAGAGCTTGTGCATGTGCTTGTGGAATGTGGGCTCGAACCAGCAATCGCGCAGCAGGCAACCTTCCAGCCATTGCGGCGCGAGCCTGCGCATTTCGGCGATCACATCGCGCGCATTGATATCCGGCGCGCCGAACAGTTCCAGAGGCCGCGTCGTCCCGCGCCCTTCCGAAAGCGTCGCGCCTTCCAGCATCACCGTGCCCGCATAAGCCCGCGCCATCCAGAGGTTCGGCGCGTTGGGGCTGGGGTTCACCCACGTCCGCTCGCCAATCGGCCAGCCATGACCCGTTGGCGCATCTGGGTCATACCCCTCCATCTCGATCACGCGATAATCGACGTCGAGCTTGAAGTGATCGATGAACCAGTAGCCCAGTTCGCCAAGCGTGAGCCCGTGGCGCATCGGCATCGGACCCGCGCCGACAAAACTCTCATAGCCCGCGCGCAGCGTGAGCCCCTCGACAGGCCGCCCCACCGGATTGGGCCGATCCAGCACCCACACCGACTTGCCGTCCTTCGCGGCGGCTTCGAGCACATAGAGCAAGGTCGTGATGAAGGTGTAGATGCGGCAACCGAGATCCTGCAGGTCGATCAGCACGACATCGCATGTGCTCATCATCTGCCCCGTGGGGCGGCGGCTCTCGCCATAAAGGCTGAACACCGGAATGCCGTGAACCGGATCGTTGAAATCCGGGCTCTCCACCATGTTGTCCTGCTTGTCGCCACGCATGCCGTGCTGCGGTCCGAATGCGGACGACAGCTTGATATCGCCCAGCGCCGCCAGCGCATCCAGCGAGTGCGTGAGATCGGCCGTCACCGACGCCGGATGCGCCACGAGCGCCACGCGCTTGCCCTTCAGCGGCGCCCGCAGTGCAGGGTCGGCAATCAATCGGTCGATTCCGAATTTCATGTTGCGTCCACCGGCGGGAATTCGAGTGCGAAACTGTCGGGGTGATGGAAGTCAGCCTTTCCTTGCGGATGCGCTAACGCCCAGTAGGACTTCCGCCCATTGCCTTCCTCGATGATGGTCGAGATGCCCACGCTCCACGGTCCGCCATCGGCAAAATCGGGCAGCATCCCCAGCCGCAACGTGACGCCCAGCGACAGGCTGCTCATGCCAAGATCGAGCGTCATCGGCATCGCATCGAATTCGGTGAGATTGGACATGCCGCGCCGCTGGCTCGTGAAGCGGTAGGCGGCCCATGCGCCCGACGGCGCGAAGTTGAATTCGACATAGCCTTCCTCGCCCGGCCGCCGCACGAACACCTCGAAGACGGTATGCTCCCACAGCCTGTCGGCGCGCTGGGGTGGCGCTTCTGCGGGAACCAGCAGATCCGCAATCCTTCCGCTGGCGACATAGTCGAGCCGCAACACATTTCCGGGCTCGCGCGCAACGTCCACCTGCACAGCCCGCAGGGCGTCGCAAACCGAATCAGGATGTGGCCTCAGGCTCTGGCGCATCCGCCGTTTTATCGCGCACGCCCGCCCCTCGCCAGTAGCGGTACGGGTGTTTGTAAGCGCCCCCGGACTGGTCCATATCTATCGGCAGATGACCGGCGCAACGCCCACGCTCATGGAATCCGAAACGCGCGAAACGCCCGAGATCGCCGCGCGGCTGGCGGCGCGCGCCTCCAGGCCGCTGGCTGAACTCGGCGCCCGCCTCCGCGCCAGCCCGCCGCGCTTTGCGATTACGGCTGGGCGAGGCAGTTCCGGCGCCGCGTCCCTCTTCGCGAAATACCTGTTCGAGCAGCATCTCGGCGTCGTCACAGCATCCGCTAACCCATCGCTCAGCTCGATCTATGGCGGCAGACTGGACCTGCGCGAGGCGCTCGTCCTCGCCATGTCGCAATCGGGCCAGAGCCCCGATCTCGTCGAATACTGCCGCGCCGCCGGCGGACAGGGCGCGCTGCGCGTCGGCTTCATCAACGTGCCGGGCTCGAACCTCGAAAGCGCCGTCGATCTGCATCTGCCTCTCGAGGCCGGCGTGGAGGCAAGCGTCGCCGCCACCAAATCCTGCATCGCCGCCATGCTGCTCAGCTTCGGCCTCGTGGCGCACTGGCGCAATGACCGCGAGATGATCGCCGCATTTGAAAGCGCGCCCGAAGTCCTCGCGCGCGCACTGAAACTCGACTGGCCCGACGCGCTTGATTTCATGTCTGGCGACCAGCCGCTCTACATCATAGGCCGCGGGCCCGGCCTCGCCATCGCCAAGGAAGCCGCCCTCAAGCTGAAGGAAACCGCCGGTCTCTTCGCCGAAGCCTACAGCTCCGCCGAAGTCCTGCATGGCCCCTTCGCGCTCGCAGGACCGAACCTGCGCGTCGTGATATTCGCCCAGCGCGATCAGGCGTGGGATGGCCTCGACAAGATCGCAGACGTCTTCGAGCAGGCCGGCAGCCGCGCCATGCTCCTCGCCTGGCCGCCGGACGACACGCACCCCGCGCTCCAGCTCATCGGCTTGCTCGCACGTTTCTACCTGCTGGCAAATGCCACCACGCTCGAACGTGGCCGCTCGCCCGACAGGCCGCCGCGCCTCAAGAAGATCACCGAGACACGCTGAGATGACCATCCTCGCGCCAACCCGGCTGTTCGACGGCGAGATCATCCGCACCGGCGCCGCCGTGCGCGTGGAGGGCGGGCGTATCGCGGACGTTCTCGATACCGCACCCGCAAACGCCACACACCTCGATGGCCTGCTCGCGCCGGGCCTGATCGACATTCAGGTCAATGGCGGCGGCGGCGTGCTGTTCAACGACGCGCCGACGCTCGACACCCTGCGCACGATCGCCACGGCCCACCGCAAGCTCGGCGTCACCGGCCTGATGGCGACTCTCATCAGCGACAGCCGCAAGAAGACCGTCGCAGCGCTGGACGCCATGTCAGCCGCCTTCGCAGAAGGCGTGAAAGGCCTCGCCGGCCTGCACCTCGAAGGCCCCTGGCTCTCCGAACCCAAGCGCGGCGTTCACCCCGCCGGAAAGCTCCGCCCGCTCGATGAAACCGACCTCATCATGCTGACCGCAAGGCGCAGCTTCCCGCTCATGGTCACGGTCGCGCCCGAACGTGTCTCGCCCAACGACATCGCGATCCTCGCAGGCGAAGGCGTCCGCGTCAGCCTCGGCCACACCGCCGCCGGCGCCGCCACCGCGGAAGCAGCCCTCGCCGCCGGCGCCACCTGCTTCACCCACCTGTTCAACGCCATGCCGCCGCTTCAATCACGCGACCCCGGCCCCGTCGGCGCAGCGCTGGCGCATCGCGAAGCCTTCGCCGGCCTCATCCTCGACGGCATCCACGTCGATCCGCTGACCGCGCGCGCAGCTTTCAACGCCAAGACCGCACGGCGCATGATCCTCGTCTCCGACGCGATGGCGACCATCGGCGCGGAGAGCACGAAGATGTCCCTGTTCGGCGAGACCGTCCGCCTGTCCGAAGGCGCACTGCGCACATCATCGGGAACGCTTGCCGGCGCCCATCTCGACATGGCGACCGCCGTCCGCAACGCCATGACCATGCTGAAGACCACCGAAGCCGAAGCCCTCCGCATGGCAACGCTAACCCCCGCAGAATTCCTCGGCGCAGATGATCGCGGCCGCATCGCCCCCAACACACGCGCGGACTTCGTCCTGCTGGATCAGGGCCTGAACGTGCAAGGCGTGTGGATCGCTGGCGAGCGCGTCTAGCGCTTCTCCAACTCCGCAATCGCATCCCGCAGCCGCCCGCCATGCCGCGCCAGCAATGCTCGCGCCGCGCCAGCCTCCGCGCCACGCCGCACCAGCACCGCCACCTTCAGCTCGCCTCCGGCCAACGTCAACGCACGCTCCGCATCAGCCTCCGAACACCCATCCAGCGACGCCACCATCCGCACCGCGCGTTTGCGCAGCTTCGCGTTGGTTGCCACCATGTCCACCATCAGCCCGCGATAAACGCGCCCCATCCGCACCATCACCATCGTGGAGAACAGATTGAGCGCCACCTTCTGCGCCGTCCCTGCCTTCATGCGCGTCGATCCCGCCGGCGCCTCCGCGCCCGTCTGCAGCAGCACGCCGAACTCCGCCTCGCGCACCAGCGTCGCGCCCGCATTCGACGCAATGCCCACAGTCATCGCGCCGACACCCTTCGCCGCGCGCAAAGCCGCCAGCGTGAACGGCGTCTCCCCACTCGCCGCCACCGCAATCAATACATCGCCAGCCCCAATGCCTAGCGCCGTGATCCGCGCGCGCGCCGCCTCCGCGCCATCCTCCGCATTCTCCACCGCCCGCAGAAGCGCCTCTTCACTGCCCGCCACCACGAACGCCACGCGATCCGCAGGCCACCCGTATGTCGGCAGCAACTCCGCGCCATCCTGCACAGCAATCCGCGCCGAAGTTCCCGCGCCCGCATAGATCAGCCGCCCGCCGCGCTCCAGCCGCTCAGCCGCCGCATCCACCGCATGCCCCAACACAGCCAGGGCCGGCCCAACCGCCGCCACAGCCGCCATCTGGCTTTGATGCAGCTTCTGCAACGCCGTGGCCGTGTCCCACAGGTCGAGGTCCGCAAAAGCGGGGTCCTGATCTTCCGTCCGGGCGTCCTTGGATGTCATGCCTCAAACCTTATCCCTGCGGCCTTCAATTGAAAGGCGGGCAAATCGCATTACAGAAGGCGCATGGCTGATCCGCTCTTCCTCGGCGTCGATGGCGGCGGCACGGGCTGCCGCGCCCGGCTGGAAACAGCCGATGGCCGGGTGCTGGGCACGGGCAAGTCAGGCCCCGCCAGCATGCGATTCGGATTCGCCGCCGCGCTCTACGCGGTGATGACAGCCGCGCAACAAGCCATCCGCGAATCCGGCTTGGGCGAAGAAGCCTACGCCCGCATCCACGCCGGCATCGGTCTCGCGGGAACCGGCATACGCGGCGCCCGCCGCGCGCTGGAAGACTGGGAACACCCCTTCGCGAACGCATGGTTCGAGGGCGATGGTTACATGGCGCTCCTCGGCGCATTCGCCGGCGGCGATGGCGGCATCGTCGTCTGCGGCACGGGCAGCATCGGCATCATGTGGCGCGATCAGACTATCCGCGTCGGCGGCTATGGCTTTCCTGTCTCGGATGAAGGCAGTGGCGCGGACATCGGCCTCAACGCCCTGCGCATGGCCCTGCGCACGCTGGACGGCCGCGACGATCCAACTCCCTTCACCGAAGAGGTGATGGCGAAATTCTCCCACGACCCCGTCGAAATCGTCGACTGGATGGACCGGGCAAGCTCAACCGACTACGCCACCCTCGCCCCCCTGGTCGTCCACCACGCCAACGCATGCGACGCACGCGCCGTCGCGCTGATGCAGCAAGCCGCCGAACAGATCGCGGAAATCGCCGAAGCCCTACGCAAGCGCGGCGCGCCGGAAGTCGCCCTCGTCGGCGGCCTGTCGGAAATCATCCGCCCGTGGCTGCCCGAGCGTGTGCATCCGCACATCGTATCGCCCGCAGGCGACGCGATGTCCGGCGGCATCATCCTCGCCAAACGCAAGTTCGCCGAGCTGGCCTGAAACCTATTTCCGCGACCGCACCATCAGGTACGCGATCAGGTCGCGCCGCGTCGTCGGATCGTCCAGCCCGTTGAACAGCATATTGCTGCCCGGCAGGAACGCGCGCGGATTGGTCAGCCACTCCTCCAGCACAGCCGGATCCCAGACATCGCCGCCAAGCCCCTTCAGCGCCGCCGAATAGGTCGGATAGCCAGCCGCCTTGGCGGGTCCGCGCTCGAACATGCCATGCAGCGTCGGGCCCACCTTGTGATCGGCGCGCTTCTCGACATAGTGGCACGAGCTGCACTTGTTGCCGAACACCTTCTGTCCGGCTTCGAGATTGGCCTCGTTATAGGGGGCCGGCAGCTCAGCCACGGTCGGCGCCGGCACAGCGGGCTTCGCGGGTTCAGCCGGGGCGCTCTTCTCCTCCCCGCCACAGGCCGCCAGCAGCATCGACGCAGCAAGCATCGCCGGAATCAGGTAACCAGTTCGCATCACGTTTCTGAGCCCCGGTTGAGTTAACGCCACTTGCCCGGACGCGGGCTTGGCTATTGCATCGGCCTGCGCACATCTCTCCCAACTCGTGCCGTTAGGGAATACAGCAAAATGACGCTGCCCAGCTGGAAGTCCGTGGAAACCGAATACAAGCGGGTCGGCAGCCAGGATCTTCGCGCCATCGCCAACCGCGCCAACCTGGACGCCTTCATCTGGAAGGCGCCCCACCTTGAGGCGGATGTTGGCAAGCAGCTGATCGACGATGGCGTCATGGCCGCGATGCTCGCCTTCGCTACCGAACGGAACCTTTCGGAAAAAATTCGCGCACTCTTCGCAGCCGATATCGTCAACGCCTCGGAAAATCGCCCCGCCCTCCACTGGGCCCTGCGCGGCAACGGCAAGGGCATCCCCGCTGCCGACGCCATGTATCGCGAAGCGGACAAGGCTGCGGCCTTCGCCGCGAAGGCCGGCTCGGGCGGCCTCGGCTTCCCGGTGAAGACCATCCTCCATATCGGCATCGGCGGCTCGGACCTCGGCCCGCGCCTGATCTGGGATGCGCTGCGCGACTATGCCTCCGATGGCCCGCAAATCCGCTTCGTCGCCAACGTCGACCCCGAAGACTTCGCCGAGCAGACCGCAGGGCTCGACGCCAGGACCACCCTCGTCCTCGTCGTCTCCAAATCCTTCAGGACGCCCGAGACCGCCTCCAACGCCGCGCTCGCGCGCGAATGGCTGGTAGCCAAGCTCGGCGAGGCAGAAGCCAACAACCACCTCGCCGCCGTCTCCTCCGCGCCCGACAAGGCAAAGGCCTGGGGCGCAGCCGAAGACCGCATCTTTCCGATGGATGAGGCCGTGGGCGGACGTTACTCGGTCTGGTCGTCCGTCGGCCTCTCGCTGCAGATCGCGCTGGGCGCCGATGTCTGGTCGCGCTTTCTCAAAGGCGCCGCCGAGATGGATCTCCACTTCCGCGACACGCCGCTCGGCGACAACACGCCCGCGCGCCTCGCCATGATGGACGTATTCCTCCACTCCGCCGCCAGCATCCCGAGCCGCACCGTGCTCGCCTATGCCCATCGCCTGCGCAAACTGCCCGACTTCCTCCAGCAGCTCGAAATGGAATCCAACGGCAAGAGCGCCGACGATCTCCCCGGCGGCCGCCTCGACCAGACCGCGCCCATCGTCTGGGGCTCGGTCGGAACGCTGGGCCAGCACTCCTTCCACCAGCTCCTGCATCAGGGCACGCGCCTCAGCTCCATCGAGTTCGTCGCCGCCCTCAGCGCGGGCGCAGGCGACAAGGCCCGTGGCCGCGCCCTCCTCGCCAACGCCTTCGCGCAAGCCGAGGGCCTGCTCGGCGGACGCAACGCCGCTGCCGCAGAGAAGGAATTGCTCGCCAAGGGCATGGACCCCGCCAAGGCAAAGGCGCAGTCCGCCCACATGGACATGCCCGGCAACCGCCCCTCCACCACGATCCTGCTCGACGATCTTTCCCCCGAAAGCATCGGCGCGCTGATCGCCCTTTACGAACACCGCACCTTCGCCGCCGGCATTCTCTGGGGCATCAACCCCTTCGACCAGTGGGGCGTCGAACTCGGCAAAGTCCTCGCCGAACAGCTCGACAAGGCCATCGCGGGCGACGATCCCGGCAAACGCGATCCATCGACGCTGCAACTTGTTGCGAAGGCTCGTAGCAAGTTCTGACGCTTTAGCGCGATCAGCTTGACTGAAATCGACGCTCCATCCCCGCTCGTCCTGACGACAGTCAGGACCCAGGGCTGACGGTGAAGCTTGTTCCGGCTTGCAGCTTCAATCCAGCTCAAGGAGCGCAAGCGATCCCGTGACGCCGGCATGAGCGGAACAAGGGGAGCTACTGCGGCCCAGATCGATCACGTTCCTGCAGGCTGGACATCGCGGCCGCTTGAGCGGAAAACCTTCCCTGTTCCGGGGAGGGATAAAATGCGCAACGCGATAGCTGCGAGCCTCGGCCTGATAGCAAGCGCCTGCGCCGGTCTTCCCGACACAACGCCCATCAACCATGCGCTGACCTTCGCCCCGACGCCGGTCGTGCGCGACATGGGAATCGAGGGCGATGTGATCGCGCTCGCCTTCTCCGGCGGCGGGGCGCGCGCCGCGTCCTTCTCGCATGGCGTGCTGCTGCAGCTTCGCGAGATGAAGGATCGCGACGGCAAGCCGCTACTGGATCGCGTCGCGCTTATCACAGCCGTTTCGGGCGGCGCCATCACAGCTGCCCATTTCGGCCAGACCGGCCCTGAAGGTCTCGACGATTTCCGGGCGGCTGCGCTCGACCATGACTGGAACAGTCAGCTTCACACCAGCTGGATGTCGCCCCAGAACTGGGACCGGCTGATGCAGGGCGGCCTCAATGGGCCGGACAAGCTCGCCAGCTGGCTCGACAGCAATATCTATGACGGCAAGCTCATGCGCGACATGCGCGCAAAGCCGCTGATCGTCATCAACGCCACCGATCTCTACAGCGGCGCGCCCTTCGCCTTCGCCCCGCCCTGGTTCGAGGCCATCTGCAGCGACCTCGGCAGCGTGCGCATCGCCGACGCCGTCGCCGCCTCCATGTCCGTGCCGATCGCCTTCCGTCCCGTCGTGCTGCAGACCTTCCCGGCGGATTGCCCGATGCCGCTGCCGGGCTGGGTCAACCAGTCGCTCAACAACCGGAAGGCCCCGGTGCTCCTGAAGGAGACCGCGCGCTCATTCCGCTTTTTTCGTGACGCCAACCGCATGTCGCACGTCCATCTCACCGATGGCGGCGTCGCCGACAATTTCGGCGTGTCCAGCTTCGTGACCCTCAATGCCGCCGGCGGCGGCGCCTACGCGCCATTCTCTCCGCGAGACGCCGTAAACCTGCGCCGCCTCACCTTCGTGATCGTCAATGCCGAACGTCCCGCCGATGGCGACTGGGCGCGCAGACAGGCAGGCCCGGACGGCCCCCAACTCATCGCCACCGCGCTCAGCATCGCCGTCAACGCGCCCAAGCGCGCTGCCGCCGACGCCTTCGAAGGCTTCCTCGATGACTGGCGCGATAGCCTCGTCGACTGGCGCTGCAACCTCACACCGGGAGAAGCCGCCGCCCTCGGCGCCGGTCCCGGCTGGACCTGCGGCGACGTCGAGATCGTCTTCGACATCATCTCGTTCGCGGACCTTGGCGACTTCAAAGCCGCCCGCCTCGGCTCCGCCGACACGGCAGTCAGCCTCCCCACCGATCTCGTCGATGACCTGATCGCAGGCGGCCGCGCAGCAACTGCATGGAACGATGCATTTCTCGCGCTGACGCGGTAGCGCGCCTACCCGCCGGGGCTCATCACGCGCACCCGCGCCTTCGTCGTGCGCCCGGCCTCGTCCACCACCCGGACCTCGTAGAACCCGGCATCCGCCGGACGCCAGACTGTATCCCCCGCCACATTGCGCGCGAGCGGCTTGCCGTCGACATACCAGGCAAGCCTGCCGCGCCCCTGCGCCGACAGCACGAAAGATGCGTGTTCGTCATCCTTCCAGACTTCCGCGCCATCCGGCGGGAAGAAGATCTGCGGCGGCGCATTCTCGCGATCGAACCGCGCCAGCGCAGACGGCGGCGCATGGGATCCCGGCCGATCTTCGCGCAGGCTCGGCCCCGTCGATCGCGCAGGCAGAACACGATCGATGGCGTCATAGACATCGAACAATGCCGGCAACGCCGCATCGCGCCCCGTCACGCTCGGACGCGGCCCTGAATCCGCACGGCCGATCCACACCACAACCGCATAGCCATTCCCCGTCGCCGCCGCCCACGCATCGCGGAAGCCATAGGACGTCCCCGTCTTGGCCGCGATCACCGGCGCTTCCTGCGTCAGCATAGCCGGCATCCGCCCATCGGGCGCCGGCGCCTGCGCGAGAATGTCCACGATCTGCCGCGCCGATTGCGCCGACATGATCTGCGTCGCCGGCGTCTTCCTTGTCTTGTCGGCCACCCGCTCAGCTTCCAGCCAGTGCAATGGCAGCGCACGCCCGCCATCGCCCAGCGCGGCATAAAGCAGCGCAATATCGCGCACCGTCATCCCCATCCCGCCAAGCGCGATGGCAAGACCCGCATCGTCATCTGCCGCCAGCGGCATCGACAGGTCGGCCCCCGCGAAGGACAGCGCCGCCGCAAACCGCTGCGCCCCCACCGCATCGAGCGCGGACACGGCGGGAATGTTGAGCGAATGCTGCAGCGCCTGCGCCACCGTCACATCGCCCCGGAACGTCCGGTCGAAATTGTCTGGGCGATAGCTTGCATACCGGCGCGGCGTATCGGCGATGCGCGTATCCGGCGCCGCAACGCCATCGTCGAACGCCAGCCCGTAGATGAACGGCTTCAGCGCCGAGCCCGGCGAGCGCGGCCTGTTCGTCAGATCGATCCAGCCCCCCAGCGACGCACGGTTCGCCGAACCTGCCGCCGCCCGCACTTCGCGCGTTGCGATATCCACCACCATGATCGCCGTCTGCACGCCATCGCGCGTGGGGCCGGCGGCGCGCAACGCAATCGTCTCCACCTCGCGCTGGAGATTGAGATCGAGCGTCGTGCGGATGTCGTCGGGCGACGCCGCCCGCCGCAGCGCCTCTTCCGACGCATGCCAGGCCAGTTGCGGGAAACCCCGCCGCTTCGGCGCAGGATACTCGGCCGACTCCTTCGCAAGATCGGCCGCGAACACGCCCTCGTCCGCCAGCCGCATAAGAACGCGCTCACGCGCCGCAATCGCCGCTTCGGGACGCAAATCGGGCCGCCGCGCTTCAGGCGATTGCGGCAGTGCGATCAGCATGGCGATCTGGTCGGGAGAAAGATTGTCGGGCTCACGTCCGAAATACGCCCACGACGCCGCGCGCACGCCCTCCAGATTGCCGCCATAGGGCGCAAGCGTCAGATAGAGTTCGAGAATTTCTTCCTTGCTCAGCCGCCGTTCAAGTTGCCACGCGCGAAACGCCTCGATCGCCTTCGAAAAGATATTGCGCGGCCGCGGCTCCAGCAGGCGCGCCGTCTGCATCGTGATGGTCGAGCCGCCCGAGACGATCCGCCCCGCCGACGCCAGCGACCCGCCCGCCCGCGCCAGCGCAAGGAAATCGACCCCGCCATGATCGAAGAAGCGCTTGTCCTCATAGGCCAGCAACGCCTCGATGAAATCGGGATCGATCCGGTCGAGGTGCGCCCGCATCCGCCATTTGCCATCTTCCACCGGGAAGATGCGCATCACGGCGCCACGCCGGTCCATGACCACGCCGGAAATGACGTCGCCGCGATGGATCGGCGGCGGCAGCAACCAGTCGAGCGCCACAAACGGCACAAGCACGTAGAGCACGACGAGCGCAATCTTGCGCCACCACTCCTCGGGCCACCACCAGTTGCGGGGGTTGAGGTAGCGCGCCGCCTGCTTCGACCACGCGAGCGCGCTTTGGAGGTGAGCCGATGCAGCGTTCACGCCCCTCCCCCTTGTGGGGAGGGGGTGGGGGCGTGGGGGGCCGTCGGACGGTACGTCCTATCGGGCAGCCCGCATGCGGGACCGCCCCCCACCCCTGCGCCCCTCCCCACAAGGGGGAGGGGTTCCCTCATCAGCATCATTCCCGATGCTGCGATCATCAGGTTGGACCGATCGTTCGCTCTGTATGCGAACTCGCTCATCGCCTACCGCTTCGCAACCTGGATCGTCTGCGAGCCGGTCCGCGCGAATGTCGACGGATCGTACATATGCTCGGCCACAACCCCCGGCATGGTGAACATGCCCGGCGTCACGACGCGCACCATGTAGGCAAGCGTCACGCGGCGCTGGTCGTAGAGATCGAGCGCAGCCACGAACCTGTCGTCACGCGCCTCGGCAATGTCCGGGTAGGCAAGCTCGCCGAGGAATCTGTAAGCCCCGGTCTGGCCTGCATCCTCCGGCCGCAGCACGGCTTCGATCTCGAAGCCCGCCGGCAGCAGGTCCGCGACAACCAGCGGCGTGCGGCGCATCTCCGAGGACGCCACCGAAATCGCCACGATCACGCGGTCGCCCTGTGTGAACGACGTGCTGTTGATCGGCGATCCGCGCGGCGTCCACAGCTGCTTCGACGCCACCAGCCCGTCATAGGCAGGGGCCGGCGCGAAGGCAGGCGAACCGCGCGACACCTGCGTCACCCACAACTGGCCGGAGCCGCCATTGGTGAAGGTCGGCGGGCTCGCCATCTGCGCCCCCGTCAGGCGATAGACGCCTGCAGAGACCGGCGTGGCCTGGCCGCCAACCGTGACGGTCGGGCCGGCCTGGCCGCTGGACAGCGCATTGGCCGCGAGCAGGAGGAAGGCTTTCTCCTGCGTCGTCAGCCTGTCAGGTTCCGGCAGGTCCTGCGCCACGCGCTGCGACAGGCGGGCCACACGTTCCGTCTGCTTGGCCTCCTGCGCCAGCGCCAGCACGCCCGCCAGATCGCGGCGCGCCGTCTGATAGTAGTCGCCCGAATTGGTGTAGCCGAGAGCCGCCTCCGCCCGGTCGAACGCCGACTTCGCGCGTGCATTGTCGCCGATCATGTAGAGCGCGGCGCCGATATGTGCGCGTGCAAGCGGGCTGGCGATGGACGACAGCCTGTCGTCATGCAGGTAGCGCAGGCGTGCGCGGTCCATGCGTCCGGCCTTGGCCAGAACATAGGCGGCATACGCCACGGAGCGGTTCATCAACTGCGCCTGCGTGTCCGT
>CAZGWV010000050.1:22509-26291 GCA_964529555.1 uncultured Rhizobium sp.
GCCGGAGCTTTCCGGCCCGCAAGCGCCGCGATGTAGTTCGCATACAGCAGCGGCATCGCGCGGCTCGTGATCTGCTCCGTGCAGCCGTACGGGTATTGCTCCAGGGACTCAAAAAGAGCCGCTGCGTCCATCGGAATGGGCGAGAGCGACACCTGCACATAGGACGAGCCCGGCACGAAGGACGACAGCGAGTCCGCAGCCGGCGAGAACGCCTGCCCCGGCTGCAACGTCGTGCGCACCACATAGCTCGCCGGCATCCAGGCCGAACGTGTCTGGATCGGATAGGTCCGCGAGACGGCGTAGTCGCCCGGACCCGTCAGATTGAACGAGACGTTCGAGATACCCTCAGCCGAAGCCGTGAAGGCCGCGCTCAGATCCTGACGCTGGCCACGCTGAAGCGTCGTGTTGAGCGCACCCGTCGAAGCCCGCACAGGCGCCGTCGCCTCGATGGCCGCATCGTAACGTCCCGGCTGCCCCTCGACATTGTCGACGGTCAGCGTCGCCGTGACGGAGTCTCCCGGCGCAAGGAAGCGCGGCAGCGCCATCAGAGCCGGAACCGCATCGCGCACGGTCACAGGCTTCGCAGCCGAACCGACGCCCGCGTCAGACCACGCCACCGCCATCACGCGCAGCTGGCCGTTGAACGCCGGCACATCGAACGTGACGGTCGCCTTGCCGCCGCTGATCTTCACAGGCGCAGACGTCAGCACGACGGACTGGGTCGGCACGACGGTCAGACCCGCCCCGCCGATCTGGTCGCCGCCCTGCCGCACATTGCCCGCAGCGCCCTGGTTCGGATCGAGCAGGCGGCCATAATCATCGCGCAGCTCAACGCCCAGGCGGCGCTTGCCGAAGAAATAGGTCGCCGGATCGGGCGTCGCATGGCGCGTCAGCGCCAGAATGCCCTCGTCCACCGCCAGCACCTGCACGAACGCGCCTTCGGACGGACCCGTCGCGGAGATATTGACGGTCATCTTAGAATTCGGCCGCTGCACCTCCGGCGCCGCGATATCGAGCTTGAACGTCCGCGCCGACACATCGACAGCGACATGGCTCACCCCCACCGCCCGGCGCGGCTTCGGCGTCTTCACGGCATCGCGCGGCGTATAGACCGTCGCCATGATGTAGACGCCCGCGCCCCACTCGCGCGTGACCGGCAGCTTCACGTTGACGCCCTTGTTGGCCTCAACCTTGATGCTGCGCGTCGTGATCACGTTCTCGGATGCAACCACGATCTCCGCCTCGCCCGAATAGGGAGGCATGATCGTGACATCGACGTCCTGGCCGATGGCCGGCATCTTGTCCGGGACCTGCACGCGCACGCGATCGGGCGCCTCGACGCCATCCTGCGGCTGACCGCCCCAGCCGGACCAGAAGCCGTAGGAGGCTTCACCGCCATTGGCTTCTTCCGTCAGATAGATTTCAAAATCGCCATAATCCAGCGCGCGCGTCTTCAGCGCGCCCTTCTGGCCTTCGGCGATGTTGAGGCGTCCGGTCTCCAGTTCGACGACCCGGCGCGACTGGCGCCACTGCCATGCGCCGCCGCTTTCGCGATACCAGTCATACTTCCAGTCGATCCGCACGAGGCGCCAATTGATGTTGGCGGCCTTGAGCGCGCCGGTCCGGTCGACAGACACCACCTCAAAGCTTGCCGACTCGCCCTCCTTGGACGAACGGTCATCGAACGCCGGCTTCAGGCCGACATAGCGAGCCTCCGGCCGGTAAGCGACGCGCAGGTCGTCACGAACCGCGCGCCCGCCCGGTTCGATGGCCGAGAGCACGGCCCGCAGGCGCAGCGGACGGCTGGAATCGCCATTCTCCGCCGCACGCGGATCGAGCGTGAGCACAGCGCGGCCCTGCGCGTTCGTCGTCGCCGTGGCGAGATCGAAAGCCGATTCACGGAACTGCTCGTCATGGCGGCCGAATGCAAAGCCTGCGAGTTCCGGGAACGGGTTCGGATCGGGCTCGATGCGCACATTGCCTTCCACCGGCAGATCAGCGCCCGGCGCACCGTAATAGAAGCGCACATCCGACGTGATCGGGCGCGTCTCGCCCGCACGCATCGGCGCAGCCGTGTCGGCCTGCAGCTTCAGCTCGATGCGCTGCGGAACAAAGTCCTCGACCGCGAACGTCTGCGAGCCGACGACGCCAACGCCGTCGATCTCCGTTGCAATGCGCCACGCCCCGCGCGCCGCCGTCTTCGGCACGGCGAAGGCAAGCGTAACGGCGCCGTTATACGCTTTCGTATCCTTGAAGCGCGTGCGCTCGGCCTCCAGCCCGTTCGGACCGTAGACCACCACCGATCCCGCGCGATTGTTCAGCGAGATCGCCGACGCATCGCGGATGAGAGCCGTGATCTGCACCGTCTCGCCCGGACGATAAACGCCGCGCTCGGTATAGACGAACGCATCCGCCGCCTGGGCGGGCGCCCGGCCGCCGATATTCCGCTCGGTCAGATCGACCGGCGAGCGATCGAGATCGAGGATCGCAAAATCGCCATTGGGCGCATACGCCATCAGGATGCGGGGCGAGACATTGCCTTCCCCGCTCATAATCGGCCCGGAGAAGTTCACCCGGCCGGCCCCGTCGCTGTCGCCCCGCGCCAGCACTTCATTGTTGCGCGCCACCAGTTCCAGCTTCACGCCCGAAACCGGCCTGGCCGACTGCAGCGACCGAACCGTCGCCAGCATCCCGTTCGCGCCCGAATAGGTCGTAATGGCAAGGTCGGTAATAACGAGCCAGCGCTTGGCCCGCGCCGCCCGGTTCGGCACGTCCCCCGACGCATCGATCTGGTCGAGTTCCACGAAATAGGCCCCCGGCTGCAGGCGCGGGATCGCCGTCGCGATCGGAAACACCGTCGTCGTCGCCGCGTTGGGCGATCCCGGCGTATCGATCTCGCCGGTCCACAGCTTCTCGGCGACGTCGTACACGTCCGAATTGTAGTCCATATAGCCCCAGCCGCCCGCGCTGTGCGAATAGCCTTGGCTGATCGTCTTGAAGGCAAGCGCCCGGTCCGTAATCCGCGAGACGGTGACCTTCACCTTCTCGACATTGACCGTCTCCAGCGCGAGCCCGTCCGCATCGATGCGCGGCAGGATCACGCCATCGCCCTTGAAGCCGACATAGGCCGGGCGGTCGCCGAACGAGATCGTCACGCCCTCGTCAAACGCCAGCGAGCGGCCATCCGCCGAGGGCAGGCCCGACCGGATGCGGACCTCGCGGTCCTGTCCGAAATTGAGGCCGCCGAGGCAGAGATTGGCGCCATCCGTCGACAGGGCGATCTGCGGCCCGGTCCCCATGTCCACATAGGGCCGGTAATCCGTCGTCGGGCTCAGCGTCGAGGAGAAGGCCAGGCATGCGCGCGGCAGGTCGCCCGTCACGTCGATCGTGTAGCGAACGAACTCGAACTCGCCCGACCCGGCGGCGCGGCCGGCGCTGCCCTGCCGCGTCTCCATCTGCGGGCCCTGGTCCTGCCCCTTGACGCTGGCGGCCTGGTTCGCGTCGCCGCCCGACGGGCCGCAAGCCTGAAGCGCGAGAGCAGTAAACGCGATGGCGGCGGCGTATTTGAGCGCGCGCCAAACCTTGTTCGTCCCCACGACGTCCCTCCTCAAGTCCCCAAACCCGCTCTGTATCGGTGCGCAATCACATTAACGTAGCGCCGCCGTGATGAAAGGTCGCGCAACACCAAAGCTGCTTAAATATCGTGAGTTAGCCGCCAGCGGGAAGACTGGTGCCGGATGAGGGGATTGAACCCCCGACCTTCGGTTTACAAAACCGCTGCT
>CAZGWV010000051.1:0-13612 GCA_964529555.1 uncultured Rhizobium sp.
CCCCAAATCCGCTCTAAGCATACTGATCGTTCCAGCGGGGAGTGCCTATGTCCGACAAGAAGCGTTTCGAGGGTTCCGAGCACTATGTGGCGACGGACGACCTCCGGGTTGCGGTGAACGCCGCGATCGCGCTGGAGCGGCCCCTGCTGGTCAAGGGCGAGCCGGGCACGGGCAAGACCATGCTGGCGCTGGAGGTTGCCCGCGCGCTGGGCATGCCGATCATCGAATGGCACATCAAGTCGACCACCAAGGCGCATCAGGGCCTCTACGAGTATGACGCGGTCGCCCGCCTGCGCGATGGACAGCTGGGCGAGGAGCGCGCGCGCGACATCCGCAACTACATCAAGAAGGGCAAGCTGTGGGAGGCGTTCACCGCGCCGACGCGGCCCGTCCTGCTGATCGACGAGATCGACAAGGCGGACATCGAATTCCCGAACGATCTTCTGCAGGAACTCGATCGCATGGAGTTCTACTGCTACGAACTCGACGAGACGATCAAGGCGAAGGTCCGCCCGGTCGTCATCATCACGTCGAACAACGAGAAGGAGCTGCCGGACGCCTTCCTGCGCCGCTGTTTCTTCCACTACATCAAATTCCCCGATGACCAGGTGATGGCCTCGATCATCGATGTCCACTTCCCCGGCATCAAGAAACGCCTCGTCTCCGAAGCGCTCGCGACCTTCTACCGGATGCGCGACGTGCCGGGCCTCAAGAAGAAGCCGTCCACGTCCGAACTGCTCGACTGGCTGAAACTGCTGATGAGCGAAGACATCGACGCCGAAGCGCTGCGCGAGAAAAATCCGAACAAGCTGGTCCCTCCCCTGCACGGCGCGCTCTTGAAGAACGAGCAGGATATCCAGCTGTTCGAGCGCCTCGCCTTTCTGGCGCGCCGCGAAAACGGCTGACGCGCGCGAGACGCCGTAGCGGCAGGGCTGTTTTGTCCCCCGGATCGGACTAGGATCGGCCCCGTTCGATCCAGGGAGGGACGCACGCCATGATCATGAACATCGTACGCATCGCCAAGGTTGTGGCGTTGCTGGCTTTCGTGCTGCCGTGGGTGGCGGTGTCGTGCAACGGCACGGACCTCGCGACAGCGTCGGGGATCGAGCTGATCCAGGGCACGATGACGGAAAACCCTCAGGCGGGCAGCCAGTTTTCCGCTTCCTTCGGCATCCCGAGCGACGGAACGATGACGCAAAGCAGCTCCACGCAAATCCCCGAAATGGAGATGAACTATTTCGCGCTGGGCGCCGCCATCCTGATCGCTGTCGGGCTGGGGCTCAGCTTCATCGGCCGCGCCGCGCCGATTGCGACCCTGCTCACCAGCGTTGTCGCGGCGGGTCTCGTTTATGGCGCGGTATGGCAGTTCAAGCAGGAAGCCGTGAAGTCGAACGCGGCCACGCAGCAGGGCGGCGGCGCGCCTGCCTCCCCGTTCGGCGGCAGTGACAATCCGTTCGGCGCGCAAATGGGCGCCATGAACCAGATGGGCGCAAACATGGTCGATCAGATGATCCAGGAACGCATCGGCTTCTGGGTTGCGCTCGGCGGCCTGATCGTCGCAGCAGGCGCAAGCGGCATCGCCCTCGGAAGCCGCGGCGGCGGCAGGTCATCGGTTCGGCCGGACAGCATGTAGGATGACGCCGGGCTGGGGCGCTGCGCCTCAGCCCGCGCGCAGCGTGTCGAGAAAGCGCGCAAAGACCTGCAGGCCCTTCTCGATTTCCAACACCGCGACGAACTCATTGGGCTGATGCGCCTGCTCCACGGAGCCGGGGCCGCAGATCACCGACGGGAAGCCGGCCTTCTGGAACTGCCCGCCCTCGGTCGCGAATGCGGCGACACGGATGGCGTTGTCGCCCGTGAGCTTGCGCATGAACGCTTCAGCCGCGCTGTCGCGGTGCAACGCCATCGGCGGGGCATCGGCCGTCAGCGTCACCACGATGCCGCATTCGGGACCGAGCTTCGACAGGCGCGCGTGCGCTGCAGCGACCTGATCGAAGAAGGGCTGCAGCATCGCATCGGGATTGTTGCCCGGCACGGTGCGCACGTCGAACACGAAGCGGCATTCGCGGGCAAGAATATTCGCCGCCGTGCCGCCGCCGATCTCGCCCACCGTGATTGTGGTCCATGACGGATCGAATTCGGAGTTCTTCGGCGCATTGTCTTCCTGCTCGCGCGCGATGCGGCGCAGGGTCGCCAGCAGATCGATCGCCTCGTGGATGGCGGATGCGCCCATGCGCGGGTCGGACGAGTGGGCCGCCTTGCCGGTGATGTGAACCTCGTAGTCGCGTATGCCCTTGTGCGCCGAGAGCACGCCCCACAGCGTCGGCTCGCCGATCCATACGACGGAGGGCGCAGCGCCGCGCCGGCCGATCTCCGCGATCATTGGCTCGACACCGGCACAGCCGATCTCCTCGTCATAGCTGAACGCGAAATGCACCGGCGTCTTGAGCGCGATCTTCGAGATTTCCTCGGCGTGGGCGAGCGAGAGGGCGATGAAGCCCTTCATGTCGGTCGTGCCGCGCGCGAACCATTTGCCGCCGGCCTCGACCATGTCGAACGGGTCGGTGACCCAGGGCTGGCCATCGACCGGCACCACGTCCGTATGGCCCGAAAGGACGATGCCGCCGGGCGCGTCGGGGCCCAGCCGCGCCCACAGGTTCGACTTCTTGCCGTCCTCGCTGGGCACGCGCACCAGCTGCGCGCCGAGCGGGCGGAGGAAATCCTCGACCCAGTCGATCAGCGGCAGGTTGCTGTCGCGCGACGTGGTGTCGAACGCGCAGAGGCGGTGGAGGATGTCGCGCACGCGGGCAAGGGATGTCATGGCCCAAGGCTAGCGATGGACATTTGCGGCGCAAGGCTTAAGCGGGGCTCATGTACCACTTTCACGCTGGCACGGGCCCGGACACGCAGGCGATCGGCATCGCGCTGGAAGAGATGTTCATCAGCTACACGCTTGCCGAGAAGCGCTCGCCCGTGCCGGTGATGATCGTGGGTCAGGCAAGACTGCCGGATGCGGCGAACATACTGGTGGCGATGGCGCGTCAATCCGGCAGCTTCCTGCCGCCTGATGTGCAGGCCGCCGCACGCTGGCTGTCGAAGACGCCGCCCGATCTGGCCGAGCTGGAAGCCGCGCTGACGGGCAAGGATTATATCCTCGGCCCCTACTCCATCGCCGACATGGCGATGTATCCGCGCCACGCCCTCGCGAGCGGGCTACCGCCCGTGGTGGAAGCGTGGCGACACCGCCTCAGCCTGCGCCCGGAGCTTGGCCGGGGCATGGGCGTGTTCGCGGTTTAGCGCCTATTATTGCGCCGGCGGGGGCAACTGCGCCGGGTTGGGCGACTGGTAGGCCAGCAGTTCGATCTCATAGATCACCGTCGAGTTCGGCGGGATGCGGTCCGCGCTTTCCTCGCCGTAATTGATCTGCGCGGGAATGCGCGCCATCCAGCGGTCGCCCGGACGCATCAGCTTCACCACTTCCTGCCAGCCCGGCGTGAGACCGGCGACCATGAACTGCTGCGGCTTGCCCACTGCATGGGTGGACACCACGAGGCTGGAATCCAGCTTCTCTTCCAGCGTGTCGCCGACCTGATAGTCGGGATCCTCGAGGCGGCCCTCGAAGTGAACCAGGATGACGTCTGTGACGGCAGGCGAGCCGCCGTCGGCGGGGCCTGAATCCAGCACGCGATACTCAAGGCCGGACGGCAGGCGCACAATGTCGGAGGCGTCCGTCGGCCACGGCAGCGCCTTGGGCCACGGATCGGCCAGCACGCGCACGAGTTCGACCTGGAACATCAGGTCGGAGTTCGGCGGAATCTGGATGCCCTGTCCCTGCTCGCCGTAAGCTTCGGCGGAGGGAATCCAGAACATGAAATGATCGCCCGGCTTCATTTTCTGAAGTCCCTGCGTCCAGCCGGGGATCACGCCGTTGACGGCGAACACGGACGTCTCGCCGCGCTGGTAGGAGGAATCGAAGATCAGGCCCGACTTGGCGATGCGGCCCTCATAGCGGACCTCGACCCGGTCGCGCGGCGTGGGGCTTGCGCCCTTGCCGTCGCCGTGGGCGATGGCGAAGAACTCGACGCCGGAGGGCAGCTTCTCGACGCCCGGACGGCCATGATCCCACGGATGCAGACTCGCCCACGGATCGGCGGCATCGACGTCGGTGCGGTTGCACGCGGCCAGCGCCAGGGCAGCCATTGCGGCCAGGACCATGCGGATCATGGGCGAATCCCTCTGTTTTCGAACCCCGCAGGGAGTTCGGATCGGGTGTTAGCATCGCTTTGGACGCCGCGCGAGAGGCGCAAATTCACGCCTTCTGGAGCCGACCCGCTGCCGGAATCAGTTGGTCCGGGGCGGATAGCCGGCGCGGTTCAGGGCGTCGATGATTTCCTGCGTGTGCAGGGCGTCGCGCGTCTCGATCGTGATGTCGAACTCGGCGCCCTTGGCCGGCACGTCGAGCGCCATGCGGTTGTGGCTGACCTCGATGATATTGCCGCCATTCTCGCCGATGACCGTGGCCACGGCGGCAAGAAGCCCCGGCTGGTCGTTGCCGATGACGCGGATCGAGGTGATGCGCTTCTCGCGCACCAGCGAGCGCGTGAGCACGGAGGCCAGCAGGCGCGTATCGATGTTGCCGCCCGAGAGGATCAGCACAACCTTGCGGTTGCGGAACAGGTGCGGCTCGTCGAGCAGGGCCGCAAGACCGGCGGCGCCCGCGCCTTCGACAACGGTTTTCTCAACCGTCGCGAACAGGGTGACGGCGCGCTCCAGCGCGTCCTCGCCGACGACGATCACACGCTCCATCAGCTTGCGCAGGATATCGGCCGTCATCCGGCCGACCTTCTTGACCGCGATGCCTTCCGCGATGGTGGCGCCGCCGACCTTCGGCTCCTCGCCGCGCAGGGCGGCCGAGAGGGAGGCGTACATCTCAGGCTCGACGCCATAGATGGCGACGGCTGGCCGGCGCGCCTTGATCGCGGTCGCGACGCCGGCGGACAGGCCGCCGCCGCCGACGGGGATCACGGCCACGTCGAAATCGGCGAGATCCTCCATGATTTCGAGGCCGATCGTGCCCTGCCCCGCGATGACGTGCTCGTCGTCATACGGATGGACGAAGGTGAGGCCCTCGTTCTTCTCAAGCTCGCGCGCGTGACGGTCTGCATCCACCAGCGACTCACCGTGGATGATGACCTTCGCGCCGAAATTGCGCGTGTGTTCGATCTTCACGAAGGGCGTGCCGTTCGGCATCACGATGGTGGACGGGATGCCGAGACGCGAAGCGTGATAGGCGACGCCCTGCGCATGGTTGCCGGCGGACATGGCGACGACGCCAGCTGCCTTCTCCGAATTCGACAACGACAGCAGCTTGTTGAGCGCGCCGCGTTCCTTGAACGAGGCGGTGAATTGCAGGTTCTCGAACTTGATCCAGACCTGCGCGCCCGTGATCTCGCTCAGCGTGCGCGAATAGCGCAGCGGCGTGCGCTCGATCTTTCCGGCGATCGCGGCGGCGGCGGCCTCGATATCGGCGAGGGTCACCGGCGGGGGGCTGGCGGTATCGGCTGGCTTTGCGGTCACGGCGGCTGCCTTTCGCGATTGAAACTGCGGCGTCCCTATACCGTTATTGGCCGGCGTGAAAGCCCGCCGCCGGGGGCGGGATCAGGCAGCCCTGTCGGCCGGCGCGGCCAGCCCGCGTGCGATGTCGAGGCGGCGCATGGCCTTGGCGGGCCAGTCGCGCGCCGGGCCTACGGGCAGGCCCTCGACCAGGGCGCGCATCTGGAACTGGGCCGCCTTGAACGCCGCCGAGAAGCCGGGACGCCCGATGAACCCCGCGCCGATGGGGCGCGCATGGGTGGCGAGGCTTTCCTTGAAGCGATAATCGCCGGGCCCGAGATCGAGTTCGGTATAGCCCGCATTGCCGGCCGCGCGGATCGCTTCGACAAACAGGATGAGCCCCGGCGAATAGGCCGAGAACGCCTCGTCATGCCCGACGAACCAGGCATGCAGCGAGCGCCCCGCGCGCAGGCAGAACAGCACGGCCGCAGGCTCGCCCTTCACGCGCAGCACGAACATCGCGCCACCGAAATGCGGATCGGAAGGCGACCACGCAAAGCTGCCGCGCACGACGGCGTCGATCCAGCCGTGTTCGAAAATATCGGTGACGCCGGTGCGCTTCATCTGCGCGCGCTTCCAGCGTAGCAGCGTCTCGAAAGCCTGTGCGTCGGTGGAGAACGCTTCGATGGCGACATCGCCGCCATGATCACCGCCGCCATGATCGCGTGTCAGCTTCGCCAGCTTCTTGCGGGCGCGCGCAACCGTCTTCGATCCGGCGGCGGCGCGCTGGTCGCACCAGTCCTGCCAGCCGCCGGCAAAGCGCACGACATGACCGACGTCATGCGCCAGCAGGCATTCGGCGACGGCGTTGTTGGCAAGGCCGGCGGTGAGATCGATGCGGCCAACGCCAAGCTCGCGCACGGCCAGAGGAAGATCAGCGCCGGCGGGACCGATGAAAGCCTGATAGTCGCAGATGGGCCCGCCCACCGGCATGGCCGCGTGACCGCTGGACAATTGCACGGGAAGAAAGCCGACAGGCGCACCGGCATCGTCGCGGAACACCGCGACGCTCACATCGCCACGATGGCGCGCGACAAGCTGCGCCCAGTCCGGCGTCAGATAGGGGCTCGTCAGTTCCGCATCGCCGTGAAGAACGCTGCGCCAATGCGCGACGTCCTGCGCGTCCAACGCGAGGGGGCTGACACACTCGACCCGCATGGGGGCGTAATCCCGGTTCTTCCTGCACCGGGGACGCTGCCAGAAAGTGGGGATTATTTCGTGAATCCCGATCGGTGAATTTTCATCGGCCGGCCTGGATCAGCCGCCCTTTGCAGCCTTTTCAGCGGCCTGCGCCGCCATCTGTTTCATCTGGCCGCGCTCGATGGCGGCGGCGTCCTCGCCGAAATCCTCGGGCGTCCAGACGGGGCGGATGTCGATGAACTCGCCGGCGGGGCATGGCGCCTGGCGGGCCCAGCCGACAGCTTCCTCCAACGAGGCGCAATCGATGATCCAGTAGCCGCCGAGGACTTCCTTGGTCTCGGTGAAGGGACCGTCATGCACGGTGGTCATGCCGCCGCCCGTGTATTTGACGCGCGCGCCCATGCGCGTGGGCTTCAGCCCCTCCCCGCCCAGCATGATGCCGGCGTCCACCATGCGCTGGTTGAAGGCCATCATGTCCTCCAGCAGCTTCTGGCCCTCGGGGCCGGGCGGCACGGGATTTGTCTCGGTTTCGGCCTCGGGGCCGGGATACATCAGCATGACGAAACGCATGAGGCTCTCCTGTTTCCGCCCAGAGGACGCGGGCCGGACACGCGATCCGACATTGCCGCACGCAGATTTCTGCAGTCGTTACCCGGCCCTGGGGGCAATCCGGTAGATGGCGTTGGTGATGTCGGACGAAACATAGACCGATCCGTCCTTCTTCGACACGGCAACGCCTGTCGTCGTGTAGGCAGGCAGCGCTCCCTCGGCAGAGACCAGCCCCGTCTTGAGGCCTTCAGCAAGAACAGTCGTGGATTTGTCCGTCGGATCGTAGGCGATCACGCGGCCTGCACCGGCTTCGGCCAGATAGACCCGGCCATCCGCCCCCACATCGACGCCCTCTGGCCCCTCAAGGCCTTCCAGCACGCGCGTGATCTCGCCCGTGGCGAGGTCGACAGTGGAGAGCGTTCCCTTGGCCTGCGGATTGGTCTCGGTGACCCACACCTTGCCGTCGGCCGCGAGAACCATTGCTACCGGGAAGTTGAGCCCGCTGACGATAGGCTCGCCGGGCGTCTCGGCGCCGGTGACGGGGCGAATGGTTCCCGTGGCGGCTTCCAGCGCGATGACGCTGCCGTCCGCAAGCTCCAGCGCATCGGTGGGCGCCGTAAAGCCGTGGTGAATGGTTGCCGCCCCGCTGGCGCGATCGACCACCTGCACCATGCCGGCGGCCCAGGATGTGACGATCACTTTCGACGCGCCCGCACCTATGCCGAGCTGGTTCTCGGTCGCGTCGCGATAGACGCGCAGGGGATCGGCGATCGCCTTCGTCGCCGTATCGATGACGCGATAGGTGAACACGTCGGCGACGTGCAGCTGCTCGCCGTCCGGGCCATCGGTGATCGCAAGATCGGTCGGCGTGGCCAGCGGACCGCTGACGATGGTGCGCACGGCGCCATCGGGCTTCACTTCGTAGATCGTGGCGTCCGCCATGTTGGAGACGTAGATCGTGCCGTCCTTCGCGATGGCGAGATTGTCGAGCGCAGGCGCAAGCGTTGCGATCACGGTGACCGCCTTCGTCTTCATGTCGATACGCTTCACTTCGCCGGTCTTGGTGTCGATGGCGTAGAGATTGCTGTCGGGACCGAAATTGGCGGCGGCAGGCGTCTGGAAGCCGCCGGCCACGAGGGTGTCTGCGCCGGTGGCGGGATCGATCTTCACGATGGAGTTCCTGAACCACAGCGGCCCGTAGAGCATCCCATCGGGCCCGACCTCGAAGCCGTTGAAGCCGCCGAGGTTCTCGCGGATGAGCCGCGCGGGCGCAACGCCGGCGGGGTCTGCCTCATAGAGCGCGTCGCCGAGGAAGACCTGCGTGAAGTAGAGCCTGCCCTCCTTCGTGAAGGCCAGCGAGTTCGACCCCGGTAGACCCTGCGAGATCAGGCGCGGCTCGCTTCCCCCGTCTTTTCCCGGCTTATCCTGGATGAACACCTTGCCGGTGAGATAGCCGGTCCACGCCATCTCGCCGTTCGGACCGAAGGCGATGTCATCCGCCATGCCATCGGGCGGGCCGAGGCGTGTGGTGACTTCGCCCGTTTGCGGGTTCACCGCATAGATCGCCTGCCCCACCACGCTGCCCGCGAGGATCGTGCCGTCCTCCTCGACCGCGAGTCCGTGCAGACCGTGGAAGGGCGATGGGCCGATGAACTCGGTGACCTCCCATGTGGCGGGCCTTGCCGCCTCGCCGCCGCAGGCAGCCAACACGAGCATGGAAGCAGCACAGAGCAGACGGACCACGGCGTTCTCCCCATCAAGTTTTGCGGGAGCTTATCCGCGTGACGCGATCTGACCAGACGGGCCGTAGCGGCAAGCCAAAAAGCAAACGCCCCGGTCTTTTGGGGCCGGGGCGCTGCAGTCTTGTTACCCGAAGGAACCTAGCGGCCGCCCATCGGGGGCTTGTTGGCGTCGGCAGCAGGCTGCTGGCCGCCGCGCTGGCGCATCATCGGCATGACAGCCTCGAACTCGTCCATGTCGATGCCGCCATCCTTGTTCTTGTCGATCATCGCGAACGCCATCGGGTTGCCGATCATCTGCTTGAACTGGCCGCGCAGCTCCGTGATCTGGACTTTCTCGTCCAGGTCGTCGTCGAGCATGCCGAGCAGGCGCGTCTTGTTCATCAGCTGGTCGTAGTTCGTCTGGTTCGCGGCGGTCTCGTCTTTCCAGAGATAGCGCAGCGAGGTGTAGAACATCTCTTCGAACGACTGGTCGCCCCACACGATCGTCTGGCTCGGGTCCGGGTTCGCCGGGTTACGCGCCGAGTTGTCGTAGATGTAGGTCGCGATCAGTTTCGAGCCCGCCGGAATATCGATCGGCTCGGCGAACTCGTACATGCGCTGCCAGTTGAAGTCGTAGAACGGCACGTTGAGGATCGTCTCGCGGGCGCCATCCGGCGTCATCAGTTCGAGCTTCGAGTAGGTGCCGCGATAGTGGGCGTGCACGACGGCGGTGTGCAGGATCGCATCCTTCGGGAAGAGGAAGTATGCGGTCTCCTTGTGGTTGCCGTCATACGGCGGGATTTCGATGAACTGGTCGACCAGCGGCATCTCCCGCATGATCAGGTCCGGCGTCTCGCCATCCTTGTAGAAATACAGGCCGATCTGCTGGGTGGAGGTCACTTCCTTGCCGGCCGGCGTGTAGTGCATCTGATAGCCGAACTGGCCGCCGGCAGGGACCCACGAGCCGATACCGTTCGGCGCGACGGTCGACTCCATGCCAACGGTGTAGCCGCCAACAGCGCCGCCCCAGGCCTGCATGCCCTTCTGCGTCGCGCCTTCCGGGATCACGCCCGACAGGATGTGGTGCACGACCTGGCGCTCATCGACGCGAGCCGTCGCAGCCTTGAGCCATTTGCCTTCGGTAAGCGGGTTCGGAACGGTCGGGTACTGGTAATCGACCACGCCCGTCGCCGGAACCTTGTAGGCCGGAATATCGACGATCAGGTCGGGCTTGCCGAGCGGCCATTCCGGCGCGACGTGGCGCGCCAAGGCGAGCGGGTCGGCGCCTTCGCCGCGCGGCGCGCCGGCTTCGACCCACGACACGAGCGTCTGGATCTGCTCGTTGGAAAGCGATTTGTCGTCCTTGAACGTCGCCACGAACGGATCGGGATCCCACGGCGGCATGCGATCGGTGCGGACGGCTTCGCGGATCATGCCCGAGAACTGCTTCACGCGGTCGTAGTTGTCGAACGCGAACGGGGCGATGCCGCCTTCCTGGTGGCAGGCGACGCACTTCTCTTCGAGCATCGGCGCGATCGTGTCGGTGTAGGAGATTTTCGCGAAGCCGGCCTTGGCTTCGGCCGTGCGGCGCGGGAACATGATCGACTGCGTATCGACCGGCAGCGCGGCCGTGGTCAGCGTCTCGCCGGCAACCAGCGCCGCGATCGGAGCTGCGTTGAGCGGGCCGCTGTAGGCGATGCGCATCGTTTTCGGCTCGATCACGAAAGCCTGGCCGACGCGCGAGGCGCCGATCTGGCCGCCGACGAGCTGCAGGTTGTCCTGCAGGACGGGGACCGAAATCTTGTTCTTCTGCGCGTCGGCGAGGATCATCGCGCGCGTGTCGTGCGGGTTGGAGTTCACCATCATGAACTCGACACCCTTGGGGGCCCACTCGGCCTTGAGAGCTTCAAGCTCGGCGGCGGCTTCCGCCGTGTCCGCGCTGCCGGCGGCATGCATCACCAGGACGATCGCGGGAGCGTCCTTCAGGCGGTAGAGTTCGTGAGCGCGCCCCTCGGCCGACACCAGGCGGAAATTGTCGATGCGCGCCGCAACTTCAGCCATCGGCTCCTGCGCGGCGACGGCGACTGCCGTAGCGTTGTCAGCCTGCGAAGTTGCGCCGGGCTGGGCGCAGCTGGCGGCGCCAAGCGCCAGGACGAGACCAATAGCCGTAAGTGTCAGGCGGTTGGACATGAGGGGGAGCTCCTCCGAATTATCGTTTTATGGGCCGCTAATGCATCGTACAGGCGCCTGACACCGTCAAGCAGACTCGCGTGGTATCACCGAATTTTGTTAATGGGCGGTACCGTCAGGCCACGGAAAGCCCTGCAACACCTTCCGTAGCGTCATGCTCGGCAACGAAATGGCCCGGCGACACTTCGACGAGATCAGGACGGTAGTACGGTCCCGCCTCCGTCAGCTTCGACTTCATAAAGCGCAGGCTGGCCTTGGGATCGAGCGGGGACGGCAGGTCGCCCACCAGCTTCACGCGGGCGCGGGAGCGTTCGCGCGCGGGATCGGGCGAGGGCACGGCGGAGAGCAGCGCGCGCGTATAGGGGTGACGCGGATTGGCGAACAACTCGTCGCGCGGCGCCATTTCGACGACGCGGCCCAGATACAGCACCATCACGCGATGGCAGATTTCGCGCACGACCGAGAGATCGTGGCTGATGAACATCATGGCGAGGCCGAACTCCTTCTGGAGATCGATCAGCAGGTCCAGGATCTGCGCCTGCACCGACACGTCGAGCGCCGAAACGGCTTCGTCGCAGACGACCAGCTTGGGCTTCAGGATCATGGCGCGGGAAATGCCGACGCGCTGGTTCTGCCCGCCCGAGAGTTCGTGCGGATAGCGGTTCACCATCGCCGGATCGAGGCCCATGCGCGTCATCATCTCGCGCGCCGCATCCTCGCGCGCCTTGCCGCTGAGTTCGGGACTGAACACGCCCAGCGGTTCGGCGATCGACTGGCCGATCGTCATCCGCGGATCGAGGCTGGCGAGCGGGTCCTGGAAAACGATCTGCAATTCCTTGCGCAACGGCTGCACATCCTTGCGCGAGGCCTTCGCGATATCGCGGCCCAGCCAGGCGACCGAGCCCGCGCTCGGATCGAGCAGGCGCAACACGCCGCGCGCCAGCGTGGACTTGCCGCAGCCGCTTTCGCCAACGACGCCCATCGTCTCGCCCGGACGCAGCGAGAAACTGACGCCATCGACAGCGCGCAACTGCACGCGCTTGCCGAAGAAGCCGCCCGGCACGCTGACCGGGAAGGTGACGTGGATATCGTCGACTTCGAGCAGCGGCTTTACATCGCTTGACGGCGCGGGCCCGATGGCGGGGCGCCCGCCGCGATCCGCGCGATCTAGGCGCGGCATGGCCGCAAGCAGCATCCGCGTATAGTCGTGCGCCGGCGCGGCGAACACCTGATCCACCGGCCCCCTCTCAACCGCCTCGCCATGCCGCATGACGACGACCCGATCGGCCATGCGCGCGATGACGCCCATGTCGTGCGTGATGAGAACGAGGCCCGCGCCCGTCTCGCGCTTGAGATCGTCCATCAGGTCGAGCACCTGCGCCTGCACGGTGACGTCGAGCGCCGTCGTCGGCTCGTCGGCGAGCAGCAATTTCGGCTCGCACAGCATGGCGGACGCGATCATCACGCGCTGGCGCATGCCGCCGGAGAGTTCGTGCGGGAACTGGTGCAGGCGGCGACGCGCCTCGGGAATACGCACGCGCTCCAGCCATTCGACGATCCGCTGCTCGGCTGCCGCGCCCTTGAGCCCCTTGTGACGCGCAAGCACTTCGGCCATCTGCGCGCCCACCGTCATGTGCGGCGTCAGCGATGTCAGCGGGTCCTGGAAGATCATGGAGATCTGCGCGCCGCGGATCTCGTTGAGCTGCTGGCGCGACAGGCCGGCAAGCTCACGCCCCGCGAACTGGATCGAACCATCGACCGCGCCGTTGGAAGCCGTGAGCCCCATGGCGGCCAGCACCGTCTGGCTCTTGCCCGAGCCGCTTTCGCCAACGAGGCCGAGGCACTCGCCCGCCCCCACGCTGAACGACAGCTTCTTCACCGCCTCGACCAGACCATCCTGCGTCTGGAAGGAGACGGAGAGGTCGCGCACATCGAGCAGCGGCTTGGCGGGGGAGGTCTGGGTCAATGAACTGCTCATGCTGAAGTCTTCACGGCTTCGATGCCCTCGGCAGCGAGCACTGACAAGATCGCCGCGATCAGGACGGGAGATAAGTCCTCCCCGCCCTTCCTCGGCTTGCGGCGCTGTCGCACGAAGACACGCCAGTCGGTCGGATAGCCCTGGGTGGCGCCCACGCTGGCGCACCCCACCATCAGTTCCTGTTCATGTTCGGAGATGAATTCGAGGAACCAGCCCCATTCATCGGGCATGGGATAGGAGCTGACCACGCCCTGTTGGGCGAGCGCCTGCGCCAGGAACACCGCCAGCTCGAAGCCATAGAGGTCGGCATTGACCTGGCAGGGCTCGGGCAGGATGGGCGGGAATTTGTCGGTCGTGAATGCGATGGAGCAGAGCTGCATCGGGCCAGTTGAACCCGCTCGCGGCCCGAAAGGAAACCCCC
>CAZGWV010000051.1:13712-20493 GCA_964529555.1 uncultured Rhizobium sp.
GCCTTCATGGTGCTCCAGCCGCCGGTCTTCCCGGCAACCACGGCGAAAATCTCATGGCCGCCAGTCCGGCAGCTTTACGCGCACCTGGAGCCGTCGCATCAAGATGGCTCACGCGGGAGGATTTCATGCGCTCAATCGTACTGGTTGGCCTGATGCTGGCGGCGGCCCCGGCGGCGTTCGCACAGAACGTCTATGTCACGGCCGACCGCCTGCTGGATGTGACCACGGGCCGGACGATCGAGGACCCCGCCATCGTGATCCAGGACGGCGTCATCACCGCAGTCGGCCCGCAGGCGTCGACGCAGGTTCCGTCTGCGGCGGAGATCATCGACCTGCCCGGCGTCACCCTGCTGCCCGGCCTGATCGACATGCACACCCATCTCGACATGGACCCGACCTTCGGCGGCTTTTCGAGCTTCATGGTCACCGACACGTTCTGGAGCATGATCGCCGTGCCCAATGCGAAGGCGACGCTGGAAGCCGGCTTCACCACTGTCCGCAATGTCGGGGCGAGCAACTGGAACGATGTCGCGCTCAAGCAGGCGATCGAGATGGACCGCATCGAAGGGCCGCGCATCGTGCCGGCGGGCTATTCCTTCGGCGCCACGGGCGGCCATTGCGACGCCACCGGCCTCCCCCCGTCATTCGACGCGCACAACCCCTACAATTCGGACAGCCCGGATGAAGGCCGCAAGACTGTCCGCGAAATCCGCAAATACGGCGCCGAGGTGATCAAGATCTGCGCCACCGGCGGCGTGTTCTCGCACAACACCGAGCCGGGCCAGCAGCAGCTCACGCTCGCCGAAATGAAAGCCATCGCCGACGAGGCCCATATGTGGGGTCTCAAGGTCGCCGCCCACGCGCACGGCGCGTCCGGCATCCGCGACGCGGCCCTCGCCGGCATCGACACGATCGAGCACGCCAGCCTGATCGACGATGAAGGCATCGCGGCGGCAAGGAAGATGGGCACGTTCCTGTCGATGGACATCTACAACACCGAATACACCCAGTCCGAGGGGCCAAGGAACGGCGTCATGGAAGACAATCTGCGCAAGGACCGCGAGATCGCTGAGGTCCAGCGGCAGGGCTTCAGGCGCGCGCTGCAGGCGGGCGTGAAGATGGTCTACGGCACCGACAGCGGCGTCTATCCGCATGGCGACAACGCCCGGCAGTTCGCGATCATGGTGCGCTATGGCGCAACGCCGCTGCAGGCAATCCAGGCCGCCACGATCAACGCCGCCGACGCGCTCGGCTGGAAGGGCAAGGTCGGCGTCGTGCAGAGGGGCGCATGGGGCGATCTTGTCGGCGTCATGGGCGATCCCACCCGCGACGTCACCCTGCTCGAACGCCCGGTCTTCGTGATGAAGGGCGGCGAGACGGTGAAAGCGCCCGAGTAGTCAGCCTTTCGCTGCGAAAACATGGTTAGCCGCGCGTTAATCGTAAGGATTGCGGCGGCGCCTTTAAGCCTTCCGCCACTCGTCCTTGGCAGGGTTTACCCCAAGGGGAGACGGCAGGAGGCTGCCGAATGGCAAGGATGGACGCAGACTCTGAATTTTCCGGCGGCCCCAATCTGGCCGAACGCATACGCCGGCTTGCGAACGGACGCAGCACGCTGGACGTTGCGCAGTTCCAGTTCATCGGCATCGCCGATGTCCGCAAGCGTTATGGCGTGCGCTGGGCCGAGAAGCGCGACCGCGTCAGCGAGGTCGCCAGCGATTTCATCTCGCGCCGCATCGCGTCCGACGATGTCCTGATCGCAGGCGCGGACGGTTTCCTGCTGGTGTTCGGAAGCTGCAAGGGCGCCGCCGCCGACCAGGCCGCGCGCCGCATCTCGTCCGAGCTCAACGCCTTCTTCCTCGGCGAGCCCGACCTCAACGATATCCAGATCGGCGCACAGCATCATTCGATGAGCATCGATGATTTCGCCGCCGCTTTCGGCGCCATGCTGGCCAACATGCAGAAGGCGGATGCAGCCCAGCCGCAGCGCGACACGCTGGCGATAGGCTATACCCCGCTGTGGAATGCGCGCGGCGGCGCCCTGTCCGCCTTCTTCGTGACGCCGCTCGATGCTGCGACCGGAGCGCCGCTCGACTGGGGCCCGGCCAGCATCCGCCACGCCGACATGGATGAGCGCAAGCTGAAAGCCTCCGAGATCGCCATGCGGGCGTTGTGGACCGATGGCGGCCGCGCCATTGTGGGGGTGGCGCTGCATGTGGCGACGCTGAACAGCCAGCAGGGCATGGCGCGCATCGTCCAAACCATGGCGGGGTTCGACCGGCGCACGGCGCGCTATCGCCTGCTCCGCGTCAGCTGCATCGAGCCGGGCTATCCGCGCATCTATCTCGAAGACATCATGCGCACGATGCGCCCGCACGCGCCGAACATCGCGCTGGGGCTGAGTCTGCAGGAAAACGACCTCAGCTCGATCCTCAAGCTGGCGCCGACAGCCATCGGCTTCACCATCCCCTTCCGCGGCCTCGACCACGCCTCGACCCGCGCCGAAATCCACACCCGTGTCGGCGCTGCGGTGGAGCAGGCGCGCAATCATGGCGTCCTTGTCGGCGTGGAGGGCGACCTCCTGCCCGAACAGGCGATGCATTTCGTCCAGCAGGGCGTGAGCTTCATCTGCTCGCCGCGCATCTGGCCGATGCGGGACAAGCTGACGTCGGCCGAAGTCTGGCCCGCGACGCGCCTGCTCGAACTCACCCGGAAGACGGATGCCGCCTGACGCCGCTGCGTGAGGTATCTGACGCGCGTGTAATGACAGCATCCACCGCTGCGCACAGTTGCAGCACGAGCGGGAACTGGTAGGTTTCCATCGCCGTGCGGGGTTGGCCGCGCGGCGAAAACAAGGACGGAAACCTCCCTATGAAAAACAGGATCCTGATCGGCGCGATCGCGCTGGGGCTGGCCGCGCCGGCATTTGCCGAAGATAACGACACGCTGAAGCACGTCATCGCCAACGGCTCGGTTGTGCAGGCCAACATGCAAGGCCAGGAGTTCGACCTCGACATGACATACAAGGCCGACGGCAGCTACACGGCGTCGGTCATGGGCCAGGAAGTCGGCGGTACATGGAAAGTCGACGGCGACAATCTCTGCACCGAATCGCAGATGGGTTCGAGCTGCGTGACCTATCCCTCGGGCAAAGTTCCCGGCGACAGCTTCAAGGTCGATCACCCGGCCCTCGGCGCAATCACCGTCACGATCAAGAAGTAGGCGACAGACATGAAACGCATCATCGCAACCACCACCGCGCTTCTCGCCGCCGCCCCTGCTTTCGCGCAGGACACGACCACCCTTCAGGAAGTCACGACCAAGGGCATTGTCATGGAAGCTGGGGGCATGGCGTTCGACGTGACCTACAACCCCGACGGCTCGCTGGGCGTCACGATGGACGGCGCGGATGTCGGCTTCGAAGGCAAGTGGCGCATCGACGGCGACAAGCTGTGCACGACCTCGAACTTCAACCCGGCCGAAGAATGCCTCGCCTATCCAGCAGGCAAGAAATCCGGCGACTCTTTTGAAGTGACCAGCCCGCAAGGCGCCGCGGTTATCAAGATCAAGTAGCGGTTTCGCTCCAGCGACTCCGAACTGCCCGCATCGCAAGGTGCGGGCAGTTTGCCTTCAGGCTTGCGTCTGCGCCGCCATCCACTTCACGGCTGCGTCGAGAATTTCGTCCATCACCTCCGCATCCTTGCGCCCGGACTTTGCCGGCACATGGAAGGAGTGGTCGGCATGCTCGACGAGATGAAGCTTCGCGCGCCTGCCCAATGACTTCACCGTCGCTTGCAGCAGCGGCGTCTCGGCGAACTCGTCCTTCGATCCCTGCAGGAACAGCATCGGCGTCTTTACCGAAGCCAGATGCTCGGCGCGTTCGACACCTGCCTTTCCCGGCGGATGCAGCGGCCAGGCGAAGAAGACGAGGCCCGCAACGCCGGGCAGCGGCTCGATCGCCTGCGCCTGCGACGTCATCCGCGCGCCGAACGAGCGTCCGCCCGCAAACAGCGGCAGGCCTCCGGCAAGCTTCGCCGCATGGACCACAGCCGCCCGGACGACTGCGTGCGCGACAGGCGGATTGTCGGGCCGCTTCGAGCCCTTTTCCATATAGGCGAAGTTATACCGCAGCACCGCAATGCCGCGTGCTTCAAGCCCGTCCGCCGTCGCCGCCATATGCTTGTGCGTCATGCCCGCGCCGGCGCCATGCGCCAGCACGAGCACCGCCTTCGCATCCTTCGGCTTCTGCCACAGCGCCGAGACGGTCGCGCCGTCCGCGAGCGCTATGGTGCGTTCCCTGGCGCTCATTGCGGCGCGGGCGCGGCAGCAGCAGGTTTGCGGAAGCGAAGCGTCATGCGGTCGCTTTCGCCGATGGCTTCGTAGGTTGCCCGGTCATAACCCTCCGCCTCAGGCGAATCCGGCGCCGGCGCGCTGAGATTGGGCGGCAGCATCCACACCGGCTGGCGCGCCGTATCCTTCGGGTTGGCGTTGATCTCGGAGCTTTCCTCCATGACGAAGCCGGCCTTTTCCGCGACCCCGACGACATAGCTTTCGAGAACATAGCCGCTGCCCGCGCGCGGGTCCTGATCGGTCGTCGACGGCAGGCGGTGTTCGACCACGCCCAGCACGCCGCCCGGCTTCAGCGCGCGGAAGGCGTCGGCGAAAATCTTGTCGGCGAAACCGCCCGACATCCAGTTGTGGATGTTGCGGAAGGTCACCACCGCATCGGCCGACCCGTCCGGCGCCATGCTCGCGCTGGTGGGCGAGGCGACAGTGAGCGTGATGTCGCCATAGACGTCGGGCTTGGCGAGGTAGACGGCGGTATAGGCGTCGACATTCCCGCGCGCATAGTCGGATGAAGCCGGATCGAGGTGCGCCGCATAGAGCTTGCCGCCGCCCTGCTTCAGCCACGGGCCGAGAATCGCGGTGTACCAGCCGCCGCCGGGCGCGATTTCCACCACGGTGTCGGACGGCTTCACCCCGAAGAAATTCAGCGTCTCGACCGGATGGCGCCAGACATCGCGCGCCTTGTCTTTCGGCAGCCGCCAGTCGCCTGCGGCCGCCCATTCCAGCGAGCCCGCCGGGGCGTTGGCGGCCGCCGGGGCCGGCGCGCCAGTCGCGTCCGCAGCAGGCGCGGCGGTTTCGCCGCCACAGCCGGCCACGAGGCCCGAAAGAATGGCGGCCAGCAGCAAATGAGCGGTTTTCATGTCGCTTTTCCAATAACCGGCGCCCCGCGCGCCGGGGACGACTTTATCCATCTGGCGTCACTTGACCATCGGGGGATGCATTCCCAACTCGAATGGCGAGGCGCTGCACATGCAGGCCTTGGAGGCCGGGGCGCAGACCATCGGGTGGCGCCGCGAACGGCCTTGGAACGTCAACCCCGCGTGCGCCGCTGCGCCCGCCTGTTGCTTGAACGAGGACAGACATGAGCACTTTCGATTTTTCTCCCCTGTACCGCACCGTCGTCGGCTTTGACCGCCTGGCCAGCCTGATCGACACCGCACAGCGCCTCGACGGCGCGCAGGGATATCCGCCCTACAATATCGAGCAGTCCATCGAAGACGAGAACGGCTATGCGATCGAACTCGCGGTCGCCGGCTTCGGCGAGGATGACCTCGATCTCGAAGTGAAGGAAGGCCAGCTTGTCGTCGTCGGCAAGAAGGATGGCGGAACAGAGAACCGCAAATTCCTGCATCGCGGCATTGCCGAACGCGGCTTCATCCGCCGCTTCCAGCTCGCGGACCATGTCGTCGTGTCGGGCGCACACCTGAAGAACGGCCTGCTCCGTATCGAACTCCGCCGCGAACTTCCCGAGGCCATGAAGCCCCGCAAGATCGCGATCGGCGCCGATACGACGCAAGGCAACATCATCGAAGGCCGCAGGAAGGTTTCGGCGGCCTGAAGAAAGGCAAACTGAACGACCGGCAGTGAGCCGGGTCCCCCCTCGTCCCTCCCCCTGACGGGCCTGACCCTGGATCCTGCCTACGGAGGCGGCGCGCCCCATGCCGGAGCGCGCCGCTTTTCGTTTGTGCGAGCTGGAGGTCGCGTCAGGTTTTCTTTTCGCACTGCGCGGCGGCGGTTGTTTCCAGCGCGATCGTGCGCGTCACAAACCGCGCATCGCCCCCACGATCTGGTCGAGCATGAATTGCGGCGCCAGCGGCCACCAGATGCAGACGATGGCGACACCGGCAAGCGCGCCGCCAAGGTGGGCCGCATGGCCGATCCCGTCGCGGACCTGGCTGGAGGCGGCCCAGCCGGACCAGATGATGAACCCCAGCGCGTAGACGATCACCGGCACGGGCGGGAAGATCAGCATCGCGAGCGGAGCGAACATGGCATATGCCGAGACGAGCCCCGAAATCGCGCCGGATGCGCCCACTGCGCGATAGTTCGCATCGCGGAAATGCTCCATCCAGGTCCAGGCCGACCCTCCGAGCAAGGCGCCGAAATAGATTCCGAGAAACGCACTCGTGCCCAGCGACGCTTCCAGCGTCGGGCCGAACGCAAACAGCGTTATCATGTTGATGAACAGGTGGAACGGATCGGCGTGGACGAAGCCCGACGAAACCCACCTGTACCATTCCCTGTGGCGGCGGATGCGCCCTACGTCGAAGATCATCCTGTCCATCAGCGAAGCGTTCTGCAGCGCGGTGAAGGACAGGCCGATATTCAGCGCCAGAATGATGAGCGATGCCGGCGCCGACAGAAGCTGGTCGAGCTGTCCCATGCGCCGCGCTCCGCCCGGATGTCAGATGCGATCTTCGCCGGCAGGCGCGTCGCC
>CAZGWV010000051.1:20593-26030 GCA_964529555.1 uncultured Rhizobium sp.
TCGCCAGAAACCTCGCCAGAAGGCCCGGAAGAATCGTTCGAGGACTCTTCGCCCGCAGCGGCCGCATCGTCATTGGCGGCGGCGACTTCACCACGGCCGCGGCCTCCGCGCCGCCGGCGGCGGCGACGGCCCGCGCCTTCGCCTTCCTCGCCTTCGGTGGGAGCTGCTTCAGCGTTGACCGTTTCAGCGGCGTCCGCATCGGCCTCGCTGGTTTCCTCGCGCGCGGCGGATGCAGGCTGCGGCTGCTCCTGGCGCTGCGGGCGCAGCAGGAAGGCGGTGGCCCCTGTTTCGTCGGTGAACGCCTTCAGCGCCTCGACCGTCTGGCCGGTGACGAACTTCCGGCGAAGCTCGCGGAACGAGCGCGCGGCCGAGCGCAGCGGTGACAGCGCGATCGGCTCCTTGCCGATGGCGAGCGAGAACGTCTCGGCGCCGGCAAGCGAGCTTTCGAGATTTTCCGCAGCCCACGGCAGGAAGAACGCCGCCAGATCGTCGGCGAAGATCGGCGCCAGCGTTTCCTTGAGATCGTCGAACGCCGCGAACGGCCCGGACGCCGTCGGCGCCGTCATAAACTCGCACCACTTGGCGACGAACGCGCCATCCTTCTCGATGATCTTGGCCGGCGTCGGGTCCTTCATCATCTGGATCAGCTGGCCCGCGATGGCGAAGTCCGCGATCGAGGGGCGGTCGCCGAAGATGAAGAGATGCTTGCGCAGGTGATCGTCGAGCAGCCTGACGAATTTCTTGAACGACTTCTCGACGATGTCGCCGAAATCGCCGTCGACCTGCATCAGCTTCAGCTGCGACGTCATCGTCTCGATGGCGAGGTCTTCGCTGGCCTTGCGGTCGTCCGGCGGCGTCGTGACGTAATATTCGTCGAGCGCGCGCTGGGCCGCGATCTTCTGGTCCTTCTTGCGCGACCAGCGATAGTGGAACACGGCCTTGGCGAGCCACGAATCGCCATACTCCTCCAGCACACAGGCAAGAAAGGCGAGCGCGGGATCGGCCGGGGTCGCCGAAGGCTCGGGCCGGTCGGCCTCCAGCGCTTCGATCAGCGGCGTCGTGTCGTGCACCGCATAGCCGGACTCGGTCACCAGCACCGGCAGCGTCGCAAAGCGCGAGAGGCGCTTCAGCTCGCTCTCGGTTTCCTGCGTGCGCGGGACCCAGTCGAACGCAAACGACTTGTAGGTGAGGTACGACCGCATCTTGGTCGAATAGGCCGAGGTCTCGGCGCCGAACAGGCGATAGGGCATCCATGTCTCCGAAAAGCGCGCGGAAACTACGCGGGATGTGTCTTCAAAACAACCGTTGTTTGCGGCCCGGCTAGCCGTGATTTTCCTTGATTCATGGGCCTCCGCGCCGCCCCGCGACGCCAGCACGCGCCTGGCCGCCGACGTTTGCCCTGCCCGCCTTAAGCCGCTATCCAGCCGGACCTATCCGCCGGACCCTTTCTATGCGCGTGCTTCATGTCATGGCCGGGGCCCGAGAAGGGGGCGCCGAGAACATCATGCTCGAAAGCGTCCTGGCGCTCGCCGACGCGGGCGTGGCGCAGGCCGTGGTGACGCGGCCGGACAACGCCTTCCGCCTGCAGAGCTTCCGCGACAAGGGCATCCGCGTCGAGACGGCGGGCTTCAACAAGCTCTGGCCGTTCCCGACGCGCGCCACGATCGCGAAGCTGATCCGCGAGTTCAGGCCGGACGCCGCCGAATACTGGATGGGCCGCGCCGGCGAGTTCGCGCCAGCCTCGTTCCGCGCGCGGTCGATTGCGTGGTATGGCGGCTACTACAAGCTGGCGCGGTTCACGAATTGCGACTGGCATGTCGGCCTGACGAAGGACCTGCTGCGCCATATCCGCGAACAGGGCGTACCGGAGAACCGCTCGGCCATCATCCACACCTATGCCGACTTCACCGGCGACGCGCCGGCGGATCGCGCCGCGCTGAATACGCCCGCCGATGCGCCCGTCGCGCTGGCGCTGGCGCGGCTGCACGGGAAGAAGGGGATCGACACGCTGCTCGATGCAACCGCCGGGGTTCCGGGCCTCTATGTCTGGATCGCGGGCGAGGGGCCGCTCGAAGCGGAGTTGAAGGCGCATTGCACGCGGCTGGGGCTCGACGATCGCGTGCGCTTCCTCGGCTGGCGCAATGATCGCGGCGCGCTGCTGGCCGCTTCAACGCTGGTCGCCTTCCCTTCCCGCTATGAGCCGTTCGGCACGGTGACGGTGGATGCGTGGGCGGCCGGCAAGCCTCTGGTCGCCGCCGATGCAGTCGGCCCGGCCGCCTATGTGGTCGATGGCGTCAACGGCCTGCTGGTCCCGCGCAACGACGCCGCCGCCCTCGCCAACGCCATGCGTCGCGTCATCGCGGAGCCGGGCCTCGCGGGCAGGCTCGTCGCAGGGGGCCGCGCCGCCCACGAAGCAACCTTCACGCGCGAAGCCTTCGTCCGCGACTCGCTGGCCTTCTATGCGCGCGTGGCGAAGGACGGCTGAAGCTGCACCCGTCCCCGCCCTCGTGGTTCGACGGACGTAACGATGCTGACGCATCGCGACTGCTCACCATGAGGGCTCAAGCTACACCGCAAGAGAGAGGACCCTCATGGTGAGCAGGTCGCCTGACGAAGTCTGGCGAACGTCCCCTCACCCCGAGGAGCCGCCGCAGGCGGCGTCTCGAAGGGCGAACCACGAGGAGCCGGGCGCCCCTGCTCTACACCTCCAGCAGCAGCGCCGTTGCATCGTCCGACGTCTTGAAGCGCCCGATCTTCGCGTCGTCCTCGGGCGAGGCTTCCATGTCGCGCAGCTCGCGCATCAGGGGGCCGAGCCCCCGCGCGGCCACCGCATCGATCAGCCCTTCATCCGTGTAGCGCCCGTAAGGCGACACCAGACGATAGAAGCCATCCGTCATCGCCAGCACTTTCGTTCCCGGCGGCGCGGATGCGTCCTGATAGACGATGCGGCTCGCTGCTTCGGGCTGCACGCCGAACACCCAATAGCCCTTGGCCGTATTGTGGATCGCGCGCACGTCCCGCAGCCATTTCAGCCGGTCTTCCGGCGCCATCGCCATCACCGTCTTCGCACGCCCCTGCTCGTCGGACGCCTTGCCGGCCTCGCCGAACACGCTGACAGCGCCGTCCGGCGATTTCACGATGGCGATGGAATCGCCCAGCGTCGCCCCCTCCAGCCTGCCCTTGCGCACGCGCACCCATGTGGCTGCAGCAGTCGGATAACTCGACAGCGGCGCGTCCTTCAGGGGGATTTTCACCTCGCGCTCGACTGCGGCGCGGATGCGCGGCAGCAGGCGCGCAAACCATGCCTGCGGAATCTCGCGCGGGTCGGCGGGGCCCTTCACGATCTCGGCGGCGAAGATTTCGGCGAAGCGCGCAGCATCGGACTCCGCCGCAGAGAAAATCCGCACGGGGCCGACATCCGTCGCGCCATCGATCACGCAGGCCCACCCAGCCGCTTCATCGAACGCATAGCGATCGTCCCCCGTGCCGGTCTTCATGCCCCCGCCCAGCTTCGAGCCGGGAAAGGAGATCGAGTCGATGAGTTTCATGGGCCAGGCTCCGCGGAGAGCGGCTTACCTAGTGGCTCACGGCGTCAGTGGAAAGCGGGGTTTGCCTGTCAGACCGTCTTCGGTTTCATCGCCTGGGAGAAGTCCGCCAGCGTCTGGATATAGTCGCCGCTTTCGCGCAGGCGCTGGACATAGAGTTCGAGGATCTGGCGCGCGGCGACGCCGGGCTCGAGCCCGCACTTCTCGGCCTCTTCCGCGAACAGCTTCTTCGACTCAGGATCGAGCCGGACGGTGAGCGGCTGGCGATTTGCTGTCTTTGACATCTGTGATTCCATCGGCAGCTGTCGGGAGCCCCCCGACGCCTGTAGCGAGAATCACCTTGCAGACATTGCCAAGGCATTGCAATGACAATGTATGGCCAAGCCGCCCGCCACCCAGGGGACCAAGCCCTTCACCGTCGTGCTGCCCGAGAAGGCGGCCGAGCGCCTTGAAATACTGGTTGATTCTGGTCTATACGGCTCCAATCGCGCTGAAGTTGCCCGGAACATCATCCTCCAGCACCTTCAGGAGCTCTGGAAGTCGGGCAAGCTGCCCGGCTGAGCCGGAACGGCGCGTTCATCCACAACCGAACCCTTCGGAACCGGGCCTTCACAGGCGCCGGACGCCGCCATTTAAGACTTTGTTAACCATTGGCCGCCAACAGTCGCCACAAGCCGCCCGGAGCTGCTAAAAGATGCTCCAGGCTGCAGGCGAAGGAGGACGCGCCCATGACCAGCATGCCGTTGCCCGAAGCGACCGGCCCCGAGACGATTGCGGCCGCCCCCCTCGATCCGATCGACTTCTGCCCCGCCGCAGCCTGCGCCGCCGCCATTGTCCGACTGGAAGGCTTCGCCGACCACGTCGCGCGCCTGCATGAGGAAGCGCAGCTGGCCGGCTCGCCCGAACTGATGAAACAGCTCGAAGCGATCTCCGAAGAACTCCTCCTCGCCGCCGACGAAGCGCGCGGCCGCCTCGCCCATGTCGAAGCCGTCTCCTCCGCCGGCGCGATGGCGCAACTGCTCGCCGCGATCCGCGACGTGCGCGTGCGCGACACGGCGGAAGCCGAACGCGCCAAGGATCTCGAAGCCCGCGCCGTCCGCTTCCTCGCCGGCGCGGGCCTCTACGACGCAGGCTTCTGCCGCTCGCTGAGCGGCACACGGCTGGGCGGGCGGATGCATGTGCCGCCGCGCGCACAGCCGATCCAGATGTCGTCCTGATGCTGCCGGCGTCCCCTTAATTCCGCGCGTTTGACCCGCATCAATCGCGCCGGGCTCCATGCGGCGCAGCCTTTCCGCCGACAGCAGAGAGGGAGGCGTATCGATGCGTGCGGGAATGTTTCTGGTATCGGCAAGCCTGCTCGGTCTGGCCACGGCCTGCGCGCCCCCGGCGCCAACGCCCGCCGCAGAAGCCCCCGCCGCAGAGGCCGCCGCAACGCCCCGGCCCGTGACGCTCCCCGTCAGTCTCAACGCCGTGATGGTCGCGCTGGTCGATCACGCCTCCGAGCCGTTGTGGCTCGACGCCTACGAGCCGCCGACGACGGACGCAGGCTGGCGCGATGCGGAACACCACGCCTACCAGATGGCGGTGGGCGGCAAGCTGATCCAGCTCGCCGGAACCGGCCCCAACGACGCAACATGGGTGGCCGACGCCGACTGGATCAGGATGGCCGACGAGATGAGCGCGGCCGGCATGGACGCGCTGGCGGCGGCGAAGGCCCGCAATGTGGCGCTGCTGAATACGGCCGGCGACCGACTGGTGGCGTCATGCGAGGCCTGCCACATCGAATACAAGCTCGGCCTGCCCTCGATGGGCATCTACAAATCGCCGGACTATCCCGTGCCGGAGCGGTAGCCGGCTCAACGCCACGGTTTGCTAGGTGGAGCGCTGAAGCT
>CAZGWV010000052.1:0-23064 GCA_964529555.1 uncultured Rhizobium sp.
GCACGCGCCTCGTGCTCGAAGTGGCGCAGCACCTTGGCGAGAACGCCGTGCGCACTATCGCGATGGACTCGACCGAAGGCCTCACGCGCGGCCACGAAGTGAAAGACACGGGCAACTCGATCCAGGTTCCGGTTGGCGAAGCCACGCTCGGCCGCATTCTCAACGTCATCGGCGAGCCGATCGACGAAGCCGGCCCGGTTGACCGCACGGTCACGCGCGGCATCCACCAGCCTGCTCCCGACTTCGTCGACCAGAAGCCGGTGCCGGAAATCCTGCCGACGGGCATCAAGGTCGTCGACCTGCTGTGCCCGTACGCCAAGGGCGGCAAGATCGGCCTGTTCGGCGGCGCCGGCGTCGGCAAGACCGTTCTCATTCAGGAACTGATCAACAACATCGCGAAGGCTTATGGCGGCTACTCCGTGTTCGCCGGCGTGGGTGAACGTACGCGCGAAGGCAACGACCTCTATCACGAGATGGTCGAGTCGGGCGTGAACCAGGCTGGCGGCGGCGGCTCCTCGCGCTGCTCGCTGGTGTTCGGCCAGATGAACGAGCCGCCGGGCGCGCGCGCCCGCGTCGCTCTGACCGGCCTCACGATCGCGGAAAACTTCCGCGACCAGGGCAAGGACATTCTCTTCTTCGTCGACAACATCTTCCGCTTCACGCAGGCGGGTTCGGAAATGTCGGCGCTGCTCGGCCGTATCCCGTCGGCGGTGGGTTACCAGCCGACGCTCGCGACCGACATGGGCGCGCTGCAGGAGCGCATCACCTCGACGACCAAGGGCTCGATCACCTCGGTGCAGGCCATCTACGTGCCCGCCGACGACCTGACCGACCCGGCCCCGGCCGCATCGTTCGCCCACCTGGACGCCCAGACCGTTCTCAACCGCGCGATCTCGGAAAAAGGCATCTACCCGGCCGTCGACCCGCTCGACTCGTCGTCGCGCATTCTGGATCCGAACGTTGTCGGCCAGGAGCACTATGACGTCGCCCGCGGTGTTCAGGAGATCCTGCAGAAGTACAAGTCGCTGCAGGACATCATCGCCATTCTCGGCATGGACGAGCTGTCGGAAGAAGACAAACTGGTCGTGGCGCGCGCCCGCAAGATCGAGCGCTTCCTGTCGCAGCCCTTCTTCGTGGCCGCCCAGTTCACCAACCTGCCGGGCCAGTTCGTGGACGTGAAGGACACGGTCACGGGCTTCAAGGAAATCCTCGACGGCAAGCACGACGACATCCCGGAACAGGCGTTCCTGATGTGCGGCAAGATCGACGACGTGATCGCCAAGGCGCAGAAGATGGCTGCCGAAGCGGCCTGATCTTTTCGATCGGTTTGAGTTACGGGCAGGCGCGGAGCGATCCGCGCCTGTTTTCGTTTTGGGGGGTGCACCTGATCTCGAATTTCCATGGTGTCATTCCGGACGCACGCGTGAGCGTGCGAGCCGGAACCCAGGAGCTGCGGGGGCCGGTGCTTGTGGCTCCTGGGTTCCGGCTCGCGCCTTCGGCGCGTCCGGAATGACATCGGTGGGAGGGGCGCTGTGAGCAGCGCTGGCGGGCTTGGATTGCCGCGGTTAGGCTGGGGCGATCCTCGGGAGGGTGCGCATGAGAGCTCTTGCGATTGCAGCGGTGATGCTGGCGACGCTGCCGGCGCAGGCGCAGCGGACGGCCATATCGGCGGAGCTTTCGCCGGAGGAGGCGGGGGCGGCGTTTTCGCGGGCGGTGGCGCAGGTGTGCGTGCCGGCGGTGGCGGGGGCGGGGGTCAGTTCGCTGGGCGTGGCGCGCGATGGCAAGGTGTCGCCGACGCAGGATGCCGTGACGCGCAGGCAGGCTGGCGCCGAGGCGGATGAGACGGTGTGGGACGTCGCCGATGCGCGGGGCGTGGTGACAGTGCGCGAGAAGGCGGGGCGGTGTGTGGTGTCGGTCTATGGGCCGCCGTCGCTGCCGACGATCATGGGCGCGATGCAGGCGCTGGACGGCGCAGGCTTCGAGGCGCTGGCGGGCAAGGGCGATGGCTTTACGCAGACGCTGGTAGGCGCGCAGGGCGGCACGCGCGTGAGCGTGCAGCTGGTGGGCGCGGAGCCGGGTGCGCCGGGGCATCAGTCGCGGTTCAGCGTGGTGACCGCCACGGTCTTCGTGGTGCGATAGGGGCGCATGGGCGATATCATTCTCGTGCTGGCCTGGGTGGGCGCGATTGCGTGGCCGCTGCTGCTGGGGTTTGTGCTGTGGCGCGGGCTGAAGCGCGGGCGCTGGCCGGGATGGATCGGGTGGCCGGCGATCGGCGTGGTGAGCTGCGCGTGGTTTCTCGGGATCTGGGCGGTGCTGTGGGAGCCGCAGCAGCTGGTGGTGCGGCGGGTCGAGGCGACGAGCATTGCGTGGAGCGGGGCGCCGCTGCGCATCGGGGTGATCTCGGACACGCATACGGACGGGCCGCACATGGGCGCGGCGCGGCTGCAGCGCATCGTCGAGACGATGAATGCGGAGCAGCCGGACATCGTGGTTCTGCTGGGTGACTTCGTGGGCGGCAGCAAGAGCATCGCCGAGCGCGGCGAGGGCGAGCGGCGGGAGATTGCCGAGGGGCTCGCGGTGTTCTCGCAGCTGCGGGCGCCGCTGGGCGTGCATGCCGTGCTGGGCAACCATGACTGGTGGTATGACGGTCCGACCGTGGAGGCGCAGCTGCGGCTGGCGGCCGTCAATGTGATGGAGAATGGCCGGGTGCGGATCGCGCGCGAGGGCGGGGCGTTCTGGGTCGGCGGGCTGGCGGATTATGACTCGGAGCGCGCGCAGCCATCCTACAGCGTGACGCTGGGCGCGCAGGACGAGAGCCCGGCGGTTCCTGATGGTGAGCCCGTCATCGTGATGAGCCACTGGCCGGATGCGTTTGCGGTGGCGCCGGACCGGGTGGCGCTGACGCTGGCGGGGCATAGCCATTGCGGGCAGATGAACCTGCCGATTCTGGGACGGCCGATTGCGGTGTCGGAAGGGGCGCGGCGCTGGCCGTGCGGACTTTATGAGGAACGCGGGCGCAGGCTTTACGTGAGCGGCGGGGTGGGCGTTTCGGTATTGCCGGCGCGCTTTGGCCAACCCCCTGAAATCGCGGTGGTTACGCTAAGATCGCGATAGCCAAACTGCCGCCTTTACAGGGGTTTCAGGACTGGTAGACCGTCGCCCGGTACAAAGGGACTGCCATGGCCGATACGCTTAGCTTTTCGCTGGTTTCGCCTGAGCGCGAGCTGTTTTCCGGTGACGTGAAACAGGTCGATGCGCCGGGCGTCGAGGGCGAGTTCGGCGTTCTGCCGCAACATGCGCCGTTTATGACCGTGCTGAAGCCGGGCGTTGTGCGCATCCATGAAGCTTCGGGCGTGACGCCGGTTTTCGTGCGCGGCGGCTTTGCCGACGTGACGCCGGCCGGCCTGACGATCCTCGCCGAAGAGGCTGTGCGCCTCTCGGACGTGGATGCGGCGGCGCTGGATGGCGAGATCGCCAGGGTGCGCTCGGATGCGACCGATCCGGGCGACGAAGCCCGCAAGACGCGCGCGGCCGAGCGGCTGGCCTATCTTGAGGCGCTGAAGGCTGCGCTGAAGTAGTTTTGTACGCCTGACGCCCGTTTCCGATCTATCGACCGAATCCCCCTTCAGGCGAGCGCCGAACAGGCGTAGAGTGGCTGTGGGTGCTGTTCGACATGTCGAAGGGGATGGGGGCGATGAATATCCGCATTGTAGGTGGACTCCTGCTGGCCGCTGCCTGTGCGATGGCGGCTGCGCCTTTGGCGCATGCGCAGGAGGGGGGCGAGCGGCCGCTTGGGCAGATGACGCTGAAGCGCGTGATGGAACGGGATTCGCGGGCGCCGGCCGAGCCGCCTGTGGCTGCGCCTGCGGCGTCTGCTGCCGATGCGGGTGTTGTTCCGCCGGTTGCGGCTGGGCCTGCGCCGATCTTCCTGAGCGGCGCGCCGCGGGAGTATGCGCCGGTGGCTGTGTCGAAGCTGCTGGTGTCGGTCTGCGGGCGCAGCGATGGCAGCGATCTTGTTGCGGTGGCGGATGCGCGCGGGATGGGCGAGCCGCAGGCGCCGCCGGCCGATCTCATGCGCGCGATGCCGGGCGATGCGCGGGTGTGGCGCGCGCCGGCGTCCGATGGCGAGCTGTTCCTGATCGGCTATGGCGTTGCGCCGATGCGGTGTGGCGCAGCCGTGCTGCATGCGATTCCGGGGGCGACGGCTGCGAAGACCCAGGCGCAACTGATGGCGTCGCCCGAGGGCTATGTGGTGGACTCCACGCAGGTGATGGGCGCCGATGTCCAGTGGACGCGGCTGCGCTCGCGCGACGGGCAGTTCGTGGACGTGATGGAGTATCCCGCGCGCGAGGGGATGCCGCCTGTGGTGCGGCTGGATTATCTGCCGAGGTAGGGCGCCAGGTTCGTCATCGGCGTCAGCTTGAGCGCCTCATCCTGAGCCTGTCGAAGGACGAGGCGCGGCGGGGCGCAGGCGAGGGCGGTGAGCACGGCCTCGTCCTTCGACAGGCTCAGGATGAGGCCTTCGAGAGGCTCGCCGTGAGGCATCAAGAGGCGCGTGCGTGGTGCGTGTGGCCCCTGGGTTCCGGCTCGCGCCTTCGGTGCGTCCAGAATGACAGGGATGGATGTTGCTGGCGATCAGCGATCAGGCCGGCGCCGTCCATTTTGCGAAGTGCTTTGCGACTTCGACATAGACGGCGGATTTGAACGGGATGACGAGACCGGGGGTTTCGGCCAGGCCGGCCCATTTCCAGGCGTCGAATTCGACGGTGTGTCTGTCGAGGCGGAAGTCGGTGTCGGAGCCGAGGAAGCGGTAGGCGAACCATTTCTGGCGCTGGCCGAAATAGGGCCCGGTGAGGCGCGCCTTCAGGGTGGGCGGGAAGTCGTAGAACAGCCAGGTCTCAAGCTCTTCGAGGAGTTCGACCTGGTGCGGGTCGAGGCCGGTTTCCTCGCCGAGTTCGCGCAGCGCTGCTTCAGCCGGGGTTTCGCCGCGGTCGATGCCGCCCTGGGGCATTTGCCAGGCGTAGCGGACATCGTCCTTGCGCAGGCCGACGCGGCGGCCGAGCCAGACATGGCCTTTGCGCGAGAAGACCGCGAGGCCGACATTCGGGCGATAGAGCGACGGGTCGCGGCCGCCCTGGTGGGGATCGGCCGCCGGTGCGTTCCCGCTCACGGCCGGGCCTGAACGCCCGCAGCAGCGGAGGCGGGCGCGAGCTGGTAGCCTTTCGCCTTGAGGCCCTCGGACCAGAGGCGGAACTGTTCGATCGTAACCGGGTAGGCGAAGCCGACGCCGATGGCGCTGCCGTTCTGGATGGCGAGCGCTTCGAGGGCGAGGAGCTGGCGGTCGATCGAGTCGGCGGTGAGTTCGGCGTCGACGATGCGGTCGGCGACGGTGAAGTCGAGGCCGGTCTGGTTGGCGGCCTGCGGCAGGGCGGAGCGGGCGGCGCCGCCATCGTGAACGAAGACGAGGCCGCGATCCTTGAGCGCATTCATCACCGGGCCGGCGGCGGCGGCGTCGGTGGCGAACTTGGCGCCCTGATAGTTGGTGACGCCGAAATAGCCGCTGGCCTTGCCGAGCAACACGGAGAGGCGGCGGACATTCTCTTCGGCCTTCGCCGTGGTGACGAGCGTGAGCGGGCCGGTGTCGACATTGGGATAGTCGTAGGCTTCCATCGGAAGTTCGAGCAGGACTTCGTGGCCGGCGGCGCGCGCCTTGTTGATCCACATCTGCAGGTTCGGCGCATACGGCACGAAGGACAGCGTGACTTCGGGCGGCAATTCCTCGATGGCGGCGTTGGTGTGCTTCTGCGTCATGCCGAGGCCGCCGACGATGAGGGCGATCCTGGGCGCGCCGCTGGCGGCGGCGAAGGGGCGGGCATAGGCCTGCGCGGGCGTGCGGCCGTCGGCGCCGATCTTCGGCAGGTCGCCGGCGCTGGTGCGCTCGATGAAGCCGGCGATGGGCGCGCGGGGCAGGCCGATGGCGGCGGCGCCGGCGTTGGAGGAAATCTCGGTGACGGTGATCGTGACGGGGCCGCCCTCGGTGGCGCGGGCGGAGTCGCTGAGTTCTTCGTATTCGATGCCGAGGCTGGGCGTGGCGGAGACGCTGTGGCCATCGAGCGCTTCGATGCCGAGGCGGTTCTTCAGCGGCGGCGGCGGGCCGTTCTGGTCGGAGTAGAGGGCGAGTTCGACGCGGGGGCCGCCGGCCTCCTCGCTGCCGAACAGCAGGGCGGCGCCGAACACGCCGACGCCCAGCGTGCCGAAGGTGGCAAGGCTCAGCGCGACGTGGCTGAGACCTGTCCGAAATACCGATCCGCCAGCGTTACGCGACGCAGACATGGTGGTCCTCTCTTGTATCCCGCCAACAGCGGACTCTTGGGCCCCGATCGTTAAGAAGGCGGAAATAAAGGGGGCTGGAGGTGCGGTAAAGGGGCTGTAAAGGCGGGGGAAAATGGGGGGAAGTCGGCCCGACGATAGAGACCCCCACCTGTCCGCCCCCTAAACGGGGCGGAACCTTGCTGCACCAACTTACCCAACAGCGAAGGTCGGCGACGGCCCCAGGGGCCCGCCCCGTTTAGGGGGCGGACAGGTGGGGGTCTGTTTCAGCGCTTGCGGTCGTTTGTGGTTGGCTGGGGTGTTGTCGCTGGGATTGGAAAAGAAAAGGCCCGCTCCGAGGAGCAGGCCTTCGCTGTTTTGTATGTCGTCAGCCTTACGGCGTTGCCGGCGCTGCCGGTGTGGCCGGGGCCTGGGCGACGGCGTTGCTTGTGCCGGGGACGGCCTTGCCGGCGCGGATGAGGGCGACGGCCTGGTCGAGCTGGTAGTCCTCGCCCTTGTAGTCGGCGGGGGGCATGTCGGCGGGGGCGTGCGGCGGGGCGCGTTCGGCGCCCTGGTCGTTTTCCAGCGCGTTGGGCAGGCTGGCCTCGCTGAAGCGCTGGGCGCGGGTGTTCATGGCGGCGACGTCTTCGGGCGTGAGGTAGACGGGGCCGACCTCATAGTCCGGGGAGATGCCGGCGCCCTGGATGGAGCGGCCCGACGGCGTGAAGTAGCGCGAGGTGGTGAGGCGCATCGCGCCCTTGCCTTCGCCGAGCGGCAGCACGGTCTGCACCGAGCCCTTGCCGAACGAGGTGAGGCCGAGGACGACGGCGCGGTCGCGGTCCTGCAGTGCGCCGGCGACGATCTCTGCGGCGGAAGCCGAGCCGCCATTGACGAGGACCACGATGGGCAGGTTGTCCGGGAAGCGCGTGGCGCGGACGCCGTTATAGCGCCTGGAGTCGTTGGCGCGGCGGCCGCGCGTCGAGACGATCTCGCCGCCATTGAGGAAGCGCGAGGAGACTTCGATGGATGCTTCGAGCAGGCCGCCGGGGTTGTCGCGCAGGTCGAGCACGAGGCCCTTCATGCCGCGCGTATCCTTGCGCACGGTTTCGATGGCGCGGTCTAGCGCCTTCACGGTCTGCTCGTTGAAGGTGGTGATGCGGATGTAGCCCACGTCGTCGATGGCTTTCACCTTCACGACTTCGGGGCGGATCACTTCGCGGGTGATCGTGACGTCGAACGGCTCCACGTTCTCGCGCACGATGGTGACGGTGATCGGCGCGCCGACCTGGCCGCGCATCTGCTTGACCGCGTCGTTGAGCGGCAGGCCGACGATGGACTTGCCGTTGATGGCGGTGAGGAAGTCGCCGGACTTGATGCCGGCGCGGAAGGCGGGCGTGCCGTCCATCGGGGAGACGACTTTCACGAAGCCGTCCTGGCCGGTGACCTCGATGCCGAGACCGCCGTACTCGCCGGAGGTCGTCGTCTGCATGTCCTTGAAGTCTTCGGGGTCGAGATAGCTGGAATGCGGATCGAGCGAGGCGAGCATGCCGTTGATGGCGGCTTCGACCGCGTCGCCCGTGTCGAATTCGGTGACGTAGTTGGCCTGGGCCTTGGACAGGATGTCGGCGAACAGGTCGAGATGCTGGAGCACCTCGGCCTTCTTGGTGGTGGCAGTGTTCGGCAGGGCGAACGCGGTCACGCCGATGGCGGCGACTGCCAGGCCCGCGCCGATGACCGGCGCCAACAACCAATTGCGCATGCTGCGCTGCTCCTATGACCTCGACCCGACCAGCTTACTTTGCCGTCATCTGCGCGAAACTCAACAGCGCCGGATGCCGCTTGGGGCGGTTTTGGCGCCTGAATTCCTAATGTTCCGGTCGAATCCTAGCGTTTTGCCGTCAGCCACTTCTCCGGGTCTATCGGCTGACCCTTTCGCCTTACCTCAAGATAAAGTTCGGGCGAGGGCGACTTTCTGTCGGCCATGCGGCCGATCGGTTCGCCTGCCAGCACCCATTGGCCCGCTTCGGGGAACAGGGCGTCCATGCCCGAGATGACGACCAGAACATCCCCGCCGACATCGAGGATAACCATCAGGCCATAGGTGCGGAATGGGCCGGAATACTGCACGCGCGCGTCAAGCGGGGCGACCACGTTGGCGGCGGCGCGGGTGGAGACGGTGAGGCCTTCCTGCTTGAGGCCGTTGATCGTCTGGCCGAAGGCGCGCAGGCGCGTGCCGATGGCGGGGGGAACCGGCGCGCCTGCGACGGCGGATAGGGCGGGCGCGGCGGGCGCCGGCGCGGGGGCGGCGGATGGTCTGGGTGGCGAGGCGGCGGGCGGCTTTGTGGCGGGACGTGCGGCTGGCGTGGTTGCGCTCGGTGGCCTGAGCGAGGGGGCAGGCGGCGCGGTGCGGGCGAGGCCGTCGAGGAGTTCGCGCAGGGTCTGGGCTTCGGCGGCGAGGGCGTTGGCGGCGCGGCGCGCGGCGGCGGCTTCGGCGTCGAGGGCTGCCGACGTGATGCGCTTTTCTGCGGCGAGGGCTTCGATCTCGGCGCGGCGGGCGCCAAGGGCGCCGGTGGCGGATTCGAGATTGGCCTGCTCGGCGCGCGTGTTCTCGGCGAGGATGTTGTAGTCGATGAGCTGCAGGCGGAGCTTGTCGCCGCGCGCGGCGAGCGTGGGGGCGGCGTCCGTCATCAGGATGGCGGAGCGGATGGCTGTGCCGGCGCTTTCGGGACTGGCGGCGAGGGCGGGCGGACGGCGGCCGCCGAACGTCATCAGAGCGGCGAGCAGGTCTTCCAGGGCGGCCTGATCGCCGGTGAGGGCGCGGTTGGCCTCGCGGGTCTGGTCGGCGAGGATCATCAGCTGTTCCTCGGCGGCGTAGGCGGCTTCCTCGCGCGCGGCGGCGTCGGCGCCGGCGGCGATCATGTCGGCGTCGATCTCGGAGAGGTCGCGGCGGGCAGCGGCGGATTTTTCCTCGATGGCGCGCAAGCGGGAGAGGGCGGCGTCTCGCGCGGTTTCGGCGGCGCGGAGATCGTCGAGGGTGAAACGCTTGGGCGCGGGCCTGGGTTGGGCGAGGGCGGTTGCGGTTGCGGTTGCGAGCAAGCCCACGGCGAGTGCGATCGAAAACCAGTGGCGGACCGACCAGCGCTTCACAGCATTCCAGCCCGTATCATTCCGGGCGAGCGGCCCTACGTCAGAAGGGCGCGAGACCCGGAACCCAGGGGTCGGGAGCACGGTGAACGCGGCCCCTGGGTTCCCGCTCTCCGCAGCTTCGCTGCTGCGGCGGGAATGACAGTGTTGGGGGCGTGTTCCGCTTGCCATCACGCACGGTGGTAAGGCGATCCGGCCTCGATCGAAAGGGCCCGGTAGACCTGTTCGGCGATCAACACGCGGACGAGTTTGTGGGGCCAGGTCTGGACGCCGAAGCTGATGGTGTGGCGGGCGGCGGCGGCGACGAGCGGGGAGGTTCCATCCGCGCCGCCGATGACGAAGCTGACGGCGTCCTCGCCGGCATCGCGCCAGCGGGCGAGGCGTCTGGAGAGATCCTGCGAGGTCCAGGCTTCGCCGCGCTCGTCCAGGCGGATGAGGATGCCCTTGTCGTGTTTGGACAGGAGGCGCTGGCCTTCGTCTTCCTTCGACGAGGCGTTGAGTTCGATCTCATCGACGGCGCGATAGCCGAGGGATTTTCCCGTCTTCTGCGCGCGGCTGAGGTAATCGTCCACGAGCGCGCGCTCGGGCCCGTCTTTCATGCGGCCGATGCAGAGGATGCGGATGCGCAAGTTGGCTCAGTCTTCAGGGGCTGGCGCGTCAGGACGCGGCGCGGGCGTGGCCTGTGCCGACGTCGGCTGACCAGATGCGCTCGAGATTGTAGAATTCGCGCACTTCGGGGCGGAAGATGTGGACGATGATGTCGCCTGCATCGATCAGCACCCAGTCGGCATTCGGCAGACCTTCGACCCGAACCTGGCTGACGCCTTCGTCCTTGAGTTTGCGCGCGACGTGATCTGCAAGCGCGGCGACGTGGCGTGCGGAGCGGCCGGAGGCGACGATCATCGCGTCGGCCATCGGCGATTTTCCGGCGAGCGGAATCGAGAGGATGTTCTCGGCCTTGTCGTCGTCGAGCTGCTGGACGACGGCGCGCGCGAGTTCGAGCGGATCGGAGGCGGGCGCGGCCGGTTCAGCGACGGCCGGTTTGGCGGCGGCTTTCTTGGCTGGCTTGGCGGCGGCTTTCACCGTTTTGGGAGCCGTTTGCGGTTCCGTTTCCGGGGCGGTGGCCGTGTCGGCGTCCGCCTTCTTCCGGCTCCGGGGGGTCTTGGCGTCAGACAGAGGTTTGGCTTTCGAGCTGTTGAACTGGGCTGGAAGCTATCACGTAGGGGCGGCCCCCGCGAGTCGGAAGGGTCGCGCCGGGCAGATGCCGCAGGCGCTACCGAACGGTAGCCCATTTCGTGAGAAAATCTCAACCCTAGTAATACTACCTTATTAGTCGTGTTTAAGTTTTCCATGTCCCTCGCGAACCGAATTTATTCAACACAGCTAGGGTTTTGGTCAAAATGGTCTCCAAATATTCAATACTCATCAAGTCGAGTAATCGCATTCTGACGGGCGTTTCGGCGGCCGTTCTTGCTGTTGCATGGTCCACCCCCGCGATCGCCCAGGGCGTGACCGCTGCCGATGTGGCGGGGGTGGACCGGCAAGGCTCGCAGGGGCCTTCAGCGGACGAACAGCCGCCGGCGCAGACCGTGCCGAGCGCATCGGCCGGGCAGGACCGGGTGGTCGTGACCGCCCGCCGGGTCGCGGAAGACCTTCAGGACGTGCCGATCCCGGTGGCCGTGATCGGCGAGGGATTCCTGGCGGATTCGGGCGCGTACAACGCGGGCAAGCTGACGCAGATCGTGCCCTCGGTTCAGTTCTATTCGACCAACCCGCGCAACACGGCGATCAACATCCGCGGCCTCGGGGCGCCGTTCGGCCTGACCAATGACGGCATCGAGCAGGGCGTCGGCCTTTATGTCGACGGCGTCTATTTCGCGCGCCCGGCCTCGGCGGTGCTGGACTTCATCGACGTCGAGCGGGTGGAAGTGCTGCGCGGGCCGCAGGGCACGCTGTACGGCAAGAACACGACGTCGGGCGCCATCAACGTGACGACCAAGGCGCCTTCGTTCGCGCCTTCGACCGAGGTCGAGGTGAGCTATGGCAATCTCGGTTTCGTGCAGGCCAAGGCGACGACGACCGGGCCGCTGACGGATACGCTGGCCTATCGCGCCTCGTTCTCGGGCACGCAGCGCGACGGCGTGCTGTGGAATGTCGCCGACCAGGACGATCTCAACGACATCAGCAATATCGGCGGCCGTCTGCAGCTGCTGTGGACGCCGAGCGACACGCTGAATGTGCGGCTGTCGGCGGACAATACGGTGCAGCGGCCGGAAGGATATGCGCAGGTGTTTGCCGGCGTCGTGCCGACGCAGCGCCCGCTCAACCGGCAATATGCGGAGCAGGCGGCATACTACAACTACGCGCCGCCCAGCCTCAACCCGTTCGATCGCGTGACGGATGTGGATTCGGCGCACCGCTCCAACTCTGACATTGGCGGCACGTCGCTGAACGTCGACTGGGATGTCGGCAACGGTACGCTGTCGGCGATCACGGCGTGGCGGTACTGGATCTGGGACCCGGCGAACGATCGCGACTTCCTTGGCCTGCCGATCCGCACGCTGTCGCAGAACCCGTCGAAATCGTATCAGTGGTCGCAGGAGCTGCGTTATGCGGGCGAGTTCAGCGAGACCCTGAACTTCGTCGTGGGCGCCTTCTGGTTCAACCAGGTGACCAAGACGCTGGGCCGCGAGGAGCAGGGCCCGGCGGCGTGGCGCTGGCTGGCGAACCCGAACGCGACGAACGAGCTGCTGGGCAATCTCGGCGCGCTCGATGGTTATGGACAGCGTGTGCGCATCCGCTCGGATCACACCAGCGCGGCGGTGTTCGGCCAGCTGGAATGGCAGGTGACGGACAAGCTGCGCATCCTGCCGGGCCTGCGCGTGAACTTCGACGAGAAGAGCGGCTTCTACACCGCCGTGCCGTATGGCCAGCTCGATACGGCGGGGCTGGGGTTGACGCCGGCGCAGGAGACTGCGCTGCGCACGCTCGAACTCTCGATCCTGCAGCCGCTGGCGTATGAGTCGGAAGGCGAGGACGACAACGTGTCGGGCCAGCTGACGGTGGCGTATGAGTTCGCGGACAATGTGAATGCGTATGCGACCTATGCGACGGCGTTCAAGACGTTCGGCCTCAACAATAACGGCATCCCGGTGGACGGCAGCAATACTCCGCTGCTCGACCTTGCCTCGATCAAGCCGGAAGACACCAGGCATATCGAAATCGGACTCAAGACCGAGCCTTTGCCGGGCGTGGTGGCGAACATCACCGCGTATCACACCACGGTCGACGACTTCCAGGTCAGCGTCGTGAGCAACCAGGCGGGTACGCTGCGGGGCTATCTTGCGAACGCCGAGCAGGTGGTGGTGCAGGGCATCGAGTTCGACGGCTCGTGGCGTGTGAACGACCAGTTCAACCTTTATGGCAATGTGGCGTGGACGGACGCGAAGTATGAGCGCTTCACGGGAGCGCCGCCGGCGCTGGAAGACTCGGGCGGCGCCGTGCAGGTGGTCGATGCTTCGGGCACGCGCCTGCCGGGCGTATCGGAATGGGCGGCGTCATTCGGCGGCGAGTACACGCAGCCGGGCCGGTTCAGCGGGCGCGAGGGCGAGTTCTTCGGCGCGGTGGATGTGAGCTACCGCTCGGACTTCTCGTCGAGCCCGACCGAGTCCGACTATCTCAACATCGACGGCTATGCGCTGGTGAACGCGCGGATCGGTTTCCGCGGTGAGGATGGCTGGGACGTGTTCCTCTGGGGCCGCAACATTCTCGACGAGGAATACTTCGAGATGCTCAATGCGGGCGGGTCGAGCTCGGGCTACTATGCCGGCCTGCTGGGCGATCCGCGCACGTATGGCGTCACGCTGAGAGGAGATTTCTGACCTGGAGATTTCCGCCCCCCCTGTGCGCGGAATAGAGGGGCGGGCTGCACGCGAACCTGCCGATCCCGGCCCCCGTCGGAATGGGATCAGTGATGCAGGCGCCGCTGTTGTCCTCCGGCGGCCCGCCCCTCGACTGGGTTTTGGTTGACGATACTTCAGTGGTGTCATTCCAGCCGGAGCGAAGCGGAGAGCTGGAACCCAGGGGCTGCAGGCGCTGGCGCTTGTGGCTCCTGGGTTCCGGCTCGCACGCTTGCGCGTGCGTCCGGAATGACACTGGGCAGAGACGTGCTCGCTAGCGCTTCGTCACGTGGCGACGCGGGACATCGTAGGTGATCGTGTCGGGCGTTGCTGCTTCGCCGCAATGCGAGCAGGTGATGACTGGCGTGAAGTTGTGGCCGCAGGTGGTGTGGCGGCGGCCGGCTATGCGGAGGGGTTTGCCGCCGACCTTGCCCAGGTGCGTTTCGGACCAGTGGGCGAGCATCATCAGGACGGGCTGGAGGTCCCGGCCGCGTTTGGTCAGGCGGTAGTCGAAGCGCGGCGGGTGCGTTTCGTACTGAACGCGATCCATTACCTTGCTATCGACCAGATGCGCGAGGCGGTCGGCCACGATGGCGCGTGAGGCGCCGGTGCCGCGCTGGAATTCGTCGAACTTCGTGGCGCCGCGCAGCGCATCGCGCAGAATCAGGATCGTCCACGTATCGCCGATGACCGACATCGCCTGCGCGACCGGACAGGGAACCGTATCTATTTCGCTCCAGCGCATCGGCCCGCTCCCGATTTCGTGCGCAGCGTGTGGCGCTGGCGCAATTGACCCTGTCGGAGAAGCATACGAGGGTAAGTTCAGAAAACAGACTTACACAGGTCGGGGAGGACCTCAATGGACAGCGTCAAGTCCGCTTTCGGGCGCGCGCGCCCGCTCAAACGGGCTGTTGGACTTGTTGCGCTTGCGGCGAGCTTCGCTCCGTCGGCGTTGGCGCAGCAGCCGCCGGCGAGTTCTCCGGTGAATCCTGAAGCCGTGGTCGCGAAGGACGCCAAGCCGGGTTCGGCCGAAGGCGTGCAGACGTTCGATGCGGCGTTTTTCAAGCAGTACAATCCGGTGACGGCGGCGGACATCGTGAACCGCGTGCCGGGCTTCGAGATCGACGATGGCGCGGCGCTGCGCGGGTTTGGCGCGACGGCGGGGAATGTGCTGGTCAATGGCGAGCGGCCGTCGTCCAAGGTGCTGATCTCCGAACAGCTGAAGCGGATTCCGGCGGACAGCGTGCTGCGCGTCGAGCTGGTGTCGGGCAGCGCGTCGAACATGGATGCGCGCGGGCAGACGCAGCTGGTGAACGTGGTGCTGAAGCAGGCGCAGGCGGGCGGCTCGCCGACGACCTGGATGCTGGACATTCGCGACATCCAGTATTCGGAGCGGCTGGGCTGGGGCGTGCAGCTGACCAAGACGTTCGCGCTGGGCGAAGACGCGGACCTGACGCTCGACTTCCAGCTGCCCAACCTGCGCGGGCGGACGGAAGGTTTCGAGTGGGTGCGCGATGCGGCGGGGGGGCTAACGCTGTTCCGCGAGCAGATGGGCCAGCCGAACAATATGGGCGTGCAGGGCTCGGGCGTGCTGAAATGGCGGCCGACGGCGCAGGACACGGTGAGTTTCAACGCGCAGGTGGCGCCGACATGGAACACCACGAACCTCGCCTCGTTCAGCTATGCGCCCTCGGGCGCGTTCGCGCAGGGGCTGGCGGGCGAGATCGATTATCCGACGAACTATACGGCGGAACTGGGCGGAGACTGGGAGCATCGCTTCTCGCCGGAGCTTTCGGCGAAGGGCATTGCGCTCGCGACCTTCACCAATGTCGATCAGAACGACATCTTCCGCATCTATACGCCCACGGGGACGGCGGGTCCGGGCGGGCTGTTCAACACGCAGACGTTGAACCGCACGACGGAAGCGGGCGAGCGGGTGGGGCGCGGCTTCCTGACATGGCGGCCCAATGGCGCGCACACGATCGATATCGGCGTCGAGGGCGCGTTCAACTTCCGCGACACGACGCTCGACATCTTCAACAACACGGGCGGCGGGCCGGTGGCGCAGCCGTTGCCGGTGTCGGACACGCGGGTGGAAGAGACGCGGATCGAGCCGTTCATCACGGATGTGTGGAAGCTGTCGCCGCAACTGACGCTGGAGACGGGGTTCATCTTCGAGGCATCGACCATCAAGCAGTCGGGCGACGAGGTGAAGGAGCGGGAGTTCTCCTATCCCAAGCCGCGCGCCATCCTGACATGGCAGGCGGGCGCCGACGACCAGATCCGCACATCGATCACGCGCGAGGTGGCGCAGCTCGATTTCGCGGAGTTTGCATCGTCCATCAACGTGGTGGACGCCTCCAGCCTGATCGGGAATCCCGATCTAGAGCCGGAGAAGACGTGGCGGGCGCGGGCCGAGTGGGAGCACAAGTTCGGGCCGCGTGCGGCGGTGACGGTGGCCGTGTTCCACGACAAGGTGGAAGACGTGCAGGACTTTATTCCGCGCACGGTGGCGCTGGGCACGTTCGATGCGCCGGGCAATATCGGCGATGGCGCGCGAACGGGCGTTGAGCTGCGTGGCGCGATGCCGATCGGGGCGCTGTTGCCGAATGCGGAGGTGCGGTTCTCCGGCATGTGGCAGGAGACGGATGTCGACGATCCCATCACGGGCGAGGCGCGCCGCTTCTCGGGCGAGCGGGATTGGACCTACAACGTCTCGTTCCGGCATGACCTGCCCGAGCACAAGCTGGCCTGGGGCGCGAGCGCGGGCCGGCAGTCTGACCGGCGGGAGTTCAAATCGGCCGAGGACGTGCTGCACGACCGGCCGGGCACGCGCTTCGATCTCTTCCTCGACTCGACGATGATAACCGGAATTACGGTCCGGCTGTCGGCGACGAATATCTTCCACCCGGAAGAGTTCCGTACGCGAACCTTCTACGCGGCCGATCCGCTCGATGCGCTGGCGCCGGCGCGCTCGACGGGCATCGTCAGCCGCACCGAGGAGCGCAAGCAGAAGGGCGGGCCCGAGGGCACGCAAGCGTTCTCGATCAGGGTCTCGGGATCGTTCTGACGTCTATTTGCACACACGTCCCTGCCGCATGCGCCCATGATGCGACGCATGCGCCCGGAGTGGCAGCAAGGAAGGTCCGAACGGCGGGGCCAGGTGTTGGCGGCGCCGTCTTCCCTGCCAAATCTTTGCAGGCGGGTGTCGGTCCGGGTTAGTCTCGTGCGTCCTTGGCACATGAGAGACGCCCCCATGATGTATGCCGTGCTTTGCTACAATGACGAGCAGATGGTCTGTGGCTGGACCAGGGAGCAGGACGACGCCGTGATGGCGGCCCTGTCGAAGGTTCACGACAAGTGGGAATCCGCTGGTAAGCTTAAGCCCTCGATCCGCCTGCTGCCGACTTCGGCGGCGACCACGTTGCACAAGACGAAGGGCCTGGTGGTGGATGGGCCCTATGCGGAGACGAAAGAGGCCCTGCTGGGCTTCTACATCGTGGATGTGACCGGGCTGGACGAGGCGCTGCAGTTCGCGCGGGAGCTGGGCGCGGCCAATCCGGGCGGGGCGTATGAGCTGCGTCCGATCAATCTCTACATTCCCGGCGCGCCGGTGACGGATGCATATGCCAGCGATCGCGCGTATGCGGACGACAAGGATCGAGTGAAGTGACGGAGCCGGCCTGGATTGCGGCGGCGCTCACCAGCGCGCGGCCCCAGGCCGTGGCGGCGTTGCTGCGCTATTTCCGCGATCTCGATCTGGCTGAAGAGGCGTTCCAGGAGGCGTGCCTGCGGGCGTTGCGCAACTGGACCGCGAACGGGCCGCCGCGCGATCCGGCGGCGTGGCTGATCATGGTGGGGCGCAATGCGGCGCTCGATCAGAAGCGCAAGACGTCGCGGCTGACGGCGATGCCGGACGAAGAGACGATCTCCGATCTCGAAGATGTCGAGACGCCGATGGCGGAGCGGCTGGACGAGAGCCAGTATCGCGACGATGTGCTGCGGCTGATGTTCATCTGCTGTCATCCCGATCTGCCGGCGACGCAGCAGATACCGCTGGCGCTGCGCATCGTGTCGGGGTTGTCGGTGAAGCAGATCGCGCGGGCGTTCGTGGTTGGGGAAGCTGCGATGGAGCAGCGCATCACGCGGGCGAAGGCGAAGGTGGGCGCGGGCGGCGTTCCGTTCGAGACGCCGGGGCCGGCGGAGCGGAGCGAGCGTTTCGCGGCGGTGATGCAGATGATCTATCTCGTGTTCAACGAGGGATACTCGGCGGGGCCGAAGGACGATGCGCGGGCCGACCTGGCCGACGAGGCGATAAGGCTGGGGCGGTTGCTGTTGCGGATGTTTCCGGCGGAGCCCGAGGCGATGGGGCTGCTTGCGCTGATGCTGTTGCAGCATTCGCGGCAGGCTGCGCGGTTCGATGCGAATGGCGATGCGGTGCTGATGGAGGATCAGGATCGCAGGTTGTGGCGTGCGAAGCTGATCCAGGAAGGGCTGGCGCTGATCGACAAGGCGATGCGGCGCCGGCAGACGGGCGTCTATCTGGTGCAGGCGGCGATTGCGGCGCTGCATGCGCGGGCGCTGCGATTTGCCGATACGGACTGGGCGGGGATCGATGCGTTGTATGCGACGCTGGAACGGTTGCAGCCATCGCCGGTGGTGACGCTCAATCGCGCGGTGGCGGTGTCGAAGACGCAGGGGCCGCAGGCGGCGCTGGATATGATCGAGCCGCTGGGGGAACGGCTGGCGGGGTATTTCTTTTTTCACGGCGCGCGGGGCGGGTTGTTGTTGCAGCTCGATCGCAAGCGGGAGGCGCGCGAGAGCTTCGACCGCGCGATTGCGCTGGCGGGGACGGCGGCGGAGGCGGCGCATATACGGATGCATATTGATCGGTTGACTGCGGAGAGCGGTGGAGCGGGTTGAGGCTTGCCTTTCCGGGAGGCTGGTGAGCACGGCCTCGTCCTTCGACAGGCTCAGGATGAGGCCTATTTGCCATTGCCGCGAACCACCAAGCGCCTCATCCTGAGCCTGTCGAAGGACGAGGCGCGTCTCTCGGGGTGGCCATGCCGCGAAAATTTTCGCAGCTTTGTCGGATTGCTGTCCGCAGCCACGTCCTAAGGCGCAGCTGATGAGGAGGATTGACCATGGCGGATACAAAGAGCGTGACCGTGCCGCTGCCGGGCGTGATCCCGTATTTCGTGGTCGATGGCGCGAAGAAGGCGGCGGAGTTCTATGCCAAAGCGTTCGGCGCGAAGGAGTTGGGGCGGCAGCCGGCGGAAGACGGCAAGCGGCTGATGCACTGCCAGATGGAGCTGAATGGCGGGACGATCATGTTCTGCGACGGGTTTCCCGAATACGGCCATCCGGCGAAGACGGATGGCAGCTTCACCATGCAGCTTGTGGTGGCCGACGGGCATGTGTGGTGGGACCGCGCGATTGCGGCGGGATGCACGGTGGAGCAGCCCTACAAGCAGGAGTTCTGGGGCGACATGCATGGGCGGATGCGCGATCCGTTTGGCGTGTCGTGGGCGGTGGTTTCGCCGGTTTAGGTGTGGCGCGCGCGATAGAGTTGAGCGCGCTGCAAGAGACCCCCACCTGTCCGCCCCCTAAGTACGGGGCGGAACCGCGTTGCACCAACTTACCCAACAGCGAAGGTCGGTGACGGCCCCGGGGTCCCGCCCCGTACTTAGGGGGCGGACAGGTGGGGGTCTGTCTCGTGGCTCGCTGACGGCGCGCGCTCTCAGATCGGCGCGAGGGCGTTGAACAGCATCTTGGCGCGGAGTTCGGTGGAGCTGACGGGGTCGAGTGGCGCGGTGATGTAGACCCAGGCGGGGGCTTTGCGTGTGGGGAGCGTGCGGGCGGCGGATTCGGGGAGGCGCTGGTTCGCGAACTCGCGGGCGAAGCGGGAGAGGCCGGCTTTGGGGCTCGCGCCGGGGCGGGCGATGACGATGATGGGGACGAGGCGGGCGATCTCGCGCCAGTTCTTCCAGCGGTGGAAGTCGCGGAGATTGTCCGCGCCCATGATCCAGACGAAGCGGGCATGGGGGGCGAGTTGTTTCAGGCGGCGCAGCGTGTCGACGGTGTAGCGCGTGCCGAGGCGGGTTTCGATTTCGGTGACGCTGGTTGTGCGGCTGCCGAGGCGGCGGCGGGCTGAGGCGAGACGGTCGACGAGGGCGGTCTGGGTTTTCTTCAGCGGATTGCCGGGCGAGACGAGGACCCATACGCGGTCGAGCCCGGATACGCGGCGCGCGGTTTCGATGACGTGGGCGTGGCCGGAGTGGGCGGGGTCGAACGAGCCGCCCATGATGCCGATGGCGAGATCGCCGGGAGGCGATGGCAGGCGTGTGCGAGCGGGCAGGCGGCGGATCATGGGGGAGGTTTAGGCGAGGTCGATGGTGTTGTCATTCTCGTTGGACCGGGCGTGAGCTGAACGCATCCTTCGAGACGATCGCCTCCGGCGATCCCCCAGGATGAGGCCGGCGGGTGCTGCAATATCTCAAAGCCAGCCGGCCTCATCCTGAGGGATCGCAGGCGCGCTGCTTGGAAAACAAAGGCCCATCGTGGCGATCGTCTCGAAGGATGTGTTCGGGGCGCAGACGGCGCTACAGCGGAAGCGATGCGCTCTTGGGGGGCGAGGCGTAGAAGTAGCGGCCGGAGCCCATGACGTCGACGACGCGATAGTCGAAGCGTTTGTAGGCGCCGTCGCCGCCGAGCGCGGTGGAGACGGCCGCCTTGGTGGCTTCGTCGGCGCCGGAGAGAGCTGCGGCGAGACGGTCGCCGGCTTCGGCGGCGACGAGTTCGGCGTCGGAGGGGCGGTATTCCTGCGGGTCGGCGCCGAGCGGGATGGCGCCGTCTTCCATTGCGCCCGGCGAGGCGACTGCGCGGCTGCGCCAGTCGGCGAAAGCGGCGGCGAGCGCGAGGGCGTCGTTAACCGGAGGGAGGGCGGAGATGTCGCCGGAGATGGAGCTGCGATAGTCGCTGACGGTGACGACGCGGCCGAAGGGGACGATGGCGTTCGGGTCGGCGGGCGCGTCGGGGTCTGCAGCTTGGTCTGCAACGGGGGCGGCGGGGGGCGGTTCTTCGGTCAGGAATTCAGCCGGGATTTCGGGCGCGACGGTTTGCGCGGGGGCGGCTGGCGCGGTGATGCGGCCCTTGGCGTTGGCTTCGGAGGCGAGTTCGGTGGGCTTCGAGCAGGCGGCAGCCGACAGGGCGGCGATCAGGACGGCGGATGCGGAAGCTGTTCTGAAGCGCATGTCGGTCTCACAGATCATTCACCAGCTTTGGCAGCTGGTCGGGGGACGAGACAAGTGACCATGTCCCGCCCGCGGCGACAACCTGCGCTTCCCATTCCGCCAGCGTTTCGAAGTATTTTTCGGGATCGCCCGGATTGGTCTTGATGACGTTGGCGGCGATGACGTGGACGCCCGCGAGGTCGAGCCGGATGTTGGCGGTGTCGCAGGATTTTCCGTAATCGGCGATCATGTCGGAGAAGAGGACGATGTAGCGTTCGGCTTCGGGGCGGCGTTTCAGTTCGAAGGCGGCCTGGGCGAGGGCGCCGCGAATGTCTGTGAACTTCGCGGATTTCACCTGGCCGGCATAGGTGTTGAAGGCGTCGAACAGTTCGCGCTTGGCGCTGGCGGCAAGGCTGGGCGTGGTGGGCAGCTGGCGCTGGAGGATGATTTCCTTCTCCGAGAAGGAGCAGGCGCTGATCTGGCTGGCGCCGATCCAGTCGCCGGGCTGCATGTCGGCGATGGTGATGTTGGTGAGCTTCGCGGCGTCGGGGACGGCTTTCACATAGGTGCCCGAGACGTCGAAGATGAAGAACACCGAGCGGTTGGTGGAGGTCACCAGACCGCAGCCGGCCAATGTCGCCAGGGACAGCGCTGCTATTGCGAGCGCGAGGCCGGCGCCGATGAATGAGCGCGCGATCATGCTTTCTGCAACTCCGGCTCGCGGTTTTTCTCGCGGTTCTGCTTCGGCTCTTTCGGCGGCGATGACGGCGACTTGCGGTCGAGGACCATGATGTCGTCGTCATCGACGGAGGAGGCGTCGCCGCCCCCCGATCTCCGGTTGCGCACCGTGCCCTTGACGCGGCGCTCGATCCAGAGCGGGGCGAAGATGATCGCGTCGTAGACGGTGAGCGCGAAGAGTCCGACATTCTTGAAGCCGACCGACAGCGTCTTGCAGATGAAGGCCAGCGCCAGCATCAGGAAGCTGCCGACGATGGACAGCATGAAGACGCTGTTGCGCACGATGGTTTCGAGCGGCAGGGCGGCGGCGGCGAGCAGCCACGGGATGATGCCCGCGAGGATGAGCTGCGCGACGGTGGAAAGGGCGAGGCCCTCTTCGGCTTCGGGGGCGGCTTCTGCTGTCACAGGCGCGGCGGCGTCGGGCGCGGCGGCTGGGGGCGCCAGCGTCGGCGAGATGAGCTGGGCTGCGAGGTCTCGCGTTTCCTGCTGCTGCTCGATGATCTGCTCGCGCACGATGGAGAGCGTCATTTCGAGCACGGAGAAGAGTGCGAGGAAGGCGAAGGCGACCCAGAACATGATCCGCCGCGCGCCATCCGACATGGAATGGAAGGCCGGGATCAGGCGGGTGAAGCCGGCGGCGTCCATCAGCACGACGCCCGCGACGAATTCGAGGAAGATCACGATGATCGCCGCGAAGGTCGGCAGGCCGACGCCCGCGATGCGCGCGCCTTCGCCCACGATCTCGGCCATGGGGCGTTCGATCAGGAAGAAGTTGAGGAACACGCCCGAGAGCGCGATGGCCGTGATGATGACGGCGATTAGCCACGGGATCACGATGGAGGCGCGGCCGGCGATTTTCGAGCGATCTTCCGACCGCATGATCATCTCGAATTCCTCGAACGTCTTGTTCACTTCATCGACGTTCCGGTTGAACTCGTTCTGAGTCTTGCTGAGCTTGTCGGCCAGTTCGCGGACGCGCGGCGCTTCCGTCTTGATGACGGAGAGCGCGGGACGCACCGGAACGAGCCGGTCGTTCATGGCGCGGGCCGTGCTCTGCGCGATGTTCTTCTCGAGCTTGTTGAGGCCGCGCCCGGATTCCATCGAGGGAAGGGCTGCGCGGAAGGCGCGCTCGGCGGCGTCTTCGAGATTGATGTCGGTGAGGTCGGTTGCGGCGGTGGCGAGCTGGTGCGTGCTCTTGTCGAGGCGCGCGATGACCGGGCCGGTTTCCTTGGCGAGCTTTTCGGCGCGCTTGCCCATGCGGTCTTCGAGGACGAGCATGCGGTCCTGGAGTTCATCCGCGCGGTGCGAGGCGATCTTCTCGTTGCAGGCTGCTCGGGCGTTGCGGCCATGTTCGGACAGCCACAGGCCCCAGCGCCCGAAGACGCGGCCGGTGATGAAGAAGACCTGCCAGACGACGCGGCGCAGAGGCTCGCGCGCCATCCACATGACAAGGATGAGCCCGACGACCGCGAGGATCAGCGGCCATCCGTAGGGGATGCCGAAAAACGAACCGTCGCCAGCGGCGGAGGACGATCCCGCCGCCTGTTCAAGAGATTGATCCACGCCGAGCCCTTCAGCTGGAAATACCAGAGCCCCGCCAATTCACCCGCGTGGAGTTCCGCCGGACGATGGGGCGGTAATGTGGCGCGTGAAATTACTTCGACTCCATGATCGGGGGCGAAACGAAGTGGGGATGATGTGGGTTAAGGCGCCCGTGAGCCCGGTCCCTCATGGTGAGCAGT
>CAZGWV010000053.1:0-23047 GCA_964529555.1 uncultured Rhizobium sp.
ATCGGCGGGGCGGTGGCCAAGGCGCTGGCTGACGCTGGCGCGAAGGTGGCGTTGTCGGGGACGCGGGTGGAGGCGCTGGAGGCGGCGCAGAAGGATATCCCCAATTCTGTGATCCTGCCGTGCAACCTGTCGGATGCGGCGGCGACGACGGCTCTGGTGGGACAGGCCGAAGAGGCGCTGGGCGGGCTGGACATTCTGGTATCGAATGCGGGCCTGACGAAAGACGGCCTGTTGATGCGCATGAAGGATGAGGACTGGGAGACCGTCCTCAACGTCAACCTGGGCGCGTATTTCCGGCTCGCGCGGGCGGCCATGCGGGGCATGATGAAGCGCCGCCACGGCCGGATCATCGGCATTACCTCGGTGGTCGGGGTGACGGGCAATGCCGGGCAGACCAATTATGCGGCGTCCAAGGCCGGGATGATCGGTTTCTCGAAGTCGCTGGCCCAGGAAGTCGCCAGCCGGAACATTACCGTGAACTGCATCGCCCCCGGTTTCATCGCCACGCCGATGACGGACGTGCTGAAGGACGACCAGAAAGAGGGCCTTCTCAAAGGAATTCCCGCCGGCCGGCTGGGGTCGGGGGCTGACATCGCGGCGGCGGCGCTTTATCTCGCATCGGACGAATCCGCTTACGTAACGGGCCAGACTCTGCACGTTAATGGCGGGATGGCGATGGTCTAGGCTGCCCTCGCCAAGGGGGCTATGGTCAAAGGAATTCCGGCGTGTTACCGCGCCGAAATACAGGTTTTTCCGGGCCCCCGGCACTCAAGTCTGGGGCCAGATACTGGAAGGAATAAAGATGTCCGACGTGATCGAACGCGTGAAGAAAATCGTGGTCGAGCGCCTCGAAGTCGACGCCGAGAAGGTCAACGAGAAAGCCTCGTTCATCGACGATCTGGGCGCTGACTCGCTGGACCTGGTCGAACTGGTCATGGCGTTCGAAGAAGAGTTCGGCATCGAGATCCCGGACGATGTGCAAGAGCAGATCGGCACCGTGGGCGACGCTGTCCGCTTCATCAAAGAGCGCGTCTAACCGGCGCGCGCAGCGACTGGGTAGCTCGTCATGCGGCGCGTCGTCATCACCGGCATGGGTCTTGTCACTCCGCTCGCGAGCGGACGCGAGGCTACATGGAAACGCCTGATCGCCGGCCAGTCCGGCCTCAAGCAGGTCGATCTGTTCGACACCTCCGACCTTGCCTGCAAGATCGGCGGGCAGGTTCCGTGGACGAGCGGGCGCGGCGGCGGATCGGCCGACGATCCTGATGCGTTCGATCCCGAAAAGACGATGTCGGCGAAAGAGCAGCGCCGCGTCGATGAGTTCATCCTGTACGCGATGGCGGCGGCTGACGAAGCCATCGCGGACGCAGGCTGGACGCCGGAGGGCTATGAGGATCGCGTCCGCACGGGCGTGATGATCGGGTCAGGGATCGGCGGGCTGAAGGCGATTGCCGACACGGCGGTCGAACTGCACGAGAAGGGGCCGCGCAAGGTCTCGCCGTTCTTCATTCCGAGCGCGCTTATCAACCTCGCGTCGGGCCAGCTTTCGATCAAGTACGGCTTCAAGGGCCCCAACCATGCGGTCGTGACCGCGTGTGCGACGGGCGCTCATGCGATCGGCGACTCGGTGCGCCTGATCCAGTGGGGCGATGCCGACGTGATGGTGGCGGGCGGGGCCGAGGCTTCGGTGTGCCGCATCGGCTATGCGGGCTTCATCGCATGCCGCGCGATGTCCACGTCCTATAACGACACGCCGACCAAGGCTTCGCGCCCTTATGACAAGGATCGCGATGGCTTCGTGATGGGCGAAGGCGCCGGGATCGTGGTGCTGGAAGAATACGAGCACGCGAAGAAGCGCGGCGCGAAGATCTATGCGGAAGTCGTCGGCTATGGGCTGACGGGAGATGCGTTCCACATCACCTCGCCGGATGAATCGGGCGATGGCGGCGAGCGGGCGATGCGCACGGCGCTGCAGCGTTCGGGGCTCGATGCGTCCGAGATCGACTATGTGAACGCGCACGGCACATCGACGCCGGCGGGCGACGAGATCGAAGTGCGCGCGGTTGAGCGCGTGCTGGGCAATGCGGCTTCGACGACGCACCTGTCGTCGACCAAGTCCGCCATCGGGCATTTGCTCGGCGCGGCCGGGTCGGTCGAGGCGATCTTCTGCGCGCTGGCGATACGCGACGGGATCATCCCGCCGACGCTGAACCTCGACAATCCGTCGTTCGAGGCGAAGATCGATCTCACGCCGCATACGGCCGTGAAGAAGAAGGTTCGCGCGGCGATGTCGAATTCGTTCGGCTTTGGCGGGACGAATGCGGCGCTTGTGATGAAGGCGCCAGACTAGACATCCAAAAAGGCGCACGATCGGCAAATCGGCGCAGGACGGGCGGGCGCTAAGGAGTTTACTGCTTGGGCAAGCTTGCTGGATTCCTGCTTCTGGTTCTCGTGCTGGGCGCCGCCGTTGCGGGCGCCGGATGGTTCTGGCTGAACGGCCAGTACACCGCAGAAGGTCCGGCGAGCGAGGACGGCAAGCCGCGCATGGTGGTGGTCGAGCGGGGCTCGGGCACGCAGGCGATTGCGACCAAGCTGAAGGAGGCGGGCGTCATTGCCGACGCCGAGCAGTTCCGGCTGATCCTGCGGATGCGGGAGTTCCTGGGCGACAAGCCCGTGATGAAGGCGGGCGAGTATTCCATCGACAGCGGCGCGAGCATGGAAGCGGTGGTCGCCGAACTCTCCTCCGGCGCGTCGATGCAGTATGTGGTGATCGTCCCCGAGGGGCTGAGCAGCCGTCAGGTGGTGGAGCTGCTTTCGGCGAAGGAATGGGCGGCGACGGGCGGGGCTGCGCTGACCTACAAGCTGGCGGGCGAGCCGCCTTCGGATGTGGCGGAAGGCGTGCTGCTGCCGGGCGACTATGCGGTGTCGCGCGGGGACACGGTCGGCGGCGTGATCGAGCGCATGAAGGCGGCGCAGACGGCCCTGATCGACGGGCTGTGGGAGACGCGCGCGGCGGGCATTCCGGTGAAGACGAAGCAGGAGGCGCTGATCCTTGCGTCCATCGTCGAGAAGGAAACCGGCAATGCGGATGAGCAGCCGGAAGTGGCGGGGCTCTATTCCAATCGCCTGACGCAGGGCATGCGCCTGCAGGCGGACGCGACGATCGTGTATGGCATCGCGAGGGGCAAGCCGCTGGGGCGGGCGATCACGAGCAAGGAGATCGCCACGGCGAACGACTGGAACACGTATCAGATGGACGGGCTGCCCAAGACGCCGATCTGCAATCCGGGCGCGGGCGCGATCCGCGCGGCGCTCAATCCGGCGACGACCCGATCGATCTACATGATGGCCGATGGCGCGGGCGGGCATATCTTCTCCGCGACCTATGCCGAGCATCAGCGCGCGGTGGATGCGTACTGGAAACTGCGCAGGCAGAACGAGGCGCAGGGCAAGGCGACGCCGGCCGTGCGCTCGCAGCGGTAGGGGCGGGCGATGATCCGGGGCATGACGGGGTTCGGCCGGGCGCAGGGGCAGGCGCCGTGGGGCGCATGGGTCTGGGAAGTGCGCTCGGTGAACGGCAAGGCCGTGGACCTGCGCACCAATTTTCCGCCGGGCTGCGATGCGGTGGATTTCGAGGCGCGCAAGCGCACGAAGGAGCGCTTCCAGCGCGGCAGTTTCCAGCTTCAGCTCAAAGTCGACTGGGTGCGTGACGCGGCCGCGACGCAGGTGGACACGCGCGAGCTGGCGCGGCTGGTGCGCCTGTCGCGGCAGTGGGCGGGCAAGGGCGTGGCGCCGGCGCGGCTGGATGGGTTGCTGGCGGCGCCGGGCGTGGTGAAGGGCGTGAGCCGCACGGGATCGGCGCTGGACGAGCAGGCGGCGAAGGATTTGCTGGCTGGCTTGGACAAGGCGCTCGACATGCTGTCGGAGGCGCGCGAGCGCGAGGGGGCGGGTCTGGGGCAGTTGCTGAACGGCATGCTGGCGCAGATGGAGCAGCTGAGCCGGCAGGCGGGCGAGTTTGCGGCGAAGCAGCCGGAACTGGTGCGCGAGCGGTTCAAGGCGCGGCTGCTGGAGATTTCCAAGGACGCCAGCATCGATCAGGACCGTATCGCGCAGGAAGTGCTGGTCATGGCGACGCGGGCGGATGTCCGCGAGGAGCTGGACCGGCTGGCGGCGCATATCGTTTCCGCGCGCGCCATTCTGGCTTCGGGCGAAGCGGTCGGCAGAAAGCTGGACTTTCTGTGTCAGGAGCTTAACCGGGAGACGAACACGCTCTGTTCGAAATCGGCCAGCCTGGAGCTGACCAATGTCGGGCTGGCGTTGAAATCGTTGATCGATCAGTTTCGTGAGCAGGTCCAGAATGTCGAATGACGGCACGAACCGGGAGCGCCCTCGCCGCGGGGTGATGTTCGTGATCTCGAGCCCGTCGGGCGCGGGAAAGACGACGCTGTGCCGGCGGCTGATCTCGGAAGTTCCCGGCGTGGGGCTGTCGGTCTCGGCGACGACGCGCACGCCGCGCCCCGGCGAGACGGATACGGTCGATTATCATTTCCGCTCGGTCGAGCAGTTCCAGAGCATGATCGACCGCGACGAGTTCCTTGAATGGGCGCGCGTGTTCAAGAATTACTACGGCACGCCGCGCAGCGAGGTCGAGGCGCGGCTGGTGGCCGGGACCGACGTGGTGTTCGACGTCGACTGGCAGGGCGCGCGGGCGCTGAAGACGATCCGGCCCGGCGATGTGTGCTCGGTGTTCATCCTGCCGCCTAGCCTGCCGCAGCTGAAGCAGCGGCTGGAGGGACGGCCGGGGGCGGACGAGCAGTCGGTGCAGAGTCGCATCAATGGCGCGGGTCAGGATATCCTGCGCTGGGGCGAGTATGACTTTGCGATCGTGAACGACAATCTCGATGCGGCTTTCGCCGAGCTGAAGGCGATCCTGTATGTCGAGCGCATGAAGCGTGCGCGGGCTTCGCTGGGCATCATGGTGGACCAGCTGCTGAAGGACGCGCGCGTCGCGACGAAGACGCAGAGCGGGAGCGCGACGGGCGTGGGGGCGTAGGGCTTTTGCCCTGCACTCAAACGCCTGTGAGCACGGCCTCGTCCTTCGACAGGCTCAGGATGAGGCCTGACGACTGCTGGCGAGAGAGCGCCTCATCCTGAGCCTGTCGAAGGACGAGGCGCGGGCTCGTGGTGCCGATGAGCCAGCTTCAGCCGCTGCAAACAAAAAAGGCCCGCTGTTGCCAGCGGGCCTTTTCCGTTTGCCGTGCGCCAATGCTTACGGCGTCCTGGCGGCGGCGGCCGCCGCCTCTTGCGCGGCTTTCTCGTCGTTGGCGCGCTTGATGACGTAGGCGAGGATGGCGTCGGTTTGTTCGACGGTCAGCGTCCCGCCGAAACCGGGCATGTTGCGCTGGGCGCGGTCGCCGTCGCGGACGGCGCCGTTCCAGAGGCCGCGTGCGGAGAGCAGCGCCGAGTAGCGCAGGTCCGGTGCGATGGCGCCGGCGCCGGGCACGGCGGTGGGGCCGTGGCAGACGGCGCAGTTCTGGCCGAACAGGAGTTCGCCCGAGGCGACCGTCTCGTTGTTGGCGGTGAGCAGCGGCGGGTCGATCTTCACGGCGACGGGGGCGCCGGCGACGGCTTTCGGCATCTCTGACGGGAGCTTGGCCGCGCCGCCCATGCGGTAGACGAGGACGCGCGAGTTGTTGGCGCTGACGGGCACGGTGCGGGTCTGGCCGATGGGCAGGCCGCGCGCGCCGACGAGGATGGCGATCTGCTGTTCGCCGTCGACCGTGAAGGTGGCGGGTGCAGCGACGACCTTGGCCTGCGTCGGAGCGGACCAGAGTTTCTTGCCGGTGCGGGCATCGTAGGCGACGAATTCGCCGGCGTGGTTGCCGGAGAAGACGAGATTGCCGGCGGTGGCGAGGACGCCGGTGGCGCCGCGCACATCGACATTGGGCACGCGCCAGACTTCTTTCGCGGTGACCGGATCCCAGGCGAGGAGATACGCCTCGAACTTGGGCGCTGCGCCCGTGGCTTCGATCGGCTTCACGCCCGGACCTGCCGAGAAGGAGATGCCGGTGTTCCAGCCCTTGAGGTTCACCTCGAATTTTTCGGGCGAGGCGTAGGTGGCCGACGAGACGGTGACGGGCAGGTAGACGTAGCCCGTGTCCTGGCTGAAGGCCATCGGATGCCAGTTGTGCATGCCAAGCGCGGCGGGCGCGACGATGGCGGGAACGTTGGTGACGTCATAGCGCGCTTCGGGGACTTCGACCGGGCGGCCGGTCTTCATGTCGACGTGCGTGGCCCAGGTGAGCGGCGCGAATTTCTCGGCGCTGAGGAGTTCGCCCGTCTTGGCGTCGAGCACGTAGAAGAAGCCGTTCTTCGGCGCCTGCATGACGACGCGGCGCTTGCCTTCCTTGTAGGTGAGGTCGGCGACCATGATCGGCTGCGTGGCGGTGTAGTCCCACGTTTCGCCGGGCGTCGTCTGGTAGTGCCAGATGTATTTTCCGGTCTCGGGATTGATCGCGACGATGGAAGAGAGGAACAGGTTGTCGCCGCCGCCGGGCGAGCGGTATTTCTGGTTCCACGGCGTGCCGTTGCCGGTGCCGACATAGAGGATGTCGAGTTCGGGATCGTAGGCCATGCCGTCCCACAGCGTGCCGCCGCCGCCGAGTTTCCAGAACTCGCCATTCCAGGTCTTGCGGGCTTCGGTGAGTTCGGGCTGTTCGTCGCCATTGGCCGGATCGCCGGGGACGGAGTACCAGCGCCAGGCCTGATCGCCGGTTTCGGCGTCGTAGGCGGTGATGTAGCCGCGCACGCGGTATTCGGCGCCGCCATTGCCGATGATGACCTTGCCTTTGACGATGCGGGGGACGCCCGTGACCGTGTAGGGGAGCGTCACGTCGGTGGTCTGCTTTTCCCAGACGACCGTTCCGGTCTTGCCGTCGAGCGCGATGAGGCGGCCGTCGAGCACGCCGACATAGATCTTGCCGTTCCACGCAGCGACGCCGCGATTGACCACATCGCAGCAGGCGTCCGCGCCCTTCTCGCGGTCGATCTCGGGATCGTAGGCCCAGAGCAGCGCGCCGGACTTGATGTCGTAGGCCTTCACCATCGACCAGGCGGTGGTGAGGTACATCACGCCGTCGACGACGACGGGGGTGGATTCCTGACCGCGCTCGGTGTCGATGTCGGCGTACCAGGCGAGGCCGAGTTGGCCGACATTGGTGTCGTTGACCTGCCTGAGGCGGCTGAAGCGTTGTTCGCGATAATCGCCGCCGGCGACGAGCCACGAGCCGGGCTCGTTCTCGAAGCCGATGAGGCGTTCGGCGTTCACGGCGGCGGCGCCGACCGCGTTGGCCTTGGCGGGCGCAGGCGCTTCGGTTGAGGCCGGCGGAGTGTTTCCACACGCCGAGAGGCCGAGCAGAAGGGCAGGCGCGGCGACAGCCAGCGACATCAGGTAGGCGCGCATTCTCAACCTCCGCAGGCCTTTCCGGCCATTATTTTCATTGCCGGGCTGAATGGCGCGTTCTCCCCCGTGCCGCCCCGGCGGGGGCAACCTAGAAGGCTGCGGCCGCGGCGGCAATACGGGAGAGTTTCCGGGCGTTTCCTGCGGATGGTTCGCAATAGGCATGTTCGCGCAGGCAGGGCCGCCCTGGCTGGCAAAATGAGCGGGCGCGTCGGCGGCATTGCACCAAAAGCGGCCAAGCGGGCGGTGATGGAGGCGCTGGATCGCGCGAATGTGTCCACCCCCCTGCTTCGTCGAGTCGCTACAGCGCGATTGCGCGCTGTTGCAGCGCATCGAGTGCGGCCTCGGGGGAGTTGGTGTCGGCCATCAGCTGCAGGAAGGATTCGGGCAGGAAGCCGCCGTCGATCATGTGGTCGATGAGGTGGAAGTAGGGCTGCCAGTAGTTGTTCTCCGAGAGGAACGCCATCGGCTTGCGGTGGAGGGAGAGCTTGGCCCATGAGAGGGTCTCGACGGCTTCTTCGAGCGTGCCGATGCCGCCGGGGAGGACGATGAGGCCGTCCGCTTCATCGAGCAGGGCTTGCTTCCGCTGGTGCATGTTGTCGGTGTAGCGGTTCTCGATGCCTTCGAGCACGCCTTCGAGTTCACGGAGGAAGTGGGGCATCACGCCGAGCACCTTGCCGCCGGCATTGCGCGCGGACGTGGCGACCGCGCCCATCAGGCCGACATCGCCGCCGCCATAGACCGTCCGCCAGCCGCGCCTTGCGATCGATGTGCCGAGGCGGCGGGCGAGGTCGAGATAGCCGGGATCGGCCCCCGGAGCGGAACCGCAGTAAACGGTGACGGACTTGATGCCGGACATTCTTCTACTCACTTTTCTTCAACGGCATTGATGCGACGGTTCGGGGGCCGGGGAAAGCAGGGTCGCGCGGAGGTTTATCCACAAGACTGCTGACATAGCGCCGGGTGTAGGGGCGGGGTGGGAACTCTGGCGTTTCCCGAGGGGCGGGCCTATCTCTGGCCGATGGCAAGACACCCCCACGCATCCGCCGCGACAGACGTAGACGCAATCGAGACAGGCGACGCGGGCCTCGGCAAGTCGCTGGCGCGGATCGGCGGGATCATGGCGCGGCCGGAGCTGAAGCGGTGGCGGCTGGTGATGTTGCTGGCGCTGGCGCTGACGCTGCTGGCGAAAGTGTTTGCGGTTTATGCGCCGGTGTATTTCGGGGACGCCATCAACCAGATGACGGGGCCGGACGCCGCTATGGCCGCGGTGATCGTGCTGCTGGGCTGGTGGACGGGCGCACGGATCCTGTCGGCCAATCTTCCCTATCTTCGCGATGCGCTGTTCGCGCCGGTGAGCCAGGAGGCGCAGCGGCTGGTGGCGGTCGAGGCGTATGGGCATGCGCAGGGGTTGTCGCTGTCGTTCCACCAGACGCGGCGGACGGGGGCGCTGAATCGCGTGATCGATCGCGGGGTGGCGGCGCTGGACTATCTGATCCGCTTTCTTGCGTTCAATATCGGGCCGACGCTGATCGAGCTGGCGCTTGCGGCGTTCGTGTTGACGACGCGCTATAGCTGGCTGGCGGCGGTGATCGCGGTGGTGACGGTGGCGCTGTATGCGGTGTTCACTGCGCTGCTGACCAACTGGCGTGTGGAGCAGCGGCGCAAGCTGAACGTGGCGGACACGGAGCTGCGTGCGCTGGCGGTGGACAGCCTGACGAACTTCGAGACGGTGAAGGCGTTCGCGGCGGAGACGCGCGAGACCGAGCGCTATGACGCCGCGATGCGGATCTACAACAAGAACATGGTGGACGTGTCGCGCTCGCTTGCGCTGCTGAATGCGGGGCAGGATATCATCATGGCGCTGGGGCTGACCGGCGTTGCGGCCATCACGGCGGTGGCGACATTCAACGGCCAGGTGCAGGCGGGCGACATGGCGGCCGTGGTGATGATCATGTCGAACCTCTATCGGCCGCTATCCGTGTTGGGCTGGGCGTTCCGAGAGATCAAGCAGGGGGCGGTCGATCTCGAAAAGCTGTACGGGCTGATGGGAATGAAGCCCGATGTGCAGGATGCGCCGGATGCGAAGCCTCTCGCGGTGAAAGGTGGGGAGGTGCGGTTCGAGGCGGTGGGCTTCACGCACGATGCGCGTTCAGCGGGGATCGATGGCGTGAGCTTTGTCGTGCCGGCGGGGACGAAGCTGGCGGTGGTCGGGCCGTCGGGCTCGGGGAAGTCGACGCTGCTGAAGCTGCTGTTCCGGTTCTATGACACGAAGAGCGGCAGCGTGTCCGTGGATGGGCAGGATGTGCGGGGGTTGAAGCAGGAGAGCCTGCGCGATGCGATCGGGCTGGTGCCGCAGGACGTGGTGCTGTTCAACGCATCGATGAAGGAGAACCTGCTGTATGGGCAGCCGGGCGCGAGCGACGCAGAGCTGCGCGAGGCGGCGGCGCGGGCGCAGCTGCTGGAGTTCATCGACAGACTGCCGAAGGGTTGGGAGACGCGCGTGGGCGAGCGCGGCGTGAAGCTGTCGGGCGGCGAGCGGCAGCGCGTGGGGATTGCGCGGGCGATCCTGAAGAACCCCGCGATCCTCGTGCTGGACGAGGCGACGAGCGCGCTGGACTCGGCGACGGAGCAGGAAGTTCAGGGCGCGCTGGACGAGGCGTCGAAAGGGCGGACGACGCTGATGGTGGCGCACCGCTTATCGACTGTCGCGGGGGCGGACGAGATCATCGTGCTGGACGAGGGCCGCATCGTGGAGCGCGGGACGCACCGCGAGCTGCTGGACCGGGCTGGGTTGTATGCCGATCTTTGGAGCCGGCAGTCTCGCGCGCATGATGAGGCGGATGCGGCGGTGCGGGATAGTGTGGTGGCTTAGGTCTTGAAGTAGGCGCCGAAATCGGCGGTGGCGTGCGGGATGCCGATGACGAAGATGTCTGGCTCGTCGATCCTGTAGAGGATCATGTGCGAGCCTTGGCGATAGCTCTTAACGCCGGGACGGATTTCGTCTCGTGTGCGGCCAAGCATCGGGTTCTCAGCCAGCCACTGGAACCGCTCAAAAAGTTCGCTCATATAGCGATCTGCCTGCGCCGGTCCCCAATTGGCCAGCGTGTAGTCGGCTATACGATCGAGTTCCGACAGCGTGCGCGCGTTGAGGTGGTAGGCGCTCAAGCAGACTTGGCTTTCTTCGTGCGCTCGCGCGCGCGATGCATGACTTCTGCTGCGGTGGTGGGGGGAGCAAGTTCGCCGCGACGGATCTGATCCATTCCTTCATCGACATAGGTGCGCAGGGATTCGAGATTTTCCTTCCGCTCCTCCAGTTCGCGCAGCCCGGCGCGGACGACTTCGCTGGCGGAGGCGTAGCGGCCGGAGGCGACTTCTTCGCGGATGAATTCTTCCCAGTGCGGGCCGAGAGTCATCGAGGTCGAGGCCATGGCGAAGCTCCTATATTCAAAATGAATATAGCGTGGAATGCCCGGCCTGCAAAGTCTGGCTACTTCCCCACCCACTTTGTGCCCGTCGGGGCCATGCCGGTTTCCTGGTAGACGACGTCGCCGCGGGCGATTGCGTAGTGGGGGTCGTTGGCTTTGGCGAGGAAGGTGGCGCCGGGTGCGTAGGACTTGGTGGCGGCGGGGTCTGCCGTTGTTCCGAAGCCGTAGTGGAGCGTGCCGGAGAGGACGGTGATCATGCGGTCGTCCGGGTGGGTGTGGGGCGGCATGAGGCCGCCGTCCTTGAGGTGGACGCGGATCGTGTAGAGGCCGGGTTGGGCGGGGGAGCCGATGAGGAAGGCGGCGTCCATGTTCGTGGCGTTGCCGACGGGCGCGTATCTGGCGCCGTCCAGCCAGTGAGTGTGGGGCGTGGGCGCGGCGGCGCAGCCGGTGGCGAGAAGGCTGGCTGCGATGCAGGCTATGCGCATGGGCTCCCCCTGTTCGGCGGCAATCTAGCGCTTCGCGAGGCCGATGTCAGTTGTACTGCGCGAACGGAACAGCCTGGCTCCTGAAAAGCGGAGGCTGGATTCCGGGTTTGACCTTGTCTCGGGGCAATCGGGACTGCACATCTTGGGGGCAAACACGATCGAGGATCCGCCGCATGAGCGCCGACGCCTACACCCCGCCGAAAGTCTGGTCCTGGAACAGGGAGGCGGTGAGCCGGTTCTCGAACATCAACCGGCCCATCGCGGGGCCGACGCATGAGAAGGCGCTGCCGGTGGGCAAGCATCCGATCCAGCTCTATTCGCTGGGCACGCCCAACGGCGTGAAGGCCACCGTGATGCTGGAGGAGTTGCTGGAGCTTGGCCACACGGGCGCCGAGTACGATGCGTGGCTGATCAACATCAACAAGGGCGATCAGTTTTCGAGCGGGTATGTGGAGATCAATCCGAACTCGAAGATTCCGGTGATGGTGGATCACAGCGAGGCGAAGCCGCAGCGCGTGTTCGAGTCGGGATCGATCCTGGTGTATCTGGCCGAGAAATTCGGAGCGTTCCTGCCGGCGGAGCGCGCGGCGCGGACGGAGACGTTGAACTGGCTGTTCTGGCAGATGGGCTCGGCGCCGTTTCTCGGCGGCGGGTTCGGGCACTTCTATGCGTATGCGCCGGAGAAGTGGGAATATCCGATCGACCGCTATGCGATGGAAGTGAAGCGGCAGCTCGATGTGCTGGATCGTCGCCTCGCGGAGAGCGAGTATCTGGCGGGCGATATTTACACCGTGGCCGACATGGCGAACTGGCCCTGGTATGGCGCGATGGTGAAGGGCGTTCTCTATGAGGCGGGGGAATTCCTCGCCGTGCATGAGTACAAGCATGTCATCCGGTGGAGCGACCAGATTGCGGCGCGGCCTGCGGTGAAGCGGGGGCGGATCGTCAACCGGACATGGGGCGATCCCAAGAGCCAGCTGCATGAGCGGCATGATGCGAGTGATTTCGACCTGAAGACGCAGGACAAGATCGCGCCGGCGGGCTGATTGGGCTGCGCGTCTCGTCCCAACTGTTCTTGAATTTGACTGCGCGGCCTGAAAGCTGGCAGCACTAGGCGCGCAGAGGCGGCGCCTATGGCTGCTGGCGGAAGGGGACGCGGCGGATGATGAAGAAGGGCGCGCCGGTTGCCGCTGATCCCGATGCCTATGTGCGGGCGTTGCGCGGGTGGAGGAGAGACGTGGTCGTCGCGCTGCGCGAGGCGGTGACGGGCGCGGCGGGCTTCGAGGAAGTCATCAAGTGGGGGCATATCGTCTATGTCAGCAACGGCCCCGTGCTGTTGATCCGCGCGGAGGAGGAGCGGGTGCTGTTCGGATTCTGGCGGGGCAAGCGGCTGCGCCAGATCGAGCCGAAGCTGAAGGCGAGCGGGAAGTATGAGCTGGCGAACCGGGTGTTCGTGAAGGGCGACGTTGTCGACCGCGTTATCGCGGCGAAGCTGGCGAAAGAGGCGGCTGCGCTGAACAGGAAGCTCGGCAATCCGCAAGCCGACGCAAAGCGCTGATCGGGGGGGCATCATGCGTGCGTTCGCTTTTGCTGTCGGCTTCTGGTGGGTGTCGATCCTTTACGTGTTCATGGCGGCGGTGCTGGCGCTTGCGCCGGGACGCAAGGGCGTGCGTTGGGCGGTGAAGCGCTATTCGAAGCGGATGGTGCAGCTGATGAAGCTGATCGGCATCCAGCCGGAAGTGCGGGGGATGGAGCGCCTGCCGCCGCCGCCGTTCATCGTGGCGCCGAAGCATTCGAGCTATGGCGACGGCTTTCTCATGTATGTGCAGTTCGACGATGTGGCGTTCGTGACGGGCGACCATCTTGAGCGGTTTCCGCTGGTGCCCAAGGTGCTGGAGAAGCTGGGCGCGATCGTGATCGACAATTGCGGCGGGCCGGAAGCGCGCAAGGATCTGGCGGCGAGCTTCGCGAAAGCGGCGGACGAGAAGCGCATCGTCCTGATCTATCCCGAGGGGCATCTTACGAAGGTGGGCGAGCACAAGCGCATCCGCGCGGGCGTGTGGCACATGCAGGAGACGTCGCAATGGCCGGTCGTGCCGGTGGCGACGAATCTCGGCCTGCGCTGGCAGGAGCAGGACTACGCCAAGTATCCGGGACCGGCGGTGATCGAGTTTCTCGATCCGATCCCGCCGGGATTGGGCAAGGACGAGATGGTCAAGCTGCTGGGCGATGCGATCCGGGTCAATACGGACCGGCTGGTTGAGGAAGGCCGGCAGTGGGACAAGGCGCATGGCGTGACGCGGAAGGTTGTGCCCGCGTCGGTTGTTAAGGACGAACCCGCAGCCTAACCTGTTCGGGTAGCGGAGGATGCCTCATGGCCCACAAACCTTCCCGCGACGCCGAAAAGACCTGCACGCGCGCGATGTTCAGCATGGAACATGAACGCGATCACGAGCGCGAAGAGATCGGGTTTCAGATGAAATGGAAGGTTTCGCAATGACCACAGCCCACGATTTCAGCTTCACGAGCATCGACGGCAAGCCGCTGCCGTTGAGCCAGTTCAAGGGCAGGCCGGTGCTGGTCGTCAACGTCGCCTCGAAGTGTGGTCTGACGCCGCAGTATGAGGGGCTGGTGCGGCTCTATCACGACAAGCAGGCCGATGGGCTTGTGGTGCTGGGCGTGCCCTCGAACCAGTTCATGGGACAGGAGCCGGGGACGAATGAGGAGATTCAGACATTCTGCTCCATGACGTTCGGCGTCGATTTTCCGCTGACCGAGAAGGTCGATGTGAAGGGCGAGGGGGCGCATCCGTTCTACAAATGGATGCTTGGCGAGTTGGGCCAGCCGGCGGAGCCGGTGTGGAATTTCCACAAGCTGCTGGTCGGCAAGGATGGCGGGGCGATCGAGGCGTTCGATCCGCGCACCGAGCCGCTGGCGCCGGAGATCGTCGCGGCGGTTGACGCCGCAGCGAAGGCGTGACGACTGCGTCCAAATCGTATGTCGGGCCCGGCGGTGCGGCGATGCGCAGGGCGATCGGGCGCGTTCCTTGCGGGAGTCCGCCTGTGTTTTCGGGCAACAGTACGGGCCGGTCGTCAGCGCGATGCAGCTCGTTACGTAAACTCAACGACACGGCGTAGCCGATATGAACGGATGAAGTTTGCCAGCCATGTCCGTGTGGCGACTCTGTTTTTTCGAGACTGAAGCGACGCCCGGCAAAACTTGCCGGGATTAACGGATTGGGGCGCCAAAAAGGCAGGCGCCGCTGTGACGTTTCTGCGACAGACGAATCCCTCCGCACACTGATAGAGCGCTGCCGCGGGCAACAAGTCCGCTCCTATCGACAGGGTATAGAATGAAAAAATATGTCGTGACCGCCTCTCTCCTGGCGGGACTCTCCATGGTCTCCGGCGCTGCCTTCGCGCAGACGTCGGGAAGCGCTGGCCTGAACCTCACCAAAATCGACACCGACTTCGGCGACGCCGACGCTTACGGCGTTGACGGCGAAGTTGTCATTCCGATGGGCGGCGAGTGGTCGACGATCCTCGAAGCTTCGTTCACGGATTCGGACGACATCGACGGCATCGCTGCGGCTCAAGCCCACTTCATCAACCGCGGCCAGAACAGCGCCTGGGGCGGTTTCGTCGGCCTCGCCGACTCGGACGGCTCGACCGTTTTCACGATCGGCGGTGAATACGCTCACTTCTTCGATGCGTCGACGCTCGCCTTCAACGTGAACTACGGCACGGATGACGACAGCAATGTCGATGCCTACGGCATCAACGGCGCCTACCGCATCTTCGCGTCGGACAACCTGCGCTTCGACATCGGCGCAAGCCTGGGCCGCGCCGAAGCTGGCGGCATCGATCTCGACACGAACAGCATCGGCGTCGGCGTCGAATACCGCTTCGACAACTCGCCGTTCTCGATTGGCGCTGCCTATTCGCGCGTCGATGGCGACATCGCTGAAGCCAACGTGTTCGGTCTTTCGTTCCGCTACAACTTCGGCGACACGACGCTGAAGCAGGCGGACCGCAATGGCGCGACCTTCACGGGTCTCGGTTCGGCTCTGCAGGGCTTCTAGGCCCTTCGGCCCTGGACTGATCAGATGAAGCCAGCCGGGAACGGCTGGCGACAAGACAGCGGGGCGGTCCTTCGGGGCCGCCCCGTTTTCGTTGCTGGGCGGAGCGTGGACGGGAGAGGCGGCGGCGAACTAGACGTCCGGGCTTTCCTTGGGCTGGTCCTTCGAGTGGATCCAGCGGAGCAGAGGCTTCAGGGGAATGACCCAGGCGATGCCGGCGATGGGGAAATAGAGCAGCTTCCAGGCCCAGTGTTCGCTGGAGATGCGGTCGCCGATGACGGCGGCCACGGCGATATAGGCGACCAGCCAGGCCAGCAGCAGCAGCGATCCGACAAGCTTGCGCATTGGGGAACTCCTGGAAGGGGCCTTTCGGGCGGGCTCCGGGTGCGGCTTTCCTTCCGCTGGCCTTCCGTTGTCACAGGCGGGATAAGGACGCAATGAGCGAGGCTGTCGCGATATCCAGATCTGCGAGCCCCTTTGCGCCGGCAAAGGGTGTCGGGCTGGTGCGCGCGTGGCTGCTGCTGATCGCCGGGATGGTCTATCTGATGATCCTGGTGGGCGGGGCGACGCGGCTGACGGACAGCGGCCTGTCGATCACCGAATGGCAGCCGCTGCTGGGCGCGATCCCGCCCATGTCGGATACGGACTGGCAGGACGCCTTCCACAAATACCAGACCATGACGGCGCAATTCCACCTCGTGAATCCCAGCATGGATGTGGAGGCGTTCAAGAGCATCTACTGGTGGGAGTGGGGCCATCGCCAGCTCGGGCGCGTGATCGGCGTGGCGTTCGCCGTGCCGTTCCTGTTCTTCTGGCTGACGGGGCGGACGACGAAGAAGCTGATGCCGCATCTGTTGATCCTGTTCGCGCTGGGTGGGCTGCAGGGGCTGATCGGCTGGTGGATGGTGCAGTCGGGGGTGAACTCCGAGCTGACGTCCGTGGCGCCGTATCGGCTTATGACGCATTTCGGGCTGGCGTTGCTGATCATCGCTTACTGCTTCTGGCTGTGGCTTGAGCTGGGCGCCAAGCGGCATGAGATGCCGGTGGCGGCCAAGCCGTGGGCGAATGCGATCATCTGGGTGACGGGCGTGCAGATGCTGCTCGGCGCGCTGGTGGCGGGGCTGGATGCGGGGCGCGGGTTCACCGACTGGCCGCTGATGTCGGGCGAGATCGTGCCGTCGACGATGTGGATGCTCGATCCGTTCTGGCGGAACTTCTTCGAGAACGAGGCGACGACGCAATTCTTCCACCGGCTGACGGCGTATGCGCTGTTGGGCATGGCGCTGTGGTGCGCTTGGCGGTTCAGGGCGCAGCACGGGTCGCTGTTCGGGTTGTTCGCGGGGCTTGTGGGGGCGCAGGCCGTGCTGGGCGTCGCGACTCTGATGCATGCTGCGCCGCTGGACATGTCGCTGACGCATCAGGGGCTGGGCGTGATCCTTGTGCTGGCGGCGACGCGGCTGGCGTGGACGGCGCGGGCGGCGGTGGGCTGAATTCATCCTTCGAGACGATCGCTTCGCGATCCCTCAGGATGAGGTCGGTGAACGCTGCATCATTGTCACCACACCCACCGGCCTCATCCTGAGGGATTGGCGCAAAGCGCCAATCGTCTCGAAGGATGAATTGCAGCTACCGCCCCAGTGCCCCGGCGAACAGCTCTTTGGCGCTCGGATAATCCGGTTTGCCGTTCGGCGCGCGAGGAACGTGCGCGACGATGTGCAGGCGGCGCGGCGCCTTGTAGTGGCTGAGACGGGCGCGGACGTGTTCGATGAGGTCTTCGGGTATCGCGCGGGCGCCGGGCTCGAGCGAGGCGACTGCGGCGACGGACTGGCCGAAGCGATCGTCGGGCAGGCCGAAGACCAGCGCGTCGGCGACCTCTGGATGGGTCTTCAGCGCTTCCTCGACTTCCTCGGGATAGATTTTCTCGCCGCCCGAGTTGATGCAATGGCTGCCGCGGCCGAGGAGGCGGATGCTGCCGTCTGCGGCGACGGTGGCGTGGTCGCCGGAGATGAGGTGGCGGACGCCGTTGATCGTCACATAGGTGCGCGCGGTTTTCTCCGGGTCCTTGTAGTAGCCGAGCGGCAGGTTGCCCCATTTGGCGACGAGGCCGACTTCGTCGGAGCCGGGCGCGATAGGCGTGAAGTCGCCGGGGCGGACGACGATGGTGTTGGGAGCGTCGAAGCGGGCCTCGCCCGGTTTCATGTCGCGCGTGGTCATGGCGACGCCGAGGCCGGTGGCTTCGGATGCGCCGAAGCTGTCGAACAGCAGGACGTCTGGCATGAAGTCGAACAGGCCTTGCTTCACCTCCGGGCTCCACATCATGCCGCTGGAGGTGATGGTGCGCATGGCGCGGACATCGTAGCGTGACGGTTCGGCGCGCAGGGCGTCGAGCATCGGCTTGGCGAAGGCGTCGCCCACGATGGCCATGCCGGCGGTGGCGTGGCGCGTCATGGCGTCGAGGGCTGTGGCCGGATTGAAGCCGGGGGCGCGCGTGAGGACGATGGGCGCGCCCTTCGAGAGGGCGTTGAAGCCGGTGAACATGCCGGTGCCGTGCATGAGCGGCGGGGCGATGTAGACCGGGGCGCGGCCTTCGCCGCTGCGGATCTGGGCCTTCAGCGCGTCGAGCGTGGCAGGCGGCTCCATGCCGAGCACGGGGGCGCGGCCGGCGGCGAGGACATCCCACCATGTATTGCTGGGCCACATCACGCCCTTGGGCATGCCTGTGGTGCCGCCGGTGTAGAGGAGGAACATGTCTTCCGGCGAGCGCTGGATGTTCAGCCTCGATCCATCGCCTTGCGTGAGATCGTCGAGGAAGGCGAAGCCTTCGACGCGGGCATAGGCGCTGATCCAGAGTTTGACGCCGGGCATAAGCGGCTTCAGGGCGCGGGCGTTGTCGGCGTATTCCGCGTCGAAGACGACGATCTCTGCGTCGCTGTTGTCGAGCAGGTAGGCGAGTTCGTCGGGGCCGTAGCGATAGTTCACGTTGACCGGCGTGAGGCGGGCCTTGAAGGCGGCGACGAAGACGAGCGGATAGGCCGGACCGTTGCGCATGTATTGCGCGACCTTGGCGCCGGGGGCGAGGCCGGCGGACTGGAAGGCGCGGGCGAGCGCGTTTGACGTTGCGGAAAACCGGCCCCAGCCGATCGTCTCGCCATCGCAGAGGATGGCCGGGTCGTCCGGGCGCACGGCCTCTTCGACCGCATCGAAGACATCCCCGTAGCCGAAGGGCATTGCGTTCGCTCCGTGATCTGTGTGGGGAGCCTAGCGCCGTGCTCGTGCGGCTGCATCAAGTTTTGTGTGATCGTGTGTTGAGGACGGCGGGCTAGCCTCGCCGATGCTTCGGGCGCTAACTGCGTGTCACAGGTCTGTACTGGAGTGACTGATGACCAAGACACGCGAGATCCACCTTGTTCGCCGCCCGAGCGGCATTCCGGTGCTGGCGGATTTCTCTGTTGCAGAAGCGAACGTGCCGGCGACGGGCGAGGGCGAGGTCAAGGTTCAGACGCTGATCATGTCGGTCGATCCGTATATGCGGCCGCGGCTGAATGCGGATCAGGCGCTGAATGCGCCGCTGCTCGGCGGCGGGATCGGGCGGGTGGTGGAGTCGCGCAATCCGAAGTTCCAGGAAGGCCAGCTTGTGCGGCAAGGCGTGGGATTCCGCGAAGTGCATGTGACGGATGGCAGGACGCTTGTGCCGTTGCAACGCGATCCGGCTCTGCCGCTGTCGGTCTACATGCATGCGCTGGGCGGGACGGGGATCACCGCCTATGGCGGCCTGCTGGAGATCGGCCAGCTGAAGGATGGCGAGCAGGTGGTGGTCTCGACGGCGGGCGGGGCTGTTGGGTCGGTGGTGGCGCAGATCGCGAAGATCAAGGGCTGCCATGTCGTTGGCCTGACGGGGACGGACGACAAGGTTAAGTGGCTGCGCGAGGAGGCCGGGATCGACGCGGTGATCAACTACAAGACGCCGAACTTGCCCGAGGAGTTGAAGGCGGCGGCGCCGAAGGGGATCGACGTCTATTTCGAGAATGTCGGCGGGGCGCAACTGGACGCAGCCTTGCCGCTGATGAATGTGCATGGGCGCGTGCCGGTGTGCGGCATGATCTCGACCTACAATGGCGGCGGCGAGGGCGTGCGCAACCTGTTCAACCTGATCTACAAGCGCGTGCGCATGGAGGGCTTTGTCGCGACGGACTTCGCGCATCTCAATGCTGCATTCGTTTCCGATATGACGAGTTGGCTGAAGGGCGGGCGGATCAAGTATCAGGAGACCGTGCTCGACGGATTTGAGCGCGCGCCGGAGGGGCTGATCGGGCTGTTCGAGGGGCGCAACAACGGCAAGATGCTGATCCACGTCGCGGACTGAATTTTGACGCGCGTATCGGGCGCGGCCTCAACGCATGGCGTTCGCTTGATGTGGGCGGGTGGGGTCAGCGCGTGCGGCGGCCCGTCTGGTAGCGGACGGTGACAGAGTCGTTGGCCGGGACAGTGAGATAGAAGATCGGGCGGCCGTTCTTCTGTGCGACCGGAGCGTCGGCGCGGACGATCTCCGCGCCCTGATCCAGATGCAGGCGGACTTCGACGGTCACGTCATAGGGGCGTGCATTGGTGACTTCGATGCGGTTGATCTGATCGAGCGTTCGCGAACCGGCGTTGATGCCCGGAAGGATGCGCAGCAGAGGCAGCAAGGGCAGGCCGCGCTCGGGCGACAGCGTGCGGTCTTCCAGCGTGAGGCGCGCCTGAACGTCCGGCGCGCCGGCGAATTCGAACTCGGTTTCTTCATCCACGGCGATGTCGCGCAGCGTGGTCTGGCCAGCGAGGAGTCGGCGCGCGGAGGCGCCTTCGCCCACGACCTCGAACAGTTGCACGCGCCCCTGCGGCAGTGGCAGGCCGAGATTGCTTTCCTCGTCGTTCTGCGTGCGCAGCAGCATGGGCACGGCGGCGAAATTGCTGGTGTAGCCACTGACGAGGTTGATCTCGTAGATCCGGTCGATGGGCACATCCGCGCGGTCGAACATGCGGACTTGCTTGGCCTGGCGGCTGAGGACTGAGACGCGGTCGGGAACGCGGTAGAGTTTCAGGTCGCCGAGTTCTTCTTGAGTTACCTGGAAGGATTCGGCCGTCACGGGCGCCGGAGGCGGGGCGGGCATCGCCATCGCAAGGCGGGCGCCTGTGACCACGACGGTGTCATAGTCGTCCCGCAGGCCCTTGGCGAAGTTCAGCGTGATCGGCGGTTCGTAGTCGCTGGTTGATCCTTGCGGCCAGCAGTTGGCGAAGATCGGGCCGCCGATGTCGATGGGTTCGATCTCGCCGCTTTCGCGGTTGAGCTTGCCGGCCACGATCTGGACGCGGGCGTTTTCAAAGCTGACGCCATTGCCGTTGGCGAGCGTGATCCAGGCGCCCAGATCCAGCGTGCCGGTTCCGGGGTTGCGGTCGGCCACATAGTCGGCGGCCCAGTCGAACCCGCGCGCGAGATAGGATATCTGGATGATGGCTTCGACCGGCTGGGTCACGCGCGTACGGACGGACAGGGTCGGGGTGGAGGAGAGACCGGAGGCTGATTCCTCGAACGAGACCGTTTCGGAGAGGCCCGAACAGCGCAGCGCCTCGATGCCTTCCGGCGTTTCGAACACCACGCCGTCTTCGCCTGCGCGGATCGTGCCGCGTGTGCGCGTGGTGACGCCCGTTTTCGGGTCGGTGCGCATCAGGTCGACGCGGCCTTCCTGCCCGGCGGCGGCTTCGACCAGCGCGGAGGGGCTGAGCAGCATCGCGTCGCGGTTCTTCTCGACGACGCCCGCAGGCAGGCCCGTGACGATGGCCGAGACAGGCTCGATGCCGTCAGCCACGCCTTCGAAGCGGAGCGTGACATCGCCGGGCGTGAGCTGGACGCGGCGGGTTTCGGTGATGAAGGCGAAGCCGCCGAGATAGTCGAGATCGAAGCCGCCTTCGTCGCGATAGGGATCGCGATAGACGGTGACCGATACGTCGAAGGGCGGGCTGGCCGTGACGGTCTGCGCTTCAGCGGCCAGCGCACCGCTGAATACAGGGCCGCAGAGCAGGGCGAGACCTGCAAGGCTTAACCGGCTGGGGCGGATCGACCGCATGGCCTGGGCCTCAATAGGCGGAATCGAACACGGCGGTGACGTCGACCGAGCCATTGGCGGGAACGGTGACGATCCATTCGGCCATGTCGGCGTTCGGGCGGGTGCTGGCGAGGCTTTCGCTTTCGATGCGCGTGTCGCCCCAGAGGCCGTCCTGCTGAAGCGTGACCTTCACTTCGCGCGAGGTGGCATTCGAGACGGTGTATTTCATCGACGTCTTCCAGCGGCGCAGGCCGGCGCGTTCGCGTTTTTCGACGACGGGCTTCACCTTCACGTCGAAAGCATCGCCAGTCGCCAGCGAGAGTGTGGAGCCCATCGGCGTGTGGTCGATGCGGCTTTCGCCGATGAATTGCGGGTCGCCCTGCTTGTCGCGGATGTAGAAGCGCAGGATGCCAGCGGGTAGCTGGTCGCCCAGGCCTTCGGCCGAGCCGGTGTTGAACTTGTAGACCGTCTTCGCGCTTTGTGGATCTTCCTGCGTGCCGAGCCAGAAGTTGCGGAACTCGTAGCCGTGTTCGGCGGGGACGCCGTGGACATCGAGGAATGAGACCTGCTTGGTCTGCATGTTGGCGATCGTGGTGCGCTCGGGCAGCGGGTAGAGATAGAAGTCGCCGAGGCGCTCGCGGTCGCCGGATTGCGTCCCGGCTTGCGGCATTTGCGGGCGCGTCGGCTGCGGACGATATTGCTGCTGGCGATACTGGTCCGCACGCAGCGGGGAGCCGGCCACGAGAGTCGTATCGGCGTTGTCGTAGGTCGTACCGCTGGAGTTCGTCAGCGTGACCCAGCCCTGCACGTCGAGTTTCGAGGTGACGTCGTCGAACAGCGCGACATAGTCCGCGCTCCAGCCGAGACCGCCGGTGAGATAGTTGAGCGTGACGGGGCGCGTGCCGCGGCGGTCGCCATTGACGGTGACCGACAGGGTCGGTTTCGAGCGGAGGTTTTCGGGCACCTTGTCGAAGATCACGCGGACGGGGAGGCCGTCGTCGCGCAGGACTTCTATGCGGTTGCCGATCTTCAGCACGACGCCGTTATTGGTGGCGAGCACTTCGGCGCGCTCGCGGGTTTCGGCGCCGGTCGCGGGATTGACGCGGATGATGGTGATGGTCGTGCCAACAGCCTTTTCCATCAGCTTGGCGGGGGTCAGCAGGTCGAAGTCGAAATTCTGTTCGACGATGGTGACGCCAGTGGCGGAGAGCGCCACGGTCTCGGGCCGGATCTGGCCGGACACGCCGGGGAATTCGAGGCGCTGTCGCCCGCTCGCGACATCCATGTCGCGCTTGTCCTGCACGAGGGCGAGGTTGTCGTTGTAGATCGTGACGGCGACCTGCTGGCTTTGCGCGAAAGCTGTCGGCGCGAGCCAGGCAAGGCCGAGCGCGGCGCATGACAGTGCGGTGACGATGGACGATTTCATATCGTTCCTCCCCATATCTCTGAGAGAGACTAGACCGCTCCCAAGGTGGCGGGAATGGGGTGACCGCGCGAAAGATGCGGTCGCGCGGCCA
>CAZGWV010000054.1:0-12444 GCA_964529555.1 uncultured Rhizobium sp.
TCGTCGTCCGGCAGCGCGTTGTATTTGCCGCATTTCGGGCATTTCACGGCGTCGAAGGGCTCGCCATGGAACACTTCCATGTGGCCGACCTTGTCCATCAGGCGGGTCTTGCAGGCGCCACAGCGATACGTGTCCGGGCCATCCACGCCTTCGAGCGCGAGCTTGCCGGCTTCCGGTTCGAGCACGGTCGCCTCGGCGGGAGGCTTGGGGATCACGCGCATTTCTTTCTGTGACATGGGCGGGTCCCCTGGCTGTTCTGGTGGGCCGGCCTTGCGGGCCGGGAGCGCGGTTTGTGACCTCGCCGCGTCGCCGCCGTCAAGACTGCTCGTTTGGCGCGCCGTCTCCGGTCAGTGCGAAACCAGCATCGGGATGGTGGCCTCGACCAGCAATTCGCGGCTGACGCCGCCGAGCAGCAACTCCTGCAGCCGGGAATGTCCGTAGAGGCCGAGCACCAGCATGTTCGCCCCCACCATGTCCACGCGGATGCGGATCGCGCCGCCGGTCGTGCGGTCGTCATCGCGGTCGACCTCGGCCGAGGCGGAGGTGCAGCCATGCGCGGCCAGATATGTTTCGAGCTGGGGGTCCAGCTGGTCTGGCGCATCGTGGGACACGGTGAAGAAGGTCACTGTCTTTGCTGCACCCACGAAGGGCATGGCGTCGCGCACGGCCCGCGCGGCTTCCCGGCCTTCCTTCCAGCCGACCAGGATGTTGGACCCGAACGGGATCGGATAGCCGGCTTCAGGCAGGATCAGCACCGGCCCGCCGCATGACATCGCGACCTCGGACGCAAGGATGCCGCTGGCCCCGCCAACGGGCTGCACCTCGCGGCGCAGGACGGACAGGTCATGCCGGCGGGCGGCGCGGATGAGATCGCCCTCGCTGTCGCCATTGATCTCCTGCCAGGTGTAGCGAATGCCCGCTTCCGCAGCGGCGGCCTCGAACATCTCGCGCGCGGCATTGGAGCCGTTGACGATGAGTTGCTCGCGCTCGTTGATGAAGGACTCGGCGAGCGTCACCGCGGTGAAGGCGTCGCCGACGAAAACGGCGGGGATCTGCTCGGCCTTCAGATAGACGCCGGTGAGCGATGCGTCGAAGCGCTGGGCGAGGTCGATTGCGGCTTTCACCTGCATGCGGCCGGGGACGCTGTCCTCGGTCTGGACGAGAATGCTGCGGTAGCTCATTCGTGGCCTCCGTGCCGGTCTGTCCCTCCCTTAATCCGGCACAAGACGCCTCTGCTTGACCAATATCAAGCAGGCAAGCTCCTTGCAGACTCTCCAACACCCGACGCGACGGGATGGATGCGGCTGGGGAGGACAAGGTGGATCACGCGCCCGGCTCGGGCCGCTTCTGCGGTCGCGAGCACAGACTGCCGCTGCGTATCTATTGCGAGGACACGGATTTCTCCGGTGTCGTCTATCATGGCAACTACGTCAGATATCTCGAACGCGGGCGCTCGGATTTCATTCGCGAACTTGGCATTGGGCTGTCGGTTCTGCTCGCGTCCGAGCGGCCGGTGACGTTCATGGTCTCGCGGCTGGATATGCGCTTCGTGCGCCCGGCGCGGATCGATGACCGGCTGGACGTGTGCACGGCGATCGACGGGATTTCCGGCGCGCGGGTCGTCTGCCGCCAGAGCATCATGCGCGGCAACGCGGTGTTGCTTGAAGCCGTGTCGGAAAATGTGTGCATTTCGCTCGATGGCCGACCACGCAGATTGCCGGCGTTCTTCGCGGAGCGGATTGCGCCATATCTGCCGGTGCGTGTGCCTGTGGTGGCGCAGGTAGCTACGCCCATGCGTGAACTCGCCGAAGCAATCTGAAAGCACGCCCTCGTCCTTCGAGACGATCGCCACGATAGGGCTGGCCACGTCGCAGCGCCTTGCCTGCGATCCCTCAGGATGAGGGCTATCCAACGCTATTGGCTTTGAGCCCTCATCCCGAGGGCTTGCGAAGCGATCGTCTCGAAGGATGGGGGCGGGCTCGCCTCAGCCGAAGCGGCCGGTGATGTAGTCGTGCGTCTGTTCGACCCTCGGCATGGTGAAGATCTGGTCCGTCGGACCGGACTCGACCAGTTGGCCCAGGTGGAAGAAGGCGGTGATCTGGCTGACGCGGGCGGCCTGCGCCATCGAGTGGGTGACGATGACGATGCAGGTGTGCTTGCGCAGCTCGTCCAGCAGCGCCTCGATATGGGCCGTCGCGATGGGGTCGAGCGCCGAGCACGGTTCGTCCATCAGGATCACGGCGGGCGAGACGGCAAGCGCGCGCGCGATGACGAGGCGCTGCTGCTGGCCGCCGGAGAGGCCGAGGCCGGGCTTGCCGAGACGGTCTTTCACCTCGTCCCACAGTGCGGCGCGGCGTAGCGAGCGTTCGACGATCTCGTCGAGGTCCGCCTTGGTGGCGGCGAGTTTGTGGGTGCGCGGGCCGTAGGCGATGTTCTCGTAGATCGAGATCGGGAACGGGTTGGGCTTCTGGAACACCATGCCGATGCGCGTGCGGACCTGCACGGGATCGATTTCCGGCCCGTTGATGTCGGTGCCGTCCATCAGGATGCGGCCTTCGACGCGCGCGCCGGGAATGGTGTCGTTCATCCGGTTGAGGCAGCGCAGCAGCGTGGATTTTCCGCAGCCCGAGGCGCCGATGAACGCTGTGATCGCGTTGTCGGGGACGTCGAGATTGACGCCGAACAGCGCCTGCTTCTCGCCGTAGAAGGCGTTGATGTCCTGAATGCGGATGCGGGTCACGGAGGATGCGGCCGCCGACGTGTTCACGACCGGCGCGCCAAGGGGAGCGCCCCGCATGGAACGTGCGGCGGACGCGCCAGCTTCCGGGGTGTCGGGCGCCTGGGTCATGGCTGACACGGTATCAACCCTTCATCCGTCCGGCGACTGCCGCATGTGAGAAGCGCGACAGAATGTTGAGGACAAGCACGCCCACGGTGATGAGCATTGCACCGGTCCAGGCCAGCGAGACCCATTCGCCATAGGGGCTTCCGGCGTAGCGGTAGATGGTGATGGGGAGGCTCGCCATCGGCTGTGTCAGATCGGTCGACCAGTTGGTGTTGCCCAGCGAGGTGAACAGCAGCGGCGCGGTTTCGCCCGCGATTCGGGCGACGGCCAGCAGCACGCCGGTGAGGATGCCGCTGAAGGCTGCCGGGAGGACGACCTTGCGGACGACTTCGTTCTCACGGCTGCCGAGGGCGACGGCGCCATCGCGATAGGCCTGGGGAACCAGACGGAGAATGTCTTCGGTCGTGCGCGCAACGATCGGCATGGCGATCAGAGCGAGCGAAAGCGCGCCGGCAAGGCCGGAGAAGCCGCCGACGGGCGCAACCGCGATCTGATAGACGAACAGGCCGATCAGCACCGACGGAGCCGAGAGCAGAATGTCGTTCACGAAGCGGACGACGGAGGCGAACTTGCTGTCCTTGCCCACCTCGGAAAGGTAGACGCCGACCATCATGCCGAGCGGCGCCCCGATCATGGCGCCGAGGCCCACCTGGATCAGTGAGCCGACGATGGCGTTGGCGAGGCCGCCGCCCGCGCCCGGTTGCGCCATGGATTCCGTGAAGACGGAAAGCGACAGGCCGCCAATGCCGTTCGAGAACAGCATCCAGAGAATGAGGCCGAGCAGAACAAGACCGGCGGCGGCGGCGAGCATGCACAGGCCGCTCATCACGCGGTCAAGCAGTTGGCGGCGGAAATAGCGGGCGCGGGCTGCGGGCGAAAGCTGCTTCACGACATGCGCTCCTGACGCAGGAGGACCCGCGCAATGGCAAGGACGCCGAACGAGACGACAAACAGGATGAAGCCGAGGCCGAGCAGCACCGCGAGATCGAGCGTGCCGGGCTCAGCTTCGGGGAAGCTGTTGGCGACGACGGAGGCGATGGTGGCCGATGGCGCCATGAGGCTGTCGGGCTGGCGGATGGCGTTGCCGATGACGAAGACGACAGCCATCGTTTCGCCAAGCGCGCGGCCAAGGCCGAGGAACACCGCGCCGAACAGCGAGCCGCGCACGGCCGGGATGACGACGCCGGTGAGCGCCTCCCAACGGGTCGCGCCCATCGCATAGGCGCCGTCCTTCAACAGCTGCGGCGTGGACAGGAGAACATCGCGCGTGGTCGCGGCAATGAACGGCAGGATCATTATCGCGAGCACCAGCGAGGCCGTGAGCAATCCGACGCCGATGGGCGGCGCGGAGAACCAGTAGAAGGTGTCAGGAATGGCGGGGATCCACGCGAAGGTGGAGGTCAGCCAGGGCTGCACATACTCCGCCATGAACGGCGCGAGCACGAAGAAGCCCCACATGCCGTACACGATCGAGGGAATGGCCGCGAGCAGTTCGACCGCGACGCCGAGCGGACCGCGCAGCTTTTCCGGGCAGGTTTCGGTGAGGAAGAATGCGATGCCGAAGCCCACAGGCCAGGCGATCAGCAGGGCGAGGATCGCGGTCAGCAGCGTGCCGGTGATGGCCGGAAGTGCGCCATAGATCTGCGTGACGGGGTTCCATTCCGATCCCCAGACGAAGCCGAGGCCGAACGTGTCGAACGCCTGCTTGCCGCCGACGAACATGATGGCGAGGATCGAGAACAGCACCACGATGACAACCGCGCCTGCTGCATGCAGGCTGACGCGGAAGGCCGTGTCGCCCGCGTGTATGCGGCGGGGGCCGATCAGGGGCGTGCGTGCAGCTGGCGTGGTCATTGTCATTCGCCCCTGAGCATCCCGTCTAGTTCGCCGGCCAAAGCGGCTTGCCGCCAGCCGTCAGCGTGGCCCATTGCTGGCGCACCACGTCCTGAACCTGGGGCGGCAGCATGATGTAGTGCAGGCGGTCAGCGGTCGCCGCGCCGTTGCGGAACGACCAGTCGATGTATTTCAGAACGCTCTGCGTCGTCGCCGGATTCCTGGGGTTGCGCGGCACGAGGATGTAGGTCGCCGACACGATGGGCCAGGCATTGTCGCCGGGCATGTTCAGCATGTTGGCCGCCATGTTCTTTGCGTTGGCCCAGTCGGCCTGCGCTGCGGCTTCGGTGAAGCCGGGGACGGTGGGGCTGACGAACTTGCCAGAGCCGTTTGCCAGTTGCAGCGCCTGCATGCCGTTCTCGGCGGCGTAGGCGAACTCGACATAGCCGATGCCGCCCTTGATGTTCTTGACCGCAGCGGCGACGCCCGCATTGCCCGGCGCGCCAAGACCCGTGCGCCACGCGACGGCGTTGCCCGCGCCGGTGCGCTCCTTGAAGATGGGCGAAACGCCGGAGAGGTATTTCGTGAAGATGCTGGTCGTGCCCGAACTGTCCGCGCGGTAGGCGGGCGAGATCGGGATGCCGGGCATTTTGAGCGTGGGGTTCAGCGCGACGATCTTCGGGTCGTTCCACAGGCGCACGCGGCCGACATAAATCTCGCCCAGCAGGTCGCCCGTCAGCTTGATCTTCGCGCCATCGACGCCGGGCACGTTCACGATCACCACGACGGCGCCGATCACGGCGGGGAATTGCAGCAGTTGTTCTTTCTCGAGCCGCTCGGGCGCGACGGGGCTGTCGGAGGCGCCGAAGTCCACGGTGCGGTTGATGATCTGCGTGACGCCCGCGCCGGAGCCGAGGGCCTGGTAGTTCAGGCGTGCGCCGCCGGATTTCGCATAATCCTCGCCCCAGCTGGAATAGATCGGAGCGGGGAAGGTCGCGCCTGCGCCGATGATGTCCTGCGCGGATGCGGGGACGGCTGCGAGGGTCAGGAGCGCCGCAAATACGGCCATCGGACCCGGTATGCGGCGAGCGAGCAGGTTCAGCACGGCATGGCTCTCCCCCGGCCTTCTGGCCGGCGCAGGGTGGATCGGGGCTGCCTTAGTCAGCTTGCGCAAAGCATTTGTGACAGGTCTGAGACGACCAGCTGACGCGATGGTCGCAGGCCCATAATCTTAGTTAAATCAGATGATTAGGTGGCGATCAGGGCAGCGGGTCGCGCACGCTCTGCCATAAATAGGAAAAAAATCCTGGGAAAACTTTCCTACACTTGAGATGTGGAGTCATACTGAGTCCATCGAACCAGGAGGTTGTTTTGGACAGGGAAAGACAGGCGGCGGACGACCGCGCACGGGCTGAACTGGCCGTATCCATCGCGGCGGCGGCGCTGGGCGTGTCGCGGCAGAAGGTGATCGGCAACGGGCGGACATATCAGGATACGCTGGCGCGGCAGGTGGCGATGTATCTCCTGCACGTCGCGTGCGGGGTCAGCCTCGGCAGGGTCTCGGCGGCGTTTGCGCGGGATCGCAGCACGATCTCCTATGCCGTGCGGAGCCTCGAACTGCGGCGCGACGAGCCGGCTTTCGATGCGTGGCTGCAGGCGCTTGAAGACGCCATCACGCGCACGCCGGTGCTGACATGAGCGAGCTGTTGGCGCGCGATCCTGCAGCCCGCCTGCTCTCCACCTTGCGGATCAGCGGGCGGCGGTTGGTGGAGATGCAGCCGGGCGCGTGGGCCGTGCTGGGGCGGCCAGACAAGCGCACACGCAAGCTGCTGACGGTGGATGGCGACATGGTCGCGCGGTTGCTGGCCGAGCAGAAGCTTCGTGCGACGCAGGACGGCGCGTGTGTGCTGGCGGATGACGGCATGGTGACGCCGCCTCCGCCCGCGATTTCGGCCTGCGCTTTCATCGCTGCGGGGCGTGCTCGGCGTGGGGGCGAACCGGCGAAGGGGTTTCTCGGTCTGGCGGTGCTGGCGCGGCGGGGGCTGGGGCCGCTCAGCATGCGGCAGGTGAAGGCGGGCCTGCGGCTGATGGCCGATGCCGAGCAGGAGACCAACAGCAAGGGGCTCACGATGAACTGGGATGCGGGTCCGGCCGGCAAGGGGCGCCGGGGGCCGCGCAAGGGCGGACAGTCGGCTGCAGCGAGCAGCGCTACCGCCAGGCTCAAGCGCGTGCGTGCCTTGGCGGGCGAAAGCGCGTGGCGGCTGGCGTGGCTGACATGCGTGGAAGGCGCATCAATGGTGTCGGTGAAGGCGCAGACGGGACTGTCGCGGCGCAAGGTGGGCGCGGCCCTCGCCCATGCGCTCGAGACGATCGCGACTGCCTACGAACTTTGAGCGGCGGCGGTGGAGCGGATGCGCGCGAGCATGGAGGCAAGGCCGTTCGAGCGTTGCGGCGTCAGCGCATCGGCAATGCCGATTTCCTTGAAGAAGGCCGGCGCGTCGAAGGCGAGGATGTCATCGGGCTGCTGGTCGGAGAACAGGTGGAGCAGCATGGCGACGAGGCCCGCGACGATCATCGCGTCAGATGCGCCGCGAAAGCGCAGCGCGCCGGAAACCGCCGGCGAAGATTCCGACACCAGCCAGACCTGGCTGGAGCAACCGCGCACCTTGTTCTCGTCGCTGTATTCCTCGCGTTGCAGCGGGGGCAGCGCCTTGCCGAGGTCGATGAGATACGCAAAGCGCGCTTCCCAGTCATCCAGGAAGGTCATGTCCTCGCGAAGGCTTGCGGCCTGGTCTGCTACGCTCATGCCGCTGCATGTGGCGCGTATGGGGCTGCCGCGCAAGCATCGGTTGAGGTCGGCGGTTCGGCGTCATGGCGGCGAGCGGATAACATGGCCAGCCGCCAACCCGTGTCGGCAGTCGTGCCGGACAGGCAGGTCGGCGCCGGCCAAAAACAAACCGCCCCGGCGTCTCGGCCGGGGCGGTTCCCTGTTTCCAGTCGAGTGACGCCTAGCGGGCGATGTCCGACATGCACTTGCCGATCGATGCCATCTTGTAGTCGGGCACCTGCAGGCCGTGCTTCGCGAGGCAGCCGGCCAGCGTGTAGTTGTGCGTCGCAGCCGAGACGCAGCCGAAGAAGAATTGCTTGGCGTCCGTCAGGCATTCACGCGACATCGGATCGGCGATCGAATTGGTCATCGCTTCCGGGTCGGACTGGTCGGCCGCCAGAACGTGCTGGGCGCCGAGTGTCAGCATGCGATTGGCCGTGCCCTCATAGGCCGGCTTGATCTTGAGCGCGCTCGGAGCGGCCACGACCGGCGAGATCGACGAGAAGGCGTTGCCCGGCGCGCTGACGGCCAATGTCGAGACTTTGTCCCAGATGGACTGGCTGGTTGTGGGCGAAGCGGCGAGCGACGCCAGGACGGTGTTCAGGTCCGGTGCGCTGAAGGCCTGCTGGAAGGCATCCGCGACGGGCTTGGCTTCGCCGGAGGCGGTGCGGAGTGCGATCGCGGTCTTGTTGGGATCGGCCGCTTTCGATTTGCCCCAGCTGATCCGGTCCAGCCGGCTCGCCTGATCGCCGACAAAGGCGCCGGCGCGGGAGATGCGGGCCGTCTCGTGAGCATTCACGGTGAGCGCCGCCTGCAGTGCGGCTTCGCCACCGTCGAGGGTGCGGGCGTAGCCGATGCTGCTGCGGAAGCCGAGCATCATGCGGTCGCGGCCATATTCGGCGTCTGCCTTGCGGACGGCTTCGGCGAATTCAGGATTCTGGGCGGCCAGAATGGCGCCGTAGGACAGCCAGCCAGATGACAATTGGTTAACGTTGGTCGAACCGAAGGTCTGAACCTGCTTGTTGAGCTCGGCGGCGCTGCCGAGTTCCTTGCTCATAATCTGCGTCACATGACCTTGATATTCGGCATAAGAAGCGGCCGTGGACGGCAACATGCGCGTGCCGGGCGTGGCCGTGGTCGTCGGCGCCTGACTGATCGCGAGGGGCGCGGCAGCGGCAAGAGCAATGGCGGCGGCGAAAATCCTGGTCCGGGTACGCATGCAACCTCCGAAGGATTCATGTGGGGGCGCTGGCCACTACCTGCAAACGTACAGACGCGGCCCGCAATGTGCTTTCAGAATGAAGATGCGCCCGGATTCCTTGATGCGGCGTTAGGATGATCGATGCAGCTGCAGGCCGCAAGGCGCCATATGCGGAACGATTCAAGCAAATGATGGCCGTCCGCACCTCCTGGCTCGGGCTCGCCGTCGTAGCGGCCACCTGCGCATTTGCGCTGGGTGTGCCACTCTGGTTCAGCACGGCAACTTTTGCCTGCGCCATTGCACCGCCGGTCATCGGGATTTTCTTGCGCGGATCGGTCGAACCCCGGCGGATCGCCGAGATTGAAGCCGGCCTCTGGATCGCCCTCGCGACCGCAGCGGCTGGCAGCGCGGGCGCTGGGACCGCCGTTGTTGCGCTCTTCGCGGTGGGCGTGTTGGTTGCCTGGTTGTCGGGGGATGAACGGCTGACGCTTGAAATCAGCGCTTTTGCGCTGCTTGGCCTGTTCTGCTCCCTGCTGGTTTCCGCAGGCGGAACCTGGCTGCACCCGCACGACGCCGCCATTCTGGCGAGCGCTTACGGTCTTGCCGGTATCGTCCAGGTCGGCCTGATGGCGGTCGTGGCGTCGATGGCGGGGCGGCGGGAACCCGTTGCGCCTTTGAAACCAGTCGAATCACCCACGCCTGACCCCGAGACTGCGTTGAAGCTCAGGCAGGCCGAGAGCCGCGTTCAGCAAGCCGCGCGTGCTGCCGAAGAAGCAAGGCGCGAAGCCGTCGAGGCGCGTGACCGGCTGGAAGCGCGCACCACCTTCTTCGCCCAGACGAGCCACGAACTGCGCACGCCCCTCAACGCCATCGTCGGTTTTGCCGAGATGATGCACAGCGAGGTCTATGGCCCGCTGCCCGAACGCTATCAGGAATATGCCGGGCTCATTCACGAGGGCGGACGGAACCTGACGCTTCTTGTCGACGACGTGCTGGATCTGGCGCGGATCGAGTCGGGCCGTTTCGACATCGTGCCGGAACTGCTCAGCCTCACCGACCATGCCGACGACGCCGTACGGTTTATGACGATGGAAGCCGAGCGCCGGAAGGTGACGCTGGAAAGCGTCGGGCCGGACGATGTGGAGGCATTCGCCGACGCCAAGGCCGTGCGCCAGATCGCGCTCAACCTGATTTCCAACGGCCTGAAGTTCACGCCCGCCGGCGGCCGGGTCGATGTGGCTGCGCTCGAAACGGAGGGCGGTTCGGTGTTCTCCGTGTCCGACACGGGCGAAGGCATCAGCCCCGAGGAACTCTCGCGCCTGTCGCGGGCGTTCGAACAGGGCGAAGCCGGAAAGAACCAGAAAGGCGCCGGTCTCGGGCTTTCGGTGGTGCGGGCGTTTGCCGAGATGCATGGCGGCCGGCTCGACATCGCAAGCCGCGTCGGAGGCGGAACGACAGTATCGGTCTTTTTTCCGGGGGAGCCGGGCACGGGGCGGGACAATGCGGGGAATGGGGCGGCGGCGCCGAAAGGCGATGTGCGGGAGACTTGATGGAGTCGCGTCGAACGCGATTTCACAGCCGGAACATATTCCGGCGGGCGAGCGACGTTTGTGTGTTGCCCTGTGATCTCCACAATACGCACGAGGACTGTTAAGACCCGGCTTAGCTGGGGCGGCCCGGAGGGGCGGCCATGACCGACGTATATCTTGCCTATGCACGCGAGGACCGCGAAGCGGTGCGCATCCTTGCGGAAATGCTCCAGTTCGAAGGCTGGGACGTCTGGATGGACCCGTCGACTCCGGCGGGTGAGACTAGCGCCGCCATCGATGCAAAGCTCGGCTCGGCCGGCGCCATCCTCGTTCTCTGGTCGGGCTATTCGCGCCATTCGGAATATGTCCGCTCGGAAGCCGCGACGGGTCTCTACAAGAACAAGCTGATCCAGGCCTCGCTCGACGGCGGCCGCGCGCCGCATCCGTTCGACAGCATCGATACGGTCGATATTGCCGGGTGGATGGGCGAGCGCGATCACCCGCAATGGCGCCGTATCGTCGAAGCCGTGCGGCTCTATGCCGGCGTACCGGGAAGCACGCGGCCGCTGGTGCAGAAGCGCGCCACGTCCGCCCCGGCCTATCTTGAGCCGCGCCGGCAGATCGCGTGGGCGCCGATCGTTGCGGCAAGCCTGCTCGTGGTTGGCGGAGCGGCGATCTGGATGGCCGATCCTTTCGGCTGGCGCGCAACGCGCACGGCTGTTGCGGCGGCGGCTCCCGAGGCGACGGACGCGGCGTCCGCTGCGGTTGTTCCCGCTCCGCGCGCCTACGAAGACACCGAGGCGTCTCGGCAGGCATGGACGCGCACCAACCGGAAGAGCGCCGAGGGGCTGCGCGACTTCGCCGCCGATTTCCCGAACTCGGCCAGCGCCGAAACCGCGCAGTCGCTCCTGCGCGTGCTGGATGCGCAGGCGTGGGTCGATGCGGTGACCTCCGACAATGAGGGCGGCTATCGGAGCTACCTCAAGAGCTTCCCGTCCGAAGGCGTATTGCCGGGCGCGATGGCGGCTGCCGCTCACGAACGTCTCGGCTCGCTGCGCGTCGAGCGAGAGCAGGCGATCCGGGATATTCAGGCGGGACTGATTTCGCTGGACCTCTATAGCGGCGATGCCGATGGACGCACGAGCGATGGCATCGTGCAGGCTGTTCGCAAGTTCGCCAGCCAGAACCGGCGCGTGGCGCCCGCGCTGTCGTCCGCAGCGCCGCGTGAGCTGCGTGCGCTGGCTGAAGCTATCCGGGGCGCCGTGGCCAAGCGCCCCGGTGCGCCCGCTGCCACCGTTGCAGCGGCGAGCGCTCCGGCGACCGTGTCGGCTGCAGCCGAGGCGGATCGCGCCCGTCTCGCGCAGGCGCAGGCTGCAAGCCAGGCGGCGTCGCAAGCCGCTACGCAGACGGCGGTGACACAAGAGGACGGCCCGGATGCGGACTCGCTGGCGCAAGCTCAGCTGCAAAGCATCTCCGATGGCGACGACTGGGCGGCGGCGCGGCGCACCAATACGGTTGCGTCTTACCAGGCCTATCTCGCCGGACACCCGGCCGGCTCACAGGTCGCCGCAGCGCGTGCAGCTATTGCAGACCTTGGCAGGCCGGCGGCATTCTCGCTTGAGCAGGTGCCCAGCGCCATGCGTGCATCCATCGAGGCGGCGCGCGGCGCCCAGTCGGCCGCCAACTCGCGGGCTTCGGCCGCGCGGGATGCGGCTTCGCAGGCGGTGTCCGCTCCAGAGCGCAGCAGCATCGTTGCGGCAGGCGGCGACCAGTATGACACGCAGATATCCGGCGGCGCGCCAAATGGCGTCGGCACGCGCATCAGCGGCAATGCGACGAACGCCGGCGACCGCTATAGCGGGCAACTCCGCAACGGGCAGAGTGCCGGCGTTGGCGTCTACGAGTTCGCCGACAATCCAGGCAATGCGGGAGCGGGCGCGCTGCGCTATGAGGGCGAGCACGCCGCAGATGCCGCCACCGGGCATGGCGTCACCTACTGGCGCAATGGCGATCGGTTCGCGGGCGAGGCGCGCGCGAATGGCGTGTCGCGCGGGGTGCTCACCTTCTCCAATGGCCAGCGCTATGAAGGCGAACTGCGCGATGGTGAGCGCAACGGCCTGGGCGTGGTGTGGTCGGCGGACGGCGCGGTCGTCATGGCGGGCCGCTGGGCGAATGGCGAACTCGTCGAACCTGTCAGCCAATAAGGCGC
>CAZGWV010000054.1:12544-22555 GCA_964529555.1 uncultured Rhizobium sp.
CCCACGAGCCAGGCGAGGCTGCGCAGGTAGGGTACGCCGAACGCATAGAGGGGCAGGTAGACGAGGCGCGAGAAGAAGTAGAGTTGCGCGCCGAGAGCTGCCTGCCCCGCATCTGCGCCAGCGACGTGCGCGATCAGCACGGCGCCGACCATCAGCGGCAGCGTCTCGTAGAGGTTGGCCTGCGCGCGCAGGAGACGTCCTGCGATAATCCCCGGATCGCCCATGTCCTTGTCGCGCGCACCAGCATTCCAGGCCGCGCCGAACTTCAGCGTTCGCACGGCGGCGGGCGCGAAGATGTAGACCAGCGCCAGCAGGAGGGTGAGCGTCAGCCAGGTCAGTGCGGGCGTCATTCTGCTACCTCAATAGTAGGACTTGATCGCGGCGCCGTCATAGTCGCGTAGCTCGGAGAAGCGCCCGTGCTTCACCTTCTGCGCCCATTCGTGATCCTGCAAGACCGCGCGGCCAACGGCGACGAGATCGAACTCGCCGCGATCCAGGCGCTCGACCACTTCATCCAGCTTGCCGGCGGCGGAGCCTTCGCCGCGGAAGGAGCCGGTGAATTCGGAGGTGAGGCCGACCGAGCCTACCGAGATGGTGGGGATGCCGGTGAGTTTCTTGACCCAGCCGGCGAGGTTGAGGCCCTTCGGTCCGTCGATGTCGGGGAATTCCGGTTCGAGGATACGGCGCTGCGAGCAGTGGATCGCATCGACGCCGGCGTCGATGAGAACGCGCGCCCAGGCTTCGAGGTCTTTCGGGTTGGTCGCGAGCTTGGCGTTGTAGTCGACCGACTTCCACTGCGAGACGCGGATGATGATCGGCATGTCGCCAACGGCGGCGCGGCAGCGGGCGATGACTTCGCGGGCAAACTCGGCGCGCTGTGCGATGGAGGCGCCGCCGAAGCGGTCGGTGCGCTGGTTGGTGACGGGCCAGAAGAACTCGTCGATCAGGTAGGCGTGGGCGCCGTGCAGTTCGATGCAGTCGAAGCCGAGGCGCTTGGCGTCTGCGGCGGCGTCGGCATAGGCCTGCGCCATGTCGATGACTTCGGCTTCGCTCGGTTCATCGCCGATCTTCTTGCCGGTGAGCGTGATGCCTGACGGGCCGTCGGACGGCGCGTCGGGGAAATGGCCGGTGCCGGGCTTGCGGCTCATGCCGAGGTGCCAGAGTTGCGGCGCCATCTTCCCGCCGGCGGCGTGGACGGCGTTGATGATCTTCTGCCAGCCGGCGAGCGCTTCATCGCCCCAGAACAGCGGATAGTTGGCGTTGTCGGCGGCGCCTTTGCGGCGGACCAGCGTGCCTTCTGAGATGATGAGACCGACCTCGTTCTCGGCGCGGCGGCGGTAATAGCCGACATTCTCCTCGGTCGGGATGCCGCCGGGCGAATGGCCTCGCGTCATGGGCGCCATCGCGATCCGGTTCTTCAGTTCGAGGCCGCGCAGCTTGAACGGGCGGAAGAGCGGCGAGACGTCGGTCATGTGCAGGAGCCTCGGATACGGCGGATGTGAACGTGCGCTCACATGTCGGTCGTTGCAGGCGCAACGTCAATGCAGCCCAGCTATGCAGACCCTTGCGGCGAACTGGCGCGGCGGCCGTCAAGGAACACGGCGACACCCGCCAGGACGAGATAAACCGCCAGCGCGCTCGGCCCGAAGCCGGTGAGCGTGTCGGCGGCTTCCGTCGGCATCAGCATGGCGATGATCTGGACGGCGACCAGCAGGCCGAAGAAGGCGGCCGCGGGCCATACCGATTGCCCGAGGCGCACGCGCTGTCCCGCCCAGAACATCGCGCCGAGACCAAGCAGGCCGATCTCCACCGCCTGCTCCAGCACTTCCATGTTCCACAGACCGAAGCCTAGCTTTGGCCCTGACGGCCAGAGTTCGAGATCCGGCCTGTGAACCAGCAGGTCGAGCAGCCAGTGCGAGAAAACGACCGCGCCGATAATGACGGCGACGCGCATGGGCGTGCGCAGCAGGTATCTCGCGAGGACGACAGCAGCCAGCGACCAGGCGATGGCGGCGGGGAGCGAATGCGTCCACGGCATGTGTTCGAGGACAAGCGCGCTTCCGGGCAGGCCGGGGTCGATGTGGCCGCGTTCGATGCCGGCGATGACGAGGACAGACCAGCCAATGTCCACCAGTTGCGCGCCGGCGATCAGCGCCCACATCGGAGCGCGGGGTTCGATTGCCTTGGCGGCAAGTGCGGTTGCGTAGTGTCCTGCGAACATGGCCGCCTCCCCGTGAAAGTCAGGATAGGCGCCGGGCAGGTTTTAACAAGTCAGGTGAGTTCAGGCGCGCCGAAGGGCGCGTGCCGCCGTCGAAACGACCGCATCCGCCGATCAGCCGTGAAGCAGACCGAGGATCGCATTGGTTACCAGCGGGGCCGCAAGGACAATCGCGATCATCACATAGGTCACGCTTGCCGGGAGGCCGTCGCCGCGCATCAATGAGGATTGCTGAGCATTCTTCATGGGGTCGAGCATGGTCGGGTCATTCGACAGGATAGAGGCCGTGGCGGGAAAACATCATGGCGGGCCAAAAGGCGTCGCTGCCGCGCCGGGATAGCGGCAGACCGACGCCAATCTCGCTCGCAAGAAAGATGCCCGCCTGCTGACCGGGATGGCCAAGGCGGTGTTTTCATCCGAATTTTCGCGGTCGGTGATCGAGAAGAAGTGGCCGGGCTTCGAGGCGGCCTTCGACAGGTTCGCCCCGAAGACGGTTGCCATTTATGGCGACGAGAAGGTCGATGCGCTTCTCAAGGACACGCGGGCCGCGCGCAACGGCGCCAAGATCATGGCGGCCGTCGAGAATGCGGGATTCGCTACGGCGCCCGCGAAGGCGCGCAGCCGTGGGCGACCTTCATCGCAGGCGGGCTGCGGGCGGAGGCGCCGCCAGCGAGTTATGCGCCATTCATTGCAGCGTTCGCGGCGCAGGGACGGTTCTGAGGGGTGTCGAGCGCCTGGCGTGAGATCGGTCTCTATCGCGAACGGAAGGCAGCCGAGCTTTCGGCGCGTGCGGAACGACGAACACATCCTTCGAGACGATCGCCACGAAGGGACTGCGCCGTCGAGGCAATGTGCCTGCGATCCCTCAGGATGAGGCCGGTTGGTGTTGATCTGTTTCAAGGTCCACCGGCCTCATCCTGAGGGATCGCCGAAGGCGATCGTCTCGAAGGATGTGTTCGTCTCTGCAGGCATCGCGAACTATCCCCGCCAGGCCGACCAGGCCCTAGTCGCGGGAATCGTTGCGCTCGCGTTTCGCGCCGTCGAGCTTCTTCACCTCAGCGGATTTCTGTTTCTCGTCGCGCTGTTTCTCGCCCTTGGTGCGGCCGAACAGGATGCGCTTTGCAGCGGCCTCCTCGTCGCGCTCCGCGCGTTCGCGCCGCTTGCGGAACTGCTTGATGTTGACGATGTCGCCCATGAATCAACCGTCCGTCCGGCGAGGAGCCACCCTCGTCACACTTGCCCAATATGACGGCCGGATCAATGCCGCAGCCCAAGCTCATGGAAATGGTGGGGATGCGCCGCGCCGGGCGCTGTGGACATCGGGCTGGCCCTAAAGGTCCGCAGGGCGGGCCGCAATGACGCGCACCCCCGCCTATCGTGCTGCAGGAAGCTTGCCACGGGTTTGGTTGCTAGTGCGCGGCTGCGGCGATGGCCGGGGCGGCGGGGGCTTCGGGCTGGGGTATGGCGGCGAAGGCGCGAGCGGCGCGGATGTCGCCGACTTCGAGCACGATGCTTTTCACGCCCTGCTTCTCGACGCGGCTGGGCGGGATGAGGTCGATCTGGATCGCCTCGCGCGGATCGAGTTTCTCGAGAAGGGTCAGCGCGGCGATGTTGAAGGTGAACACCCAGATGGGAGCGCCGACCGCGTCTTTCGCGCTGGAGACCTTGCCGGCCCACTCGACATGCGAGATCGAGCGCGGCGGCGGCGTCAGCTTTGTGCCGGGACGGGAGAATGTGCCGAACCACGGTTCGGGCATCTTGGCCGGATCGCGCATGATGAGTTGAACCGATGACGGCACGGCGCCCTTCGCGGGCATCCCGATGGCGAGGCGCAGCGAAGACGGATCGTTCGGCGCGCGGCGCAGGCCGAACACGACGAGGCTGGATTTGTCGAGCTGAGACACGGCCCAGCGATCGTGCGGAGAGCGCGAGGCGCCCCAGATGGCATGGACGGCGGGGTATTCGATGTAGGTCGTCTTCACGAAGGCGCGGTAACCATTGCGGACGGTCGCGGCGACGGAGACCACATCGGGATGGACGCAGCCCAGCGACTTGGCGTGCGTGCTGACCTCGGCGGCGAGGCGCTGCATCTCGGAGGGCGAGGTGTTGGCGCGCAGCAATTCTCCCTCGGCCTGGTAGAGGCCCGAGAGCAGGGCGAGGCGTTCGCCATCGGAGAAGAGGTTGCAGGCCTGATCGGCGGCGCTGATCGCCACGCGCTCGAGCCAGGTGCGCCGGACGACGGCGGGGTCGGCGAAGGCGGCAGGGATGGCTGCGGCCAGCGTAAGGGCGAGAAGGGTGGCGCGAACCGGCATGTCGGGCGACAGCCTAGGAACGCCATATAAAGGATGGGTTACGACCGGCCTTCGGCGCGCAGTTCCCTGGCCACCGAAACCAGGCCGCAGACCAGCAGGCCAACAATGGCGGCAAGCACGTAGACGCCAATGCGTTCGGCCTCCGGCGAGGGCGTGGCGGCGACGAGTTTTGCCGTTTCGAGCATGAGGCGGGCCGAATGGTTTACGCGATACGTCCATTCGGGCTGCAATAGACGCGCCAGCCCGGCGAAATATGGTAAAGCACCTGCATGCCGCGTGAAGTTCCAACACACCTGTGGGTCTCGGCCCTCCTGCGCCGGGCGAATCTCGGCGGGGCGTTCGCCACCATTGTCCATCGCGGGGACGCCGACCGGGGCGACGTGCTGGTCAAGGTGATGCGGGCGTGCGGCGAGGCGGACCTCTATGCGCAGGCGTTCAACCCCGAGGGGCCGACCGCCTTCGAGCAACTCGCGGCCGAGGGGGAGGCCGGTGTCGATGCGCTCATAACGCGGCGCCGGGCCAGCGACCGCGATCTTTGGGTCGTTGAAATCGAGGATGGGCAGGGGCGGCCCTTCCTCACCGAGCCTGTACGGCGCCTGAACGAGCCCTGATTCCGAGCAATATCATTCGCTTGCGGAAAGCCGCGACGCGCGCCTAAATGCGCGCGGGCACTTTTGGGAGACGTGGGATGCGGGGCACCATACTTCAGTATGACGACAATTCGGGCAGCGGCTTTATCAGCGGCGACGATGGCGTTCGTTACACATTCAGGCGGGCCGATCTTCAGCAGCTGAGGCCCATCTCGGCAGGCATGAAAGTCGATTTCGTTCCGAGCAGCGGCGCGGCGACCGAGATCTACATGATCGATGCTTCGGGCGCGATCGCGAGCGGGCCTGCGCCCGGCTTCGGCGGCCCGGCTCCCCAGCCGGCATATGGCGGCTATGCGACGGCTGGCCCCGCGCCGACCGTTGCCTACACGGGCGAGGACCTTGGCCTCTGGGATTACTTCAAGAAGGCGATGGGCAAGTCGTTCAACGGCGAAGGGCGCGCGCGCCGGAAGGAATACTGGTCGTTTGTGCTGTTTGTCTGGCTGATCTTCTTTGTCCTGATGATCCTCATGTTCGTGATCGCGGGCAGCGCTATCTCGGCCGCGATGAGCAGCAGCTACGGCTATGGTTATGGCTACGGAAGCTACGATGGCGGCCTGGGCGCCCTGATCAGCGCTCTTGGCGTGTGGCTGTTCGTCTATCTTGTCATCTGGCTGATCTTCCTGCCGGCGATCGTCACCGTGAGCATTCGCCGCCTGCACGATATCGGCATGTCGGGATGGTTCGTACTGCTGTGTCTCGTTCCATATATCGGCGGTATCTTCATGCTGGTCTGCGCGTTCATCCCTTCGCAGGCCTACGTGAACCAGTACGGCCCGATCCCGAAGCCGCAGCCGACCGTTTATGGCTGAGCCATCGGGCTTGAGCTTTGAGCATGCGCCGCGCGGTCCCAACGGGTCGTGCGGCGTTTGCTTTCGGAGCGTATTTCGGGGCGTATTTCGGGGCGGCGATGTGCAGTTTCCCCCTGCACAAGGACGCCGTGCGTTGCTTATCTTGCGCGATTCATTTCGGGAGGACGGTCCATGAAACTCATATCGATCCTGGCTGCGGGCGCAGTGGTTATTGCCGGCGCGGGGGCCGCCCATGCGCAGGCGGCGGCTTGCCAGCCGCTGAAATCGCTGATGGCCATGACGCATGCGCAGGTGAAGACGCAGCAGGGCGCGCGCACGGCGAGCGACAAGGACAGCGTGACCTACGTCTCGAAGACGCAACTGCCCGGCTTCGGGCAATGCACGCTGCAGTCCGACATCGCGATCAACGACATCATCGACTACTGGGAGCATCACCTTGCGTGCCGCGCCAAAGCGACAAATTCGGAAGCGGCGACACAAGCCGTCGAGGCGCTGTGGGAATGCACCAGGGACAGCTATTCCGAGCGGCAGCCGGCTGAGGCGTGGATGGGCGGGCGCTATCGTATCATCGGGTTCGACGCCGAGGTCCCGACCGCAGGCCGCGCATCCGGCCTCGTGTCGTTCGGCGACACGGATTATGCGCGGGTGAGTGTCGAGAAGGCCTACGAGACGAGCAATGAATATACGCTGCATCTGTACTGGCTGTTCATGGAGTAGTCCGTTCCATCGCGATCAGGACGAGCGGGACAAGGTGGGTCGATCCTGCTCAAAGCGACCATGCTCCAGGCGGAAACAAAAAGGGCGGAACGTTGCCGTTCCGCCCTTTGATTTTCAGTCTCGATTGAAGCCCTATCTTGCGCGGCGCAGCTCGATCAGGAATTTGTCGGCTTGCGTCGTGCCCATCGAGGATTCCGCGTAGACGCCAAGGCCGCGTTGCGGGATGTCGATGCGCTTCCACGCCGAGATCGGCTCGTTGCTGGCGCCCGAGGGAGCGATGAAGTGCGTGCGCGCCTCGACCGCGATCGGCGCGTCGGTGCAGTTCACCATGCGGGCCTGCACCATCAGCGTCTGCGTCGCCGAGCGGCCGGAGCCGGCGGACTGGATGATGACCTGCGGAACCAGAGTCGTGTCGAGAATCTGGATCTGATCCAGCGGGATCGGCGTGAAGGAGTTCGGGATCTGCGAGTCGAGCACGCCATTGGCGAACACTGTGCCGTTGCCGAGCGCGCTGGCGTTGCAGGACGTGGTGCGCATGCCCGTGGGCGGAGCGGAGCCGCAGGCCGAGGTGAGCGCAAGGCCCAGCGCGGCGGATACGAGAGCGGCGGCTTTGAGTGCGGCCATAGTGCTATCTCCTGAGTGAGGAATTGGGAGGCATTGTCGGAATCTCGGTGGCGTGGCGCGAGCGGCCATACGCCAGCGCGCAGGCGCCCTTCGGGTCCATGCGGACGCGCGGCGCGAGGCTGCCCAGAACGGCGCCGCCCTGATCGAGGAAGATCACTTCCGTCGGCAGCGCGCCCTGGGGCATGCTGATGTAGTCGATATGCGCGGGAAGGTTGTCCCAGTAGCGCGTATCCGCCTCCGGCTTGGCGGCGTCGGCCATGAACAAGGACGCGATGCCGACGACAGCGGCGACGCCGGCGACTGCAAGCGCCGTATCGCTGGAATCCGTGTAGGAGGAATAGATCGCCACATCGAGAGCTGCGTCCGCGACCATCAGCGAGCCGGCGGCGACGGTGTTGGCGATGTCCTTGAACTCGGCCTTGCCGGCGAGAATCTTGTCGACCTCGCGGCCGCCGCGCGTGGAGGCCTGCCAGTAAAGGTCTTCGCCGAACGTGGCTTCGTATCCCTTGCCGTTGGCGACGAAGATCGCCTTCTCCTCCGGCACGGGTTCGGGCGGGACGTAGGACAGGAATTCGCCGTACTCGCCGCTGCCGATCTTCAGCGGCGGCAGGCCCATATCCGCGATGGCGAGCACCCGGTCGCCGGGGCGCGGTATGTATATGCCGGGGCGCGCCTGGGTTGCGCGCTGGTAGAAGTCGCGCGCCAGGACGGAATTGCCTTCGCACTGCGAAGCCCAGCCGGACAGCACGTCGAGAATTGCGAAGTCTGACTGGTAGCGCTGGTCTTCGGCGAAGGCGTCCTGAAGCTGCCCGCCCTGGAAGACGGCGCGGGCATTGCCGTAGTCGCCTTCGCCGAGGAAGAGCAGGCCGCGATACAGGAAGGCCATCGCGCGCTCGTAGCTTTCGCCCTTGAACTCCTTCGTGCGCTCCGGGACGAAGGTTGAGCGGGCTTTCGCTGCGGTCGGATTGTCCGCGTAGAAGGCCTCGATATAGTTGAGCGCGTCGTCGAAGGAGGCGGCGGCGACAGCGTCGGCGCCCGCCTCAAATGCGGCGAGGCCCGCGCGCATCTGCGTCAGCACGCGGTTGCGCTGGCCGCCCGTGAGAACCGAGCTGTAGAGATGATGGGCTCCCGGCGGCTTGTCGGCCAGCCATTCGGCCATCACTTCGGGCGGTACGCGGACCGTGTCGTCCTGAAGCGTTCCGCACGCCCCGAGGAGAAGCGCAGACGCGGCAATGCCGGCAATCCAGGTTCTGCGAGCAGACGTCATGTCCCCCGGCCCCGTCCAGCAGCGATCAGCGATAGATGATGTCGTCCGCGCCGGCGCGAGCGAAGTTGTAGAGGCCGGTCCAGACGATCTCGCTGGTTTCGAGATCGATCATCTCGAAGATAACCTGATTGTAGCGCTGGATCAGGCCCTGGCTCGTCTTGATCTGCTCGGACGAGGTGATGCGGCCGCGCAGGCGATAGTCGGCGCCCAGCTGGTTGCGTGTCGTCGGCAGCGTGCCCTGGTCGGTCACGCCGCTGCGCTTGAGGTCGCGCTCGCCGGCGACCATGTCCATCGACTCGCGTGAGACGAAGCGGATGCGGCCGTTGGCGGCGCGCTGGAGGTTTACGCGCAGGTTGTCGACGATGATGTTGGTGTTGATGCGCTGGGCGCTCTCATTGCGGAAATACTCCGCATCCAGAATGACGCGCGCGCTCGGCTGGTGGCCGGAGATCATCGGGTTGGCGAGCATGTCGCGAACCATCTGGTCGGCCATCGCGACGATGTCCTGGCCTTCGATGCCGACGCCCTGGACAGGCCCCTTCGTGCCGGGGTCGAACTGCACGGTCTGGACGCCGCGCGGGTTCGGGCCGCTCGATGCACAGGCGGTGACGGCAAGCACGGCGGCGCCGGCGGCGAGCAGAAGTTTGAGCGACATGATCGTCCCCTGAGTAGGCTGCAAAGGCCTTGAACAACTATTCCCTGACCGGACTTCCGCCACGGATTAATGGCTCGGTCAACGGCAGAAAGCCGCCCGCGGAGCGCTATATTTGCGCGTATGGCCCCGCGTGTTCAGCGGGCATTCAGCTACCGGATGCGGAAGGCGCTCAGGCCGGCGGCGGCGCGGTGGATGACAGGCTGTGGCGGCTCGAGACCGCCTCGAACCATGCTGCGAGCGAAGGCGCCTCAGCGCGCCATTCCAGATCGCCATGCCGCAGGTCGAGATAGCCGAGCGCGCAGGCGAGCGCGATGTCTCCCATATCCGGCTCGGGCCGCTGCGGAAGGCGCGTATCGAAGTGCGCCACCGCCCGGCGGATGGCGGCGATCCAGCGCTCCGTCCATTCCGGCGATTGCTGTTCGGCGGGGCGCTTGCGCTCCATCGTAAGAGAGAAGGCCGCGTCCATGATTCCATCGCTGAGCGCCTCGCGCGTGAGGCAGTCGATGCGGGCCGCTGGCTCCGAGGAGATGAGGCGGCGGCCATCCCCGAGTCCGTCGAAGAACTGGCAGATCACCGGGCTGTCCACGATGCAGCGGCCATCCGCCAGCACAAGCGCGGGGACCTTGGACAACGGGTTCGCCGCAAGCAGCTCCGCCGCACTGGCCATGGGCGAACTGGTGACGATCTCGATCTGCGCCTCCAGCCCCTTCTCGATAGCCGCCACCCGGCATTTGCGGGCGTAGGGCGAAGTTGGGGAGT
>CAZGWV010000055.1:0-4587 GCA_964529555.1 uncultured Rhizobium sp.
TCCACGGGCCGCCGACACCACGGCGGTTGAGGAAGAAGTAATTGGCGCCGGTGAGCGCGCCCTCGTGCTTCGAGACGATCGCTTCGCCATCCCTCAGCATGAGGGCTATCCCACAGCCCGACCGTCGAAAGGCCTCGTCCTGAGGGATTGGCGCGAAGCGCCAATCGTCTCGAAGGACGAGGCCGCGCTCACCGATACTACTGCGCCCCGCCCGCAGCTTTCTCGGGAACCGGGAAGCCGCGGTCGCGCAGCAGGGCGTCGGGCGTCGCGTCGCGGCCGCGGAAGGCGCGATAGGCCTCGCCCGGATCGGTCGCGTTGCGCACCGTGAACAGGTTCGCGACCATGCTGGCCGCAAGCTGTTTGTCATAGAGCCCGCCGGGCGCCTCGCGGAATGCTTCGGCTGCATCCGCCGTCAGAACTTCGGCCCACAGATAGCCATAGTATCCGGCGGCGTAGCCTTCGCCGGAGAAGACGTGGCCGAACTGCGTCGAGCGGTGGCGCATCGGAATTTCCGTCGGCATGCCGAGCTTGGCCAACTCTTCCTTCTCGAATGCGCGCGGATCGAGATTGGCCGGATCGACCGTGTGATAGCGCATGTCCATGATCGCCGAGCCCAGGAACTCGACCGTATCGAAGCCCTGGTTGAACGTCGCCGCCTTCTCGATCTTCTCGATCAGCGCCTTCGGCATAGGCTCGCCCGTCTGGTAGTGGCGGAAATACCTGTCCACCACCTGGTCGCTCAGCAGCCAGCGCTCGAGCAGCTGCGAGTGGAATTCGGTGTAGTCGCGCACCCCGCCATTGAGCCCCGGATATTCGACCGTCGACGACAGGCTGTGCAGCGCGTGTCCGAACTCGTGGAAGAACGTCTCGGCGTCGTCATGGCTGATCAGCAGCGGCTCGCCCGGCGCCGGCTTCACGAAGTTGGAGTTGTTCGACGACAGCGTCGTCTCCTGTCCGTCGAACGTCGAGTGCGAGCGATAGCTCGACGCCCACGCACCCGAGCGCTTGCCCTGCCGCGAATAGGGATCGAGATACCAGTAGCCAACATGCTTGCCCGAAGCCTTGTCGGTCACTTCCCACACGCCGACATCGGGATGGAAGACCGGGATCGCGCCGGCGGCGACCGGAGCGAAGTTGAAGCCGAACAGCTCGCCCGCGACGTAGAACATCGCCTCGCGCAGCTTGTCGAGCTGGAGGTAGGGCTTCACCTCTTCGCTATCGAGCGCGTATTTCGCCTTGCGGACTTTCTCCGCATAGAAGCGGTAGTCCCACGGCGCGATGGTGATCTTCGCGCCTTCGGATGCGGCCAGCGCCTGCATGTCGGCGACTTCTTCCTTCGCGCGCGCCACGGCGGGCGCCCACACGGCTTCCATCAGCGCGGTCGCGGCGGCAGGGTCGGGCGCCATGTTGTCCTGCAGCTGCCAGTCGGCATAGGTCGCAAAGCCCAGCAATTGCACGCGCTCATGCCGCAGCTTCAGGATCTGCGCGATCAGCGCGTTGTTGTCGTGTGCGTCCCCATTGTCGCCGCGCGAATAATAGTTGCGCCACACTTTCTCACGCAGGCCGCGCTCGGTGGAGTAGGTGAGGAACGGGTCCATCGACGAGCGCGTGTTGGTCACGGCGTATTCGCCCGGCCTGCCCAGTCCTTCGGCGGTCGCCTTGGCGGAGGCGATATAGCTCGCCGGCAATCCGCCAAGCTGGTTCGGTTTGAGATAAGTGATCCAGCCTTCCTCGTCAGCCAGCAGGTTGTTCGAGAATTTGGTGTGAAGCTCGGCCAGCTCCTTGTTGATCGCGGCATAGCGCTCGCGCTTCTCGCCCGTCAGTTCGGCGCCATTGAGCTGGAAGCGGTCATAGATCAGGGTCAGCAGGCGCGCCTGATGCGGCGTCAGCTTGAGATTGGCCTGATCGTCGTGCAGCGTCTTGATGCGCGTGAACAGTTTTTCGTTCTGTGTGATCTTCGACTGGTAGTCCGCCAGGATCGGCGACAGCTCGCCCTGCACCGTGCGGAACTCCGGCGTCGACAGGTTCGCGCCCCAGATGCTGAAATAGGTCATGGCGCGGCCAAGCGCGTCGCCCGAACGCTCCATCGCCTCGATCGTGTTGGCGAAGGAGGGTTTTGCCGGATTGTTCGCGATGGCGTCGATCTCGGCGAGGTGCGCCGCGATGCCGGCCTCGACTGCGGGTTTCAGCTGCGCGAGGTCCATCTTGTCGAACGCCGGCTGGCCGCCGTTCGGCCCGGTCCATTCCGCCAGCAGCGGGTTGGACGTCAGTTGCGCGCTTGTCGCTTCATCGAACACGGCCGCCGGAACACTCGTCAGGTCCTCCGCAGGCCCGCAGGCGGCCAGCAGTGCAACGGCGCTGAGCGAGGAAAGCAGGAAACGGCGCATGAGGACCTCCGGGGCTGGAGGGCGGACCTTAGCGATGATCGATAAGCTGGCTAGAGCATTTCACCCGATTTAGGCGGGTATCGGGTGCGGCCGTTGCATCAAGGCGCTAATCCCCGATCGAGCGCTGCCGGTCGTAAACCGGGCGCGCCAGTCGCTGGAGGTCGCGTTCGAGGCCGTCTGCCAGTTTCGCCAGCGTCTCGCGTTCCGGGTTCCGTCCGCCGTCGAACAGGTTGAGCGGATCGCGCGGCGGCGAGTCCGCGCTCGTGGTGGAGAGCGCCGGGCCGCCTTCCACGTCCAGCAGGTACGCCTCGCCCATCGCGCGGTCGTCCTTGTCGATTGCGCCCGCCATCGCGGCGAACATGCCGTTCCACCAGGAGCCATCGCTTGTGTGGCTGCGCTGCCCATCGTGTGTGGCGTAAAGGATGACATGGCCGAAGCCCCAGCGCGAAGCCGCCTGCCGCGCCACCAGTGCGCAATTCGGGCCGCCCTGAACCTGCGTCAGGTTCGCGCCCATCATGTCGTTCGGCTGGACCGGCGACAGGCGCTCGATCAGGCCGCCGAGCCGCATCTGCATCTGCGACCAGTAAGCCTGCTCGTCATGCCGGATCTGCACGAAGCCGGCGGGCCCCACGCGCATGTATGCGATGCGCAGCGGAAAACGCAGGCCGGGCGCGGCAAGCGCCGCCGGCGCGACGGCCGCCGTCGCCAGTGCCGCAAGCGCGCCCCTGCGCGTCAGATCCATGAAATTCGCCATGAGGGGCAGGCTGGTCGGCGTTGGTTTCCGGCTCATTAACTTCCGGCCCATCAAAAGCAGGCATGTTCTCAATCTGTTCAATGTCTGCGATTCTGGCGGAATGGGTCACATGATTCGGATTCTCGGCGTCGATCCCGGCCTGCGCCACACGGGCTGGGGCGTCATCGATATGGACGGCCCGCGCCTGTCGTGGGTGGCTCATGGCGTGATCGATCCCGATCCCAAGGCCGATCTGGCCGACCGCCTCGGCATGTTGTGCGAAGGCCTGCGCGCCGTGATCCACGAGCATGACCCGATGGAGGCGGCGGTCGAGGAAACCTTCGTCAACATCAACCCGAAATCGACGCTGCTGCTCGGCCAGGCGCGCGGCGCGGCGCTCGCGACGCTCGCGGCGGCGCGGCTCAAGGTCCACGAATTCGCCACGCGGAAAGTAAAACTCTCGGTCGTCGGCACCGGCGGGGCGGACAAGACGCAGGTCGCCTTCATGGTGCGCCGTCTTCTGCCACGCGCGGGCGAAGTGTCGGCGGATGCAGCCGATGCGCTCGCCGTCGCAATCTGCGGCGCGCATCATCGTTCCACGCTCGCGATCAGGCGCCCCGCATGATCGGAAGACTCAGGGGCACAATCGCCGCCATCGGAGAGGGGCAGGCGCTCATCGACGTGAACGGCGTCGGTTATCTCGTCCACGCCGGCTCGCGCACGCTGGGCAAGCTCGGCATCGGCGAACCTGCCGAACTGTTCGTCGAAACGCAGATGTCGGAAAGCGCCATCCGCCTGTTCGGCTTTGTCACGGGCGAGGATCGCGCCTGGTTCGCGCGGCTGCAGGATGCGCCCGGCGTCGGGGCCAAGGTTGCGCTCTCGATCCTCGATGCGCTCACCACCGCGCAACTGATGGATGCCATCGCCCTCAACGATACCGCCGCCATCAGCCGCGCCAACGGCGTCGGCAAGAAGCTGGCCGAACGCATCGTGACGGAGTTCAAGGGCAAGCCGCCGCCGATGGGTCTCTTCGCCCCCGGCCTCGCGCTCTCTGCGGCAACGCCCGCGCCCACGCTCTCCGGCGCCCGCTCAGCCGCCGTGTCTGCGCTGGTCAATCTCGGCTACACGCAGGCCGATGCGTCACGCGCCGTGGCGCAGGCCGCGCGCGATGTGGGCGAGGACGCGAGCGAGTCCGTGCTGATCCGCGCGGCGCTGAAGGCGCTGGCGCCTACGGCGTAGCCGTCGGCGCAAGTCCTGACCGGCAACCGCAAGGCAGCCGCTCACGGCGGTAAGCGCTGAAACGGACCCCCACCTGTCCGCCCCCTAAGTACGGGGCGGACAGGTGGGGGTCTGTCTCGACACTTCATGTCGTTGCTGTTTCTCGCGCTGTTCGTAGCAAGCGAGACTCAGGCGCTAAAGTATCTCCGCCCCGACATGCAGCACGAGGCCCACGAGGCCGCCGATGAT
>CAZGWV010000055.1:4687-22354 GCA_964529555.1 uncultured Rhizobium sp.
GCTAAAGTATCTCCGCCCCGACATGCAGCACGAGGCCCACGAGGCCGCCGATGATCGTGCCGTTGAGGCGGATGTATTGCAGGTCGCGCCCCACATTCACTTCCAGCTTGTCGACGATGGTCTGCGAATCCCATTTGCGGATGGTTTCTGAAACCAGCCTGGCGACATCCTCGCCGTGGCGCGCGGCAAGTTCGACCAGCAGCGCCTTGAGGCGCGCATTCAGCGCGGCGCGCACCTTGGGCTCGCGCATCAGGCCCTCGCCCAGATTGGTCAGCGCAGTCTGCAGCCAGTTGCGCAGCCGGCCATTGGGGCTGATGCAATCGCGTCGCAGCGCTTCCTTGAACGCGACCCAACCGGCCTCCATCGCATTGTTCACGCTCGAATGCGCCGCTGCATCCCTGATCCACGATCCCACGCGCGCCTGCAGGTCCGGGTCGCGGCGCAGATTGTCGGCGAACTCGCCCACCATCTCGTTCAGCCGGTGGCGCAGCGGGTGATCGCGCTGGGTGGCGATTTCGTAGAGCAGGTCGTTCACCGCATCGATGACGGTATCCGCAACCTTGCGGTCCGCGCTCACGAACCGCATCAGCCATCCCGAGCGGTTGCGCACACGGTCGCGGATCAGCTCCTGATTTTCTTCCAGCAGGCGATAGCCCTGCGTGAGCAGCGCATCGAGAATGGCCTGGTGGCGGCCCTGTTCCGCCAGCGCTTCGAGCACGGATCCGAACGCCGGCGCGACGCTCGCACCCTCGACGGCGGGCGCGGCCTGCTGGCGCAGGAAGTCCGCGACCGTTTCATCGTCCAGCGCATCGAGCAGGGCGGGGATGGCGGAGACGATGCCGCCGGCAAGCGCGGTCGACTGCGCCGGCTCGGCCAGCCACTTGCCCAAAGCTTCGGACAGGTCCTTGTCCTTCACCCGCTCGGCCACGAGGCTGGGCTTGAGAAAGTTGTCGGCGATGAAGCGGCCCACCGCATCGGCGATGCGATCCTGGTTCTTCGGGATGACGGCGGTGTGCGGGATCGGGATGCCGAGCGGATGGCGGAAGATGGCGGTGACGGCAAACCAGTCCGCCAGCCCGCCCACCATTGCGGCTTCCGCGAAGGCGCGCAGGAAGCGCCAGTGCATGTCCCAGTCCTGGCCCGGCGGCTCCCAGACATGGCTGAACACGAACAGCACCATGATCATAACCAGCAGGCCGTTCGCCAGCCGCCGCATGCGGATGAGACGCGCAAGGCCGCTGTCGTCGATCGACGAGACTTTGCTCATTCTGGTCATCGAGCGGCGGTGGTTGAGCGGATCGGTGGACTCATGCGCAATGGTATAGCGCTGTCGGCATGGATGGGGCTATGCGGGATTAACGCATGGGCCGGGTTTTGGATCATCGGGGCTGAATGGTCCGGCGGCCTGCGCTGGAGGAGGACAGCGTGACGACGGAAGACCTGATCGGCGCCGCGGCGGCCATCCTGACAACATCGTCCTTCCTGCCGCAGGCCATCAAGGTCGTCCGCACGCGCGACACCGACGCGATCTCGCTCGCCATGTATGTCCTGTTCACCGCAGGGGTTTCGCTGTGGGGGATATACGGCGTGATGACGGGGCAATGGTCGATCATCATCGCCAACGGCGTCACGGTCGTGCTGGCCGCAACGATCCTGGCGATGAAGGTGGCGGCGATTGCGGGCCGGGGGGCGGGGAGTAGGGAGTAGGGAGTAGGGAGTGGCCGCCGCGAGCGCGCTACTCCCCATTCCCTATTCCCCACTCCCGTCTTAATCCTCCATTGTTCTTCAACTGTTCCATTCGCTCACGAACGGCGCCACAAGCAGGACCATGACGCGAGACGGCGACATCACCGATCCCGAACGCCAGCCCGGCGAGACGATGGACCGTGCGCTGCGGCCCACGGCGTTCGACGATTTCACCGGGCAGGCCGCGGCCAAGGCCAACCTCAAGATTTTTGTTTCCGCCGCCCGCAAGCGGGGAGACGCGCTCGACCACGTCTTGCTGTCGGGCCCGCCGGGCCTCGGCAAGACGACGCTGGCGCAGATCCTTTCCCGCGAGATGGGCGTCGGTTTCCGCGCCACCTCCGGCCCGGTCATCGCCAAGGCGGGAGACCTTGCGGCCCTGCTCACCAATCTCGAAGCGCGCGACGTGCTGTTCATCGACGAGATTCATCGCCTGCCGGCGCATGTGGAGGAAATTCTCTACCCCGCGATGGAGGATCACACGCTCGATCTCATCATCGGGGAGGGGCCATCGGCGCGCTCGGTGAAGATCGACCTGCCGCCCTTCACGCTGGTCGGCGCGACCACGCGCGCGGGGCTGCTGTCCACGCCGCTGCGTGACCGTTTCGGCATTCCGATCCGCCTGGAGTTCTACACGCGCGAGGAACTGGGCTCGATCCTGCGCCGCGCCGGGACGAAGCTGGGCGCCAACATCACGCAGGATGGCGCCGAAGAAATCGCCGGCCGCTCGCGCGGCACGCCACGCATCGCCGTGCGCCTGCTGCGCCGCGTGCGCGATTTCTGCGAGGCCGAGGGCGTGAAGATCGACCGCAAGGGCGCCGCCATGTCGCTCGCGCGTCTCGAAGTGGACGAGGATGGCCTCGATGCGCTCGACCGCCGCTATCTCCAGGCGCTGGTGAAAACCTATTCCGGCGGCCCCGTCGGCGCCGACACGCTGGGCGCTGCGCTCTCCGAAGCGCGCGACGCCATCGAGGAGGTGATCGAGCCTTATCTCATGCAGCAGGGCTTCGTCGCCCGCACGCCGCGCGGCCGCGTCGCCACGCCCAAGGCGTGGGAGCGTGTCGGCCTTAAACCGCCTGCCAGCTTGCAGACGCCGCTGTTCGAGGAAGACGGCGAGTAGCGGTCGGAACGGGCGTCCGCCCCAATGGATCAGGGCGCATCCTGCGTCTTGCCCTTCTTCCACGCTTGCTTCGATTCCTCATCGTCCACCGGCTTGCCGACGACCTTGGCCTTGTTCGGCGGCGGATAGGGCGGCGTGCGCTTGTCGGTATGCAACTCCTTGTCAGCTGGATCGTGCATGTGAGGTTCGTCCTTGTCTGCCATGGCCAATCTCCCTTGCGCCTGCATCCCGATGAACGGCTGTCCTGCCGCCGGGTTGCCACGGGCATTGCTTGACGATGCGCGCGCCACGGTTATGGCTGGCAAAAAACAGGGATGTCGGGAGAACGGGATGATTCACATGCGCGCGCTGACTGCACTTATGTTTGCCGGGATGGCGTCGGGCTGCGTCATGGTCCACGCGCGCGACACGACGCACGCCGCGCCGGCTCCTTCCGTCGCGCAGGCAGCCGCACCTGTGGGGGCGCCTGCGCCCGTGACGCCAGCCCCGACAACGCCGCCGCCGCTGCAGGTGCCGGATTTCAACTACGTCACCATCCCGATGGAGATCACGGTCAACAAGCCGGTGGCGGATGTGTGGGCGCGCATCGGCAAGTATTGCGACATCGCCGAATGGTTCCAGATCGCGACAGGCTGCACGATCACGCACGGCACGGACAACGAAGTCGGCGCGGTGCGTTCGGTCGGCGCTGAAATTCTCGTCGCGAAGACGCAGTATTCCTACGCCTACACACAGCCCGTGCGCGAAGGACGCCTGTACAACCTCTATCACGGCAATCTGGAAGCGCGCGCCATAGACGCCAATACGACGAAGCTGCTCTATACGCTGGTCTACGATCTCTCGCTGGTGGCGGGCGACGAAGCGGCCAAGGCGGCGGATGTGGAACGCCGCCGCGTCGCTTTTAATCGTGCGCTGGCCAACATGAAGACACTGGCCGAAGGCGGAACCCTGCCGCCGCCGGCGCCGCGTAACTAGCCGGCGCGCGAGTCCCCGTACCGCTCACCATGAGGGCTCTAGCTACTGCCGTCAGAGAGAGGACCCTCATGGTGAGCAGTTCGCCTGCGAATGCAGGCGAACGTCCGTCGAACCACGAGGGGCCGGGCTCGCTGACGGCTAGCATTCACGTCTCAGCGTCGCGGCTGCGCCCTGCATCTGCGTTTCGATCTGCGTGCGCAGGTTCGCGGTGGCGGATTTTTCTGCGTGCGTCAGCCGGGCGACGTCCGGGTCGAACGGTTTGCCTGCGATCAGGAATGCGGCGGACGACCAGGCAAGCCCGCGCTGAAGGGCCGGGCTCGGCGCCGCAATGCCCAGCCGTTTCAGCCAGCGCACAATGCCAGGCGTGTCCGATCTCTGCGCCGCCTCGAGCAGTGCGAGGATCGCCGCTTCGTCCCACGTCACGCCGCGCACGCACAGCCAGCCGAGCGTCAGCTTGCGCTGGCTTTCCGCGCACAAGGCGTGCGCGAGGATCGCTGCGCCCTGCGCGGCGGTTGCGCCCTGCGAGCCCAGATGATTTTCGAACGCGCGCGTGAGATTCGGGCAGCGGCCGCGTCCCGCCGCGATCAGCCTCAATCCGCCGATCATCAACCGCTCGCTGATGCCCAATGCAGTCAGCGTCACGCCGGGGAGGATCTCGTCGTCATTCATGCGCTCTCTCCTTGGCGCACGCGATGGCGGCGCCAGCGGCCGTTCGACCGGGCTGGGTGGAAGGGACTCAAGCCCCATGAATTGCATTTGCGACTTAATCGCAAATACTGTCAATGCGGATTCCGGGGGAAAAACGTCGCGCCGCGGGCTGGCGTGCAGCAATGCCCTTGGGCGCGAAGGAGGGCTCAGTCCGCCTTCAGATCGATCGTCCCGCACAGCCGCAGGTTCACGCGGCCGGGCGCGAACGTTTCCTCGAAGATGTAGACACGCGCCGCCGCCTTCGTGTCGAAGCCATTCGCGCGGATCGAGCCGCTGGCGCTCTCGATGCCGATGAAGGGGATGCCGGCATGGCCGCCGCAGGCGCCGGTCATGGCCGGGCTGTAGTCATAGCCTTCGCGCGGCATCACCTGGAAGACGGCCACCGGCTGCCTCGCGCCGGGAACGAGTCCCGCGCGTGCATTGCCAAGGAATTCCTTGTCCGCCGTGCCGATCTCGCCCGTGAAAGTCAGCACCGACGCAGGCTCCTCGCCAAGGCGCAGCGTGTGGGGGAAGGGACCCTTGCGGCCCGGCAGCGTTTCGACTTCGACCGTGAGCCCATCCGGCCCCGCATAGGCATGCGCGACCGGCCTGGGCTTCGGTCTTGCCTCTGGCGGCTGGGCATAGGCAGCCCCGGCGGCCAGCGCGACGATGGCGACGATCAGGCGTTTCATTGCGCGGCGGTCTTCGCCGCTTCGGTGCGCTGTTTCAGCGTTGTCTCGAATGCCTCTTCAAGCCGCGCGATATAGGGCGCGAAGGCGCCGGGATCGATGAAGAAGTTCTGCGAGGCGTCTGTCTTCGCCTTCTCGGCCTTCTGCAGCAGGCCGAAGAATTCCGGGTGCGGGGCGAGCGGGATATCGACCTGCATCGTCTTCGCCTTCGCGAATGTCGAGCGATAGTCTTCCACGATCCCTTCATACTGCAGCGGCGGCGTGATGCGGTTGGCCGCCACCGTCGCCGAGCAGAACACCAGCACGTCGTAAGTCTCGCCCTGCGCGCTGGCGGTTGCGCCCCAGCTGGTGCAGCCGCGCGAATGGCCGGGCGTGAGGTTCGCCACGAGGTCGATGCCGCCCAGCTTCACATGCTCGCCATCCTTGAGCGCGCGATCCACCTTCACCGGCGGCGCGCCCATCGTCTTGTTGTCTTCGCTGCCCAGATAGAAGCCGCCCTCAAGCGCAGAGACATCGCCCTCCATCGCATAGAGCTGCGCGCCCGTTGCCGTTTTCAGGTCGGCGAGGCCGCCCGAATGATCGAAATGCGCATGGCTGTTCAGCAACACTTTCACATCGGTCAGCTTGAAGCCCAGCTTCTCGATATTGGCCTTGATGACGGCCGCGCCCTGCGGCGTTGCTCCATCGAGCAGCACATGGCCCTGCGCGCCCGTGAAGAGATATGCGCCGAGGCCCTCCGTGCCGACATAATAGATATTGTCGATGATGTGGAAGGGCTCCGCCGCCTTGTTCCAGTTGGCCTGCGCGAGGGCGGGCGAGGCGAACAGGCTGAGAGTCGCGGCAAGGGCAGCGGCCAGCTTTGCGTGCATGTCGGTTCCCGGTGGTTTCTGTCAGTGGATGTGCGGGCGTATCCTATCAGCGCGCTGCGCGGCTTGGCGAGTATACAGCGCAGGCGCAGACGGCCCGCGCCAATTCTCACGGAATGTCGCCGCCCGCGTTCGCCGCGACCTTGCCATGCGGATGCGGAAACACAAACGGCGGCCCGATGGGGCCGCCGTCCGCGTGTTTACATGTGAGGCCGATCAGCCCGGCTGCGGTTCCGGCTCTGCGCCGCCGAAACCTTCATCGCCCTTGGGCTTTTTCTTGATGACCGGCACCGCCGAGGTCGGGCCGGCAGGCGTGTCATCCGGGCGATCCGGGCGTTTGCCCTTCACCAGCGCGGTGATCTCTTCGCCCGACAGCGTTTCGTATTCGAGCAGGCCTTCGGCGAGGGTAACCCAGTCGGCGTGGCGCTCGGTCAGCACGCGGCGCGCATCGTCGATGCCGCCCACGACCAGCTTGCGAACCTCTTCCTCGATCTTGCGCGAGGTCTCTTCCGAGACGTGGCTCGACTTCACCAGCTGGCTGCCCAGGAACACTTCGCCCTGGTCTTCGGCGTAGTCGATGGGACCCACCGAATCCGAGAAACCCCAGCGCGTGATCATCGCGCGGGCGAGGCGCGTGGCTTGCTGGATGTCGGAGGCGGCGCCGGCGGTGACATTGTCCGCGCCGAACTTCAGCTCTTCGGCGACACGGCCGCCCATCAGGATGGCGAGACGCGAGATCATCTCGGTCTTGTTCATCGAGAGTTTGTCGTCGGTCGGCAGCTGCATGACCATGCCCAGCGCGCGCCCGCGCGGGATGATCGTCGCCTTGTGAACCGGATCGGCGGCCGGAACGTTCATCGCCACGATGGCGTGACCGGCTTCGTGCCAGGCCGTCAGCTCTTTCTCTTTCTGCGACATCACCATGGACTTGCGCTCAGGCCCCATCAGGACCTTGTCCTTGGCGTCCTCGAACTCGCGCATCGAGACCGAGCGTTTCCCACGACGCGCCGCAAGAAGGGCCGCTTCGTTGACGAGGTTGGCAAGGTCCGCGCCCGAGAAGCCCGGCGTGCCGCGCGCGATCGTCTTGGCGTCGACATCCTTGCCGAGCGGCACGTTGCGCATGTGGACTTTGAGGATTTTCTCGCGGCCGACGATGTCCGGGTTGCCCACGGTCACCTGACGGTCGAAACGGCCCGGACGCAGCAGGGCAGGGTCGAGCACGTCGGGGCGGTTGGTCGCCGCGATGATGATGATGCCCTCATTGGCCTCGAAGCCGTCCATCTCGACGAGGAGCTGGTTGAGCGTCTGTTCGCGTTCGTCATTGCCGCCGCCGAGACCGGCGCCGCGGTGACGGCCGACCGCGTCGATCTCGTCGATGAAGATGATGCAGGGCGCGTTCTTCTTCGCCTGCTCGAACATGTCGCGCACACGCGACGCGCCGACGCCGACGAACATTTCGACGAAGTCCGAACCGGAAATGGTGAAGAACGGAACGTTGGCCTCACCCGCCACCGCGCGCGCGATCAGCGTCTTGCCCGTTCCCGGCGGGCCGACCAGCAGCGCGCCTTTCGGGATCTTGCCGCCGAGGCGCTGGAATTTGGAGGGGTCCTTCAGGAAGTCGACGATCTCTTCGAGTTCTTCCTTGGCCTCGTCCACGCCGGCGACATCGTCGAACGTCACGCGGCCATGGCGCTCGGTCAGCAGCCGCGCTTTCGACTTGCCGAAGCTCATCGCGCGTCCGCCGCCGCCCTGCATCTGGCGCATGAGGAAGAACCACAGGCCGACGATGAAGATCAGCGGCAGGGCCGAAACGATGTAGCTGAGGATGGTGCCGCCGGACTCGGAGTCCTCGACTTTGACGTTGACGCCCTTGCCCTGCAGCTTGCTGGCGAAGTCGAGTTCCATCGTGCGGAACACGGCGTACTGGCGCTGGCCGTCCACCGTGGTGGTGACCTTGTTGTCCTTGATGGTGGCTTCCTTGATGCGGCCGGAATCGACCTGCGCCTGGAAGTCGGAATACGAGATTTCCCGCGCCCCGCCCGAGCCGGGCGACGTGGTCATCACGGTCACCAGCGCGATCAGGAGGAACAGAACGACGCCGAGAAGCGCGAGATTGCGCATGTTCATGCACGCGGCCTTTCAGTGGGCTTTGGCCTCAGAAGATAGGCGCGATAATCCACGAAAACGAGTGCTGAACCGTTAAGCCGCTGTCACTTTCCTGCGTCTTTTCGCCTGATCGGGGCGCTCAGACCCACAGCGGCCCCAGATTCGAGGGCCATAGCAGCCCGCCTGCCCGGCCCCAGTTCGGCAGCCAGGCGGTTTCCACCTGCGTTCCCCGCCGGGGGGGCGCCCGGCGAAAGGTCAACAAGGCTTCCTTGCGGATATGGATATGGGCGCCCGCCAGGGTGACGCCGCGTTGCAGCGCCGGGTCGCGCCGGGCGATGCGGTCGAGCAGGCGGTCCAGCGCGTCGCCCCGCAGGGGATGCGGTGAACAGCCAGCCGCCATCACCATTGCATCGATGAAACGCCGCCAGGCTTCATGGCCAACCAGGTCACGCGCATCGAGGTGGATATCGGCCTGACTGTATGACTTGCTGACGTGATCGATCATCAGCCGGAAGGCGGCCTTTGCCGTCGCCATGCGCAGCTCGGCCAGACCGTCCATCGTGTCGATGGCTTTCTGCTGTGTTGCCGGACCGATGCGTTCCAGCAGACGCCGCATCCGCACGCGCTCATACCGGGGGGACTGGTTGGAAGGATCGTCGATCCACGCGATCTCGCGCACGCGCAGGTAGTCGCGCAGTTCCTCGCGTCCGAACGCCAGAAGCGGACGGCAGATGTAAAGGCCGGACCCCTCGGGCCATACCGGGGAATGGGCGAAGGGCGTCAGTCCACACAGGCCGTACCAGCCCGATCCCTGCCGGGCGCGCATGAGGAAGGTTTCGAGGCGATCGTCGCGCGTGTGCGCCAGGTAGATCTGGCCGATCTCGTTCTTCTTGCCCCAGCGCGCGAGCATGGTGTGCCGCGCCTGCCGCGCCTCGGCCTGACTGGCCGGGCCCGTCCCGCTGCGCTCCCATCGCAAGATGGAATGCGGAACGCCCATCTCGGCGCAGACCCGTCCCACATAGGCGGCCTCCGCCGCAGACTCGGGCCGGAGGCCGTGATCCACTGTCACGGCGCTGAGAACGAGGCCGTGCGTCCGCGTCGCGACTTCCTGCGCCAGCGCGAGCATCGCCATCGAATCCGATCCGCCCGACACGGCAAGGACGAGATGCTTGTCGTGGCCATTGTCCCTGAAGTCGCGCGGGTTCGCGAGGCTGCCACCCAGTTCCGATGAATATCGCAGGGCCTCGCGCATGCGCCGGGCAAGCGGCGAGATTGTCTCCTCGCCGTGCGGATTGGGAAATTTATCTGGAGCCCAGGATTTCACGCTCGAAGATTTCGACCAGCTGCCGCCAGATGTCGAGCGTGTCCTCGAGATTGTCGGCGGTGACCCCGGCGTCGAGATTGATGTCCATCTGCAGCTTGGCCTGCGCCTGGTCATAGGTGACGCGAGCATAGCGCCAGCGCGCGTTGAAGGCGTTGGCCGACTCCCCGGTCAGGCTGGCCGGGCGGGCCGTCTGCACGATCAGCTGGATCGAGTTGCAGAACGTGCCGTTCTCGCACTCGTAGAACTGCATCAGGTAGTCGCTGCGCGATATCCGGCCCGCGATCACCGGATCGCCCTTGCCGTCGACCCGCAATTCGACGCGATAGCCGGTGCGTTCCATGAAGCGGGCGATGCCGGCGGGGTCGGAGGCGTCGAACATCCCGCCGCGAACCCGTTCGGCCGAGGGCGGCTGGGCCAGCGCGGCCGGCGCGGCAAAGGCCGCCGAGAGGGCGACGAGCGAGGCGGCTAGGCCGAAGGCGCGTTTCTGGAGCAGCACGAAATCAACCCGTCTGTTTCTGGCGGATACCCGGCCCCGTAGCTTCCAGATTCAGGTTTGCGATTCCTGAACGGCGCCTGTTCCGGGGGCAGCCATCGCTCAGGAGCACTTGGCTTGCTGGCGTTCCTGATCGGCCAGCTGCTTGGCGAGCGCCGGCGCCTTGGGGAAATTCTGCGACATGAGTCCGAGCGTCCGGCAGGCCTGGGCCGTGTTGCCCATCAGGCGGAGCGAACGCGCCAGCTTCACCAGCCCGGTCGGGGCATGGGTGGACTTCGGATAATCCTTGATCAGCTTGCCATAGGCGGCGGCGGCCTCGGCGTAATTGTCCTGATAGAGCAGGGATTCCCCGAGATAGTAGTGCGCGTCGCCCGCGCTCTTGCTCTTGGGAAACCGGGTCAGGAATGCGTTGAAGGCGGCATTCGCCCCCGGAAAATCGCCAGCCTCGGTCAGCAGGGCCTTGGCCTGCTCGAACAGCGGGCCTTCTTCGGCGGGCAGGGAGGCGACGTCGAAAGCAGGGGCGGCGTTGGGGCCGGCGGCGGGCGTCAGCGAGATCGCGCCGCCGGCATTGGCGTCCTGACCGCCGGCTGCGGCCGCATCGGTCAGGCGGTCTTCGAGAGCCTCGATACGGTCCGCGAGCTTCTGGAGTTCCGCCTCGGCGCGGCGGCGGCCGGCGTCGGCTTCATCGGCCACGCGGCGGGCGTCACCCAGCGCCGCCCCGAGGGATTCGGCCCGGCTGGTGGCGGCGCGAAGGTCGGATTCGAGCGCATCGACGCGCGCGCGCAATTGCTCAACCGCCGGATCGGGCGCGGCGACATAAGGCTGGGAGGAGAAGACCTGAGCATTGGCGCGCGGGGCGAGCAGGGCGCACGCCGCGAACAAAGCCAGTGAAATCAGGGCTAAAGTGGAAAAGTCCAGACCCCTGGCCAGACCCCTGGACTGGGAGGCGGCGATGGCGCGTGGCCGGCGCAGGCGCGCCTGGCGAGTGAGGGTCTGCATGAGGTGAGCCTGCGAGCGTTTCATGTCCGAAAAGCTATCCGCCGCCCGTGCCGGAATTGTGGCGGCACGGGCGGCGGACTGCAGACGCAGGTTAGCTGATCGCTTCGACGATGACGTTCGTGAAGGCATTGCGGTTACGGGCCCAGGCAGCTTCGTCATTGCCTGCGTCCAGCGGCTTGTCCTTGCCGAACGAGATCGTGCCGATGCGGTCGGCGGCGATGCCCTGGGCTTTCAGGTACGAGGCCACCGATTCAGCGCGGCGGGCGCCGAGGGCGATGTTGTAGTCGCGGGTGCCACGCTCGTCGGCGTGGCCCTGAACTTCAACGCGGGTCGTCGGATACTGCTTGAGCCAGGCAACCTGCGCGTTGAGGGCGCGGCGGTCAGCGTCGTCCAGGGTGTGCTGGTCGTAGTCGAAATAGACGCGGTCCGTGGTCTTGGCCGAGAAGTCAGCGCGCGAACCGGCGGCCGGGCCCGACGGTTGCGGCGGGGTCGGCGGCGCCGGCGGCGGGGAGACGCGCGGAGGCGTCACAACCGCGGTTTCGGTCGGGGCGACAGGAGCTTCAGGCTCCGGCGGCGGATTCGACGCGCACGCCGAGACGGTAAAAGCCGCCGCGACCGCGAGAGCTGACATGCTGATAGACCGCTTCATTTCAATCTCCTTGTTCCCTGCGCGCCCCCAAGACGGCGCGTAATCCGATCCCCGACACTACCGGCGAATTGCAATGGAATTGCAAGCCCGGAGGGCGCGATGCTCCCCTGAAGCAGCAATATACTTCAGGGTTTTTTGTGGCAAAGAAGCGGAAAGATTGCAATCGGGTAATGTAACCAACCGCGTGTTTTCCGGCGCTTTGCCTATCGTTTGACGACGTGTTGCAAATCAGCCGCGCGCGCCCGCCCAACGCAGCGCCGGACCGGCCGGCTGACTGCCTAGGCGCCTACTGATCAGTACACGTCCCTATTTGAGCAGCGGCCCCCATGTCGGGTTGGTCGCGTCTCGCGGCGTCGGCACGCGGCGCGTGTTCCGCGCCGTGAGGTCGACACTGTAGAGTTTCGGGCCCGCCCCCTTCGAGGCGGTGCGCTGGAAAACGACGACCCGGCCGTTCGGCGACCAGCTCGGGGCCTCGTCCTGGTAGCCGTCGGTGAGAACCCGGAAGCCTTTGCCGTCCGGCTCGATGACGCCGATGGCGAACTGGCCGCGACGCTGCAAGGTGAAGGCGATCCAGTCGCCGCGCGGCGACCACACCGGGTCTCCGAAGCGGGCGCCTTCCTCGAACGTGATGCGGCAGGCGGCTTCCTGCGCGCGCGAGCCGGGGCATTCCATCGGCCGGCCGTTCTCGTTCATAATGTAGAGCTGCTGGCCGCTGCCGCGGTCGGATTCGAACACGATCTTCGTGCCGTCCGGCGAGAAGGAGGGCGAGGTGTCGACGGCGCTGTCGCGCGTCAGGCGGCGTTCGATCCCGCGGGCGAGGTCGAGGACGTAGATGTCGGCATTGCCCCCGACGACGCGGCTGAAGGCGATCGATTTGCCATCCGGCGAAAAGCGCGCCGAATACTCCATCGCGCCAGGGTTCTCCGCGAGAATTTCCTGGCGGCCCGTGACGGTGTCGTAGAGATATGTCCGCAGCAGCGTGGCCGCCGGATAGAGCGGATGCGGCACATAGGCGCCGTAGAGGATCATCTGCTCGGTCGGCGAGAAGCGCGGATTGATGACCGCGCTGCCGCCGGAGAGGAGGAATTCGGCATTGGCGCCGTCCTGGTCCATGATGGCGAGACGCCCGCGCAGGCGTTCCTCGCCCGGCGTCTTCGACACGAAGGCGATGCGGCTGTCGAAATATCCGGTGTCGCCCGTCAGGCGCGAATACACATCGTCGGCGACCTTGTGCGCGAGACGGCGCCAGTTGAGCGGCGTCGGAACGGTGAACTGGCTCGCCGTGATCTGCGATTGTCCGTAAACGTCATAAAGACGATAGAGCACGGTCAGCGTCGTCGCGTCCGCGGTCTGCGTGATGACGACCTTGCCGACGACCAGCGCCTTCGCCTCGACGCCCGAGACAGACCAGTCGCCGAAAGTCGGCTGAACCGAGAAGTCGGAATTGCGCTCGATGAACGCGGCCTTGTCGACCAGCGCGAAGGCGGTGGAGGAGGAGAGGTCCGCGCGCAGCACGTTCGACAGGTCGCGCGCGATCTCGGCGGCGCCGGGCCCTTCGGCGCCGAAGTCCGGCACGGCGATGCGCATGGGTACGTATTCTTCCCCGACCACGGTCACTTTGAGTTGCGCAGCGGCGGGCGCTGCACCGATGGCGATCGAGGCGATCGCCATCATTAGAAGGGACAGTATGCGCATGGCGGTGATCCTCCGCTTGGTCGTGGTCGGTGTTTCCGGGTCAGCGCGGCGAGGGCCGCGCCGATTGCACTATTGCGTCGCGATTTTCGGTACGAGGGTTACGTCGATGGATTGCGGCTGCGGCAGCTTGAAATATTCCTCTGGAACGACCCAGCCGATCTTGTTGCACATATCCAACGCGCGGCGTCCGTGCGCGACGAAGGTCTGCATCGGGATGTCGCCCGTCGGCTCGCGGGAGGGGGTGACCAGCTGATAGGGCTGCGAGAACTTGCCGTTGCGGCCGAACCAGACACGGAAAGTGGCGGACAGCCGGCGCGCATCGGCCATGTCGCTATGGTCGGTCCAGCACTTGTTGTTGACCAGCTGCGCGCGGATGTAGTCCGTGATCGACGCCGTCATGCGCTTCATGTCGCCGGCGCCGATGCGCGGCGCGCCCGCGTCGGCGCTGGCGGGGTTTGCGTTGGGGTTGGGGCGACGCGGCGCCGGGGCATCCTTCGAGACGCTGGCGAGAATGTCGTCGAGTTCGCTCGACAGCGATTTCGACGGCGCTGCCGGTGCGGGCTTTGCCTGCGGCTTTTCCGCCGGCTTTGGCGGTTGCGGCTTGGGCGGATCGAGCGCGACCGTATCTTCCGGCGGCGGCGCGGACGCGGGCGCAGGCGATGCGGCCGACGTCGTTTCGGGCGGCGCAGGCTCGTCTTCCTTGATTTCGACGGCCTCGAACACCGGCGCGATATTGGTCGTCTCCGCGATCGAAACGAGTTCGATCGGGATCGAAATCATCGGCGTGCTCTCGATTTCCGAGGCCGCAGCCGGGATCATTATCAAGCCGGCGAGCACCACGCTTGCGTGTGCGATCAGCGAGAAGAAAGCCGCTGGCAGCGAGGTGCTGGAAGAGGGGGGAGGGCCGGTTCGCATGCCTTTGCGGTCAACCTCCCTGGAGGACGGTGCGCGCCCTGTTCGGATCGACCGGCAGACCTGCGTTGCGGAACCCGCCCTCCTGCAGCAGCGCCAGCACGGAGACGACGACGCCGTAGGGCACCGCCTCGTCGGCGCGCACGAAGACGCGCTTCTCCATGTTGTTCTCGGCCAGCGCCTTGAGCAGCGGAGCAAGCTCCTTCAGCTCGATGGGGTCGTCCTGCTGGCCGACATAGACCCTGGCTTCCTTGTCGATGGTCACGACAAGCGGCCGTTCGTTCTCCTGCCTGAGCTGTTCGGCGCTGACCTTGGGCAGCGTCACCGCCACGCCCGTGGCGAGCATCGGCGCGGTGATCATAAAGACCACGAGCAGCACAAGCATGACGTCCACCATCGGCGTCACGTTGATGTCGGCGATCGGCCGTCTCCGGCTGCCGCGTCCCTTGCCGCTCTTGATCAGCATCGCCATGGGCTATTGGCCTCCGCGATCGTTCAGGCGGCGCGACAGGCGAACCGAGACTTCCTGCGCGAAGGTCGACATGCGGTCGGCGAAGGCGGACACGTCGCTGGAGAACTTGTTGTAGAAGATCAGCGCGGGAATGGCCGCGAAGAGGCCAAGGCCGGTGGCGAACAGCGCCTCGGCGATACCGGGGGCGACGACGGTGAGGTTGGTCTCGCCGCGCGCGGCGATGTCGCGGAACGAGTTCATGATGCCGACCACCGTGCCGAGCAGGCCGATGAAGGGCGTGGACGAGGCGATGATGGCCAGCGTCGGCAGGCCCGATTCCATCCGCTGCGCCTCGCGGTTGGCGGCCGCTTCCATGGCGGCCGAGGCGCGCTCGACGATCTGGCGGTTCTGTTCGTCGCCGGGCTGGCCGCGGCGGCTGTCGCGCCATTCGCGCTGGCCGGCGGAGAACACCCGCGCGAGCGCTTCGCCCGGACGGTCATTGCCGCGCGATTCCATGTCTTCCAGCGGCTGGCCGGCCCAGAAGGCCTGTTCGAGGCGCTTGGCGCGGGCGCGGGCGCCTGAGACGCCGAGCCATTTGTCGATGGCCACCGCCCACGACCACACCGAGCACAGGGCAAGGATGACCATCACGCCCTTCACGATCGGGTCGGCCCTGAGGAACAGGGCAAACAGCGAATAGTCGGCATTCGCTGCAAGTTCAGGCAAGGCTTCGGGCATAAGGGCCTCTCAGTGGACGGGGCGGCATCGGCTGGATCGCTTGCTGATGCGCCCCTTTTCGCAAGCTTATGAAGGGCTTCTGGTTTCGAAATTAGGCGAGATGAAGGTAAATACCGGCGAATCCCCGAGGCTTCAGGGGCCATTCAGGGCGTGTGACTTGAATGCTTCCCAATGGGCCAATTCGGTTGCGGAAGGTTTACGAACCCTTCCATCGGGATGGATCGCCACCGCAATCACTTCCGCCTCGCACAGCACCGCGCCGTCGCGGGTTATCGATTGCCGGAAAATCAGCCGGGGACCCTTCATGCCCTCGAAGCGCGTATGGCAGATCAGCGTCTCGTGGATGCGGGCAGGCGCGCGGTAATCGATGGTCAGCCGGGTGACGGCGAAGGCGCCATGATCCTCGCGGCCGGGCGGCGTGCCCATGACCCGCAGCATCTCGGAGCGTCCCCGCTCGAAAAAGCGCAGATAGTTGGCGTGATAGACCACGCCGGTGAAGTCCGTGTCCTCGTAATAGACCCGCACGGCCAGCAGGTGCTCACCGTTCTCGATACGGCCGATTGAGGGCGTGTCAGATGTCATCCCTGCCGGATAAGCCAGCGGGGCGAGCATTCAAGGAAAATGCACGGGAACAGGGCCCAAAAGTGACCCTTTAGGCGGCTACCGAGGCAGCTGCTAAGCCCCGATCACCCCGGCGACGCTGTCGCCATCGTCATCCAGCACGGTGATCACAAATCCGCCAGCGGGGTGTTCGTCGATCCGGTATTCTGAAGCGCGGCCGCCATCCTCGATGATTTCCGCAAGGGCTTGTTCGGCGTTCCGGCGCGTCCTGAACCGGCCGGAGGCGGACTGCATCCGCATGTGTCTACCATTCAGCTGACGCATCGCGTCGGATTTGAAGCCAGGATCATGTTCGCCGCGGTGATTACGCGGCCTAACTCCCGGCCCCGGTTTCGATTATGCACGGGCGTGGCGAAGAGTCCTTGCCACAAAGCAACCGCCGCTTCGATTCGTGCATGGCGCAACGCATTTGGGGAATGCGAGTTGACAGTACCCGGATGGTTTCGCGCTATTGAGGGTGGGGCGCGGGCGGCCCCCTAGGGGGCGGACGTGGCGGGCAGGGTTGCCGGTAGGGGACATCGTCGCGGCGTGTGGCGCTGGCTGACGGCGCCGTTCGGCCTCAGCGGCCTCACGGGCTTTGCCCTCTGGGGCTTCATCCTGCTCTCGATTCTGGCCACGGGCCTCGGCTTTGCCGATCTCCGCGCTGCCGGAACGGATAACGCCGAACTCTCCGGTATCGAACTTGGCTTCACCATCGCAACGACGCTGTTCGTCGTCAGCGCCATGGTGGTCGCCCTGCATCATCTCGTGGCGCCGGGAACGCCGCTTGCGGCGCGGATCATGTCGTTCTTCTTCTACCTGATCTTCGCCGTCTGGTCGGTGGGCTTCGGCTACGGCTTCTTCTGGAAGGAGCTGGCCGGGCAGGAGTTCACCGAGCGTCAGTTCGAACGCGCGATCACGGATCTCTCCGCCTCCGTCGCCCGCACATCCGCCGCGCTCGAACTCTCCGAGCGCGTAACGGCTGAGGCGGCGGCGCTCGCCACGCAACGCGCCGACATCGAGGCGCGGGAAGGCCGCACCTGCGCCAACAAGCCGGCGTCGGTCCCTGGCGAGGGACCGCTGATGCGCAGCCGCTTTGCATTCGCCGAGCGTGCGCGAAACCTGGGCGAGGAAGTGCGCACCGCCTGGGTCGGCCCTGTCGCGGACCAGCGGCTTCGCCTGCAGCTGCAGGTCGATGCGCTGGTGAAGCGCTCGACGCCGCCCGCATCCGCCGCCGTGACGCCGGCCGAGCGCGCCGTGCTCGACAGGCTCGTCATGGCCTCGCACCTGCCTGCAGCCGAACGCCGAACCCTGTTCACCGGCCTTCACGAGGACGCCCGCGCCTTCTCCGCCACCGCGAACGATCTGCGCGCGCTCCATGCTGAAGCATTTGCAGGACGGCTGTTGCAACTCGCGGCGGAAGTCGGCCCCGATCCGCAGCGCCCCGGCAGTCCCGACCCCGCGCGTACGCAGGATGCGGGCTATTGCTGGGATGTCGTGCTCAACGAGAAGATCGCGGCGGCGGCGGCGCAACTGCGCGCCGTGGAAAACGTGACCGCGCCCGAGTTCGAATTCCTCGAAGGCGCCAAGGCGACACGCGCCGCCTTCTTCGGCCTGATC
>CAZGWV010000056.1:0-5432 GCA_964529555.1 uncultured Rhizobium sp.
TGGTGCTGCCTACGTGACTTGAACACGTGACCCCCGCATTACGAATGCGGTGCTCTACCAGCTGAGCTAAGGCAGCGTCCGGCGTTTTGGCCAGAGGGGCGCGCTATAACCCGGAGAGGGCGCTGAAAGCAAGTCGGCCGCCGCCGGTGAGGCAGCGGCCGATTGTTAATGCTGAAACAGGCCCGTTGGGTCTGCTTTCAGGGCCTGAAATCAGGCGGGTTTGCGGAATCGGAGGGTCTGGCGGTCGCTTTCGCCGATGGCCTTGTATTTGGCGGCGTCGAAGCCGGCCGGCGTCTCGCCCTGGTTGCGGGGAGAGGTCCACGAGTTCGGCGGCAGGGTCCAGACGCCGAACGGGTGGTCCTTTGTGTCCAGCGGGTTCGCGTTGATCTCGGACTCGGCGTCGAGCACAAGACCCGCCTTGGCGGCGGCTGCAACGATGGTCGCCTTGGAGACATAGCCGTCGGTGGCCGAGCGGTCGCCCGCGATAGTTTCCGGGCGCGGATCGGCGCGATGCTCGACAACGCCCAGCACGCCGCCCGGTTTCAGCACGGCGGCGAAATCGGTCATCGCCTTGTCGAGGAAGCCCGGCTGCCACATCCAGTTGTGGATGTTGCGGAAGGTCAGGACCATGTCGGCCGAGCCCGGCGCGCCTAGCGCGGGTGACGTGGCGTTGAACGGCACATAGGTCTGCACGCCCCATTCGGTCTGGTCGGAGATGGCGGCGATCGGGTTGCCCGTACCGACATACTTGCCGCCGCCGGCGGTGAGATAGGGCGACAGGATCTCGGCGTAATAGCCGCCGCCCGGAGCGATCTCGACGACCGTCATGGTCGGCTTGATGCCGAAGAAGGCGAGCGTCTCTGTCGGATGACGAGCACCGTCGCGCACCTTGTTGGCGTCGGCGCGCGCCGGGTTGGCGACGGCGGCAGCCAGACCGGCATCGACCTGTGCGACGGCGGCCGGAGCATCGGCGTCCATCGTGGCGGGCGTCGTGCAGGAGAGAAGAGCGCCGGTGCAGATGGCGGCGAGCAGGATGGTGCGTTTCAAGTTGTCCTCCCAGACAGCTGTGCTTGCATCGGAGCTAGAGGGATGACGTTGGTTGGGCAAGGCGCGCGCGAACAAATCCGCGACAGCAGTATGACGCCAGGGTAACGCGAACGTCGGGCGGATCGCTCTTCTCTCAGCCTGAGCTGCCGTCGATCGCCGCCGCGCCGAGCAGGCGAGAGTTCAGATCGCCGAGTACAGAATCGAGCCGCGCCCGTTCCAGCGCGCGTTTGCGCCAGACCTCATAAGCCGCGCGCGCCTCGCCCGACAGCGATGAGACGGCCGCCGCCGCGCCCCTCACATCGCCGATGTCGAGTTGGCGTCGTGCGGTGCGTACCGTTTCTGTGTTGCGCACGACCAGCGCGCTGGGCGCGAACTCGATCACGCCGGCAAAGCTCTGCCGCAACCAGTTCCAGCCATCGTCGCTTTCCTGTTCGGAGAGCTTCCGCGCGCGGTTGGCGGCTGCGTCGAAATCGGACCGCAGCTGGTCCATCGTCGGCACGCCGGCCTGCGCTGCGGTTTGTATGGCGGCGATGGCGGCGTCACCGGGCAGGAAGGCGGCGAGCGCCGCATGTTCCGTTGCAAAGGGCCGGTCGCCGCGCGCGGCTGACTCAAGCGCCGCCAATGCCCGGATCGAGCGGGAGCGTTCCGCCGCCGCAATCGCCAGCGGGGGAGATTGCGCGAGCGGCGGCGCAGGCGGAGGCGACGCCGCTGGAGCGCGCGCTCTCGGCGCCTCGCCTGCGCGCATCGCGGCCACGTCTGCGGCCAGCGTTCGTAGCCCTTCCTCAAGCGCGACGAGCGAGGCCAGCCGGTGGTCGAATGCGGAGACCAGCGTGGTGTTGGCGCGATCGAACGAGGCGACCTGGTCGGAGAGATCTGCAATGGCGCGCTGAACCTCGCGCGTCGTTTCCGGGGCGTAGCGGTCCTCGGCGACGATGCCTTCCAGGCGGTTGATACGCGCCAGCAGGATGCCCAGCGGCGATGAGGCTGGCATTGCCCCGTTCGGCGCTTCGCCGGCGCCGGCTCCGCTGATGGCGGACAGTTGGGCCGACAGTGCGGCAAGATCGATGCGCAGCTGCGCCGCCCCGCTGTCGAGCCTGTCGAGCCGGTCGCCCTGCGCGCTGACGCTGGAGCGGAAGCCGATGGAGTCGGTGGCGCTGCGTTCGGCGCGGGTGCGCAGGTCGGCGAGGTCGCGGCGCAGGAGGTCGATCTCGCGCGCCAGCGTTCCCGTGGGAGCGCCTGAGCCGGCATTGCCGGCAGCGATGGAAACGATGGCGCCGAGGCTGGCCGCCAGAAGGCTTGCGGCGATCAGGTGAGCGAATGTCACGGTGCGGCTGCGCATCGGCTTTGGCGTGCCGCGCGGCGGGCGTAGGTCCGATCCTTCAAGCGGCTCGAACTCGGCCTCGATGGGCTCCGGTTCGCCGCTGATCCTGGATGTGCCGACCTTGGCCGTCGTCATCGGGCGCCAACCTCATGGCGTTCGTATGCGCGCTCCCCAGCGTCGCCAACCATAGACGGATGCGCTGCGATTTCTCAACCCGAAACAAGGCCGGCGAGGGCGGAAAATAACGCCTCTTCGTTGGGCGCGTCAGCGATGGCCACCCGGCGGGCAAGGCCGTTCAGCGGCGCTGCGGCCGCCTGCGAGATAGCGGCAATGTTGAGGGGCGCGGGCGCGGCCACGCTGCCAATCAATGCGGCGAGGACTTCGCCCCCGCGCGGTGAGTGGATCAAGGCTGCCGCGAGGCCGGGCTTTCCGGCCAGATGCCGCGACAGCGCGGGGCCTGCCTCCGTTATCGGCTCAGCACGGAAAAGCGCCGCGAATTGCGCGGCGATGCCTGAAGCTGCGAGCCGTCCGACGAGGTCGCCGCGCGTGTCTTCGTTTCCGGCATGCAACAGGTGCGCGCCTGAAGAGAGCCTTGCTGCGATCAGCTGGCTCAGCGCGCCGACGTCGCCATCGGCGGAGGTCACGTCCGCAAAGCCTGCGTCCCGCGCTGTCTGCGCCGTTCGCGCGCCGACGCAGAATACCGGCGCGTCGCGGCGGGGCGACAGGGCTGCGAGGCGGCGTACGCCATTGGCGCTAGTGAAGGCGAGGGCGTCGAAATCGGGAAGCGTGGTTTCAATCGCGACGATTTCGAACAGGGGCTCTACGATTGCTTCGTATCCCCCCGCCTCCAGCCTGGCCGCCGTCTCCGATGCGCCCGGTTCGCTGCGGGTCACCAGGATGCGCGGCCGGGCGGGCTTGCTCACGCCCCATCTCCGCGTGAGTCATCCTCGTCTTCAGCGTCAGGGGCATAGTCTGGCGGCATCACACCTTCGAGGTCGTAGCCGCGCTCAATGGCGACATCCTCGGCCAGCGCGTCGCCCAGCACTTCGGCGTCGAACACGGTTGGGTGTCCCTCGATCAGGCCTTCGGCGCGCCAGCGTTTCGAGCCGTCGTCCGCCAGAACTTCGCCGGTCATCTCGGCGCCATCGGCCGTCAGGCGGAAGTGCGCTGCGATCGGCATGCGGCACGATCCGTCCAGCCGGCGCAGAAAGGCGCGTTCGGCGGTCGCCGCAAGACGTGACTCTTCGTTGTCCAGTTTCGCCAGAAGCTCCTTGAGCCAGTCCGGCGCGTCCTTGCGTAGCGTGACCCCGATAATGCCCTGACCGCCCGCCGGCAGCATGTCATCGACCGGCAGCACGGCGGCGGCGTGCTCGATCATGCCAAGCCGGCGCAAGCCGGCGGCGGCGAGAATGGTCGCCTGCGCTTGGCCTTCGGAAAGCTTGCGCAGCCGCGTCTGCACATTGCCCCGGAACGTCACCACGGTGAGGTCAGGCCGCGCGGCCTTCAGTTGCGCCTGACGCCGCAGGCTGGACGAACCGACCACCGCGCCCTGAGGCAGGTCGGCCATGCTGGCGAACGGGCCGATCAGGCAGTCGCGCGGATCCTCGCGCTCGAGGAAGGCCGCGAGATAGAGATGGTCGGGCAGGGTGACCGTCACATCCTTGAGCGAATGCACGGCGGCGTCGATCTCGTTCAATTCCTGCGCCCGGTCCAGCTCCTTGGTGAACAGGCCCTTGCCGCCGGCGTCCTGCAGCGGCTTGTCGAGGATCCTGTCGCCCGTGGTCGTGAAGGGGTGCAGGCTGGTCGCAACCGCTCCGCCGGAAACCCTGGCGACCAGGGCCGCGAACAGGTTCGCCTGCGCCAGCGCCAGGGGCGAGCCGCGCGTTCCGATCCTGAGTGTGCGTGTCGATGTCATATGTCTTGGCTTATCCTTCGCTGGGGGCGTACAAGCGCCCCCAAAATCATGCAAGGCAATGATGCAAGGCGCGCTCACCATTCTCGGGATCGAAACCAGCTGCGACGAAACCGCAGCTGCGGTCCTGCGCCTTGAGGATGGCCGCGCGAGCGTGCTGGGCGAACGGATCGCCAGCCAGACGGAAGAACACGCGCTTTATGGCGGCGTGGTGCCCGAGATTGCGGCCCGCGCCCATGTGGAGCGGCTGGATTCGCTGATCGCGCTGGCGATCCAGGACGCGGGCATTGGCTGGGATGAACTCTCCGGTGTTGCGGCGACGGCCGGGCCCGGCCTCATCGGCGGTGTGATGTCGGGGCTTTCAGCTGCGAAGGCGATTTCGCTGGCGCGGGGGATTCCGCTGGTTGCGGTCAACCACCTCGAAGGCCATGCGCTGAGCCCGCGCCTCGCGGAAGATGTGAGCTTCCCCTACCTGCTGCTGCTGGTCTCCGGCGGGCATTGCCAGTTCGTCGCCGTCGAGGGGCTTGGCCAGTATCGCCGCCTCGGCTCGACCATCGACGACGCCGCCGGCGAAGCGTTCGACAAGACCGCCAAGATGCTGGGCCTTACCGGGCAGGGCGGCCCGGCCGTCGAGCGTGAGGCGATGAGCGGCCACGCGAAGGCCGTCGACCTGCCGCGGCCGCTGCTGGATCGGCCCGGTCTCGACATGAGCTTTTCCGGTCTCAAGACCGCCGTGCGACGGGCCATCGAAGCGGAATCGCTGACGCCGCAACGCCGCGCCGATATCTGCGCGTCGTTCCAGGAAGCCGTCGCCGACATTCTCGCCGTGAAATCCTCGCGCGCGATGGCCGAAGTGAAAGATCAGTTTGCCCGCCACACCTTCGTGGTCGCCGGCGGCGTCGCCGCCAACAAGACGCTGCGGGCGCGCCTCGAAGCAGAAGCGCGCCATCACGGCTTCCACTTCTTCGCCCCGCCCATGCGCTGGTGTACCGACAACGCTGCGATGATCGCGCTCGCCGGCGCCGAACGCCTCCATCGCGGCATCACAGATCCGCTGGACACGCCCGCGCGAGCGAGGTGGCCGCTGGATGAATCGTCCGCCTCGTCCGCGCCTGTCTACGGTGGTGGGAAAAAGGGCGCGAAAGCGTAGAC
>CAZGWV010000056.1:5532-16097 GCA_964529555.1 uncultured Rhizobium sp.
CGCGCAGAACCTTGCGCACCGAATAAGCCCCGCCGATCTGGCCTTCGGAATAGCCTGCCGCCTCGTCCAGCGGATACTCCTGCGCCAGCAGCAGCTTAATGCGTGGATCGATCGCCTCGCCATGGCAGGCAAGGCAGGTGTCCTGCATCCGCACCGGCTGCAGCCAGCGGAAGACGGTCTCGTCTCCCTCCTGAACGATTTCCGAAATTTCGAACGTGTCGGGGTCGAGGCCCGAGTCCATCAGGAAGTTGAACGTTTCGAGCTGTAGCCGCTCCCACTCATCAGGCGCGTTTGCCGGGTTACGCACGCCCAGCGCCGTGCGGCTGAAATCCGCTTCGAAGCGGTTGCTGATCTCGCGCGCCCAGCCGGGCGCATGGTCGGCATAGGACATGTAGACCGCGACAGGGTCTTCGTCGCGCTCAAGCCGCGTCGTGATCTCGCGCCGCAATTGCTGTTCGAATGCGACTGCTGCCCGCCGCGCAAGCTGTATGTCGGCGGCGTCGGGCTGCTCTGTTTTCGGAGCGCACGCCGCCAGCAGGGCGAGCAGCGATGCCGCAGCCGCCGACCTCAATCAGCTTGCCTTGAGCGTGAATTTGAACGCATCGGAGTCTGGCTCGGCTTCCGACTCCCACGGGCGGCGCTGGGCCAGCGTGATCTCGCCTTCGCCAGGGGCGGCGGCTTCGATCACGATCACTTCCCAATGGTTGCCGCCCGCAAAGCCCGGCAGCATCTGCGCCGACGATGTCGGCCCGCCCGGACCATCGCTTACATTGACCCAGGCTGGCGGCTTCGATGCGCCCCAGACATACCCGGCTGTTGGCACGCCGACGAGCGCGATGGAGATTTTCTCGCCGACCTTCACCTCGAACGTCTTGCCGGCGTCCGCCACTGTCAGCGCGTGCTTGACGCCGGCGACGGTCGGGGCGGGCATTCCGGTCGATGCCAATGTGCAGGTCTTCTTGATGTCACCGGATTGGTAGGTCACGCTGTTTCCCATGTCGTAGACGAGGCTGGCGTCGCCCTCGGTGAAGCGCATCCCGGACGTATCGCCTGCTTGTTCGGCGGGGGCGAGCATGCGGCCGGGGCCGCCGTCATAGCGGACGTTCACTGCGCCATTTTCATTGCCGTGGAACACTACGTCCACCTTGCCGCCGCCCTCGCAGGCGAAGCTGACATGGTTTGCGAAGGCGGGGTCGGACACCGCATCGACGCCAATGCCGGGTCCCTCGGCCTGGGGCAGGGCAGGCTCGGTTGGCGGCTGGTTGCACGCGGCGGCCAGCAGGCCGAGGCTGGCAAAGGCGGCAGTCACCGGAAATTTCATCTCAGTCCTCTGGATTCGGATGTAGCACAGTCGGCCCGCGCAACGACGCTGGCAATAGCCGGAAGCCATGCGCGCGCCTGTTTTGCCGCGGCGATGCGCAGCCGCCGAATCTCGCTATCAAAGGCGTCGCGTAGTCCGGGGATGCCGAATGGCTGATTTCTACTCGATCATGCACGCCACGGCCGCGCTTGCGGCGGGCGGGGCGGCCGCCTCCGGCTGGACGGCTGCGGTCATCACTGCGAACACAGCTTTTGACGGCCTCGACCATGGCCGGGCCGACCGGATGCTGCGCAAGGTCATTGTGGCGACTGCTGGCTTCCAGGCCGCCCTGCTGGGCGTCGCCGCCGGCGCGGCGCTGATTTCGGGCGCGCGGGCCGCCGCGATCGTTTGCGGTGTCTGCGCCATCGGCTTCCTGTCGAACATCTGGACGCTCGCCCCCCGCAAGGAAAAGTCGATCCCCGGCGTCCGCAAGAAGACCTCGACCCAGCGCGTGGTGGCCGTGGCGTTGACCCTGATCATGACGTTGTCGGCGCTGGTTGGCTCGGTATTGGCAGTCTTCGGAATCTAGACGACGCAAGCATTTTCGCCAGAAAGCGCCTGCATTTCGGGTGTGATTCGGTATTTAGTCGTGGAAGCGGCCATCAAGATCAGTATTCGCGTGACGAATACTGGTCCAGCTACGCGCCGATCTGCCACCCCATCCGCCCGATTGGGGCTGGCCCTGGGCCGATTGCCGTGAAACCAAGCGCCGGGAACGGTCTGGAGGCCTCTGCACATGGAAACCGCGATCCAGTCCTTTGTGAAAGGCTTCCCGGAATTCATGCTGCATGGCGGGGTTACGCTCGGCCTGCTGATCGCCGGCTGCGTGGTCCATGTGCTGCTGACGCCCATGAAAGAGCTGAAATTGATCCGGGAGGGAAATATATCCGCCGGGGTCAGCTTGTGCGCCGTCATCGTGGGCCTGGCGGTTCCGATGTCCGCCTGCCTCGCCACGGCGCTGTCGGTCTACGACATCCTGATCTGGGGCGTCGTCGCCATCCTCCTGCAATTGCTGGCGTTTCGGGCGGCCGACCTCATCCTGCGCGATCTGCCGCGCCGGATCGAGCGCGATGAGATCGGCGCAGCGCTGGTGCTCGCCGGGGTCAAGATTGCTGCTGCAATGGTAATGGCGTCGGCCTTGTGAGTTGGCGCGACCGATCGAATATATGGCGTCGCGGAGACGTGGATGAAAATTCCCGATTGGGTTGTGTATGCGATCGTGCTGATCGCGATCGTCGGGACCCTGTTCTCCAGCGGGTCCGGCGGTCGCGAGCGGCCCTATTCTGTCCCGCGTCCCGAGATCACCGAACCTTACATTCCCGAACCGCTCCAGCCTGAAGACGACATCTTTGCCGCCCCACGGCCGATGCCGGAGCCCGGCCCGCTGCTGCCCGACTCGCATCCGTTCGACGAGCGCGTGATCGTGCAGGTCGATGCCCCGGAAGACGGCATTGGCACTGCCTTTGCCATCAATCAGTCCGGCCTGTGGCTGACTGCGCGCCATGTCGTCGATGGCTGCACGCGCGTGGGCCTGTCGGTGGGGAGCGGCCGGATGGTGCGCGTCGATGAAGTGCGCACGTCTCCCGATACCGATCTCGCGCTGCTGGTGACGGACCGTGCGCCTGTCGCGCTGCAGCTCGGCCTCGACCGCGATCTCCGCGTGGGCGAGACGGCGTTCCATGTCGGCTTCCCGCAGGGTGATTCCGGCGAGGCGGTCTCCACGCTGGAATCCCGCTCCAACCTCATCACGCGCGGCCGTTACGAAATGGAGGAGCCGGTGCTGGCCTGGTCCGAGCGCGGCCGCACCGCCGGTATCGAAGGCACGCTGTCGGGCATGAGCGGGGGCCCGGTGTTCGACGTCGATGGCGCCGTGATCGGCGTCACGGTTGCCGAAAGCCCGCGCCGGGGCCGCATCTATTCGGCTTCCCCGGATTCGATCCGCAGGTTTCTGGACTCGCAGGGCGAAGTCCCCTACGGCGGCGACGCGCGCCCGATCAGTGCATCGTCCTACGAGGCCGAGGCAGATCGATTGCGGGATGAACGCGCAGTTGTGAAGGTGCTGTGCCGCGTGAGTGACAGGTGAAAACGAACTTCGCCGACAGATTGGTCGACCGTGTGCGGGCGCTCGGACCGCTGTGCGTCGGTATCGATCCGCATCCTGCTCTGATCCCGCCGCTGTTCGGCCCGCCCGGACCTGAGGCCGCTGCGAGCTGGGGCCTTGCGCTTGTCGAGCGCGCCGCCGGGAAGGCCGCCGTGCTGAAGCCGCAGGCTGGCCTGTTCGAGCGGTGGGGATCGAAAGGTCTCGCCGCGCTCGAACGCATATGCGATGCGGCCAGGGCGCAAGACACGTTGGTGATCCTTGACGCCAAGCGCGGCGATATCGGCACCACGGCGGAAGGCTATGCCGAAGGCTATCTTGGCGCCGGTTCGTCCTGTCCGTGCGATGCGATCACGATCAATCCATACATGGGCATCGACACTATCGAGCCTTTCGTCTCCGTCGCCGAGAGGGAAGGGAAGGGCGTCGTCGTGCTCGCCCGCACATCGAACCCCGGCTCGAAGGACTTCCAGGCAAAGCTCATCGATGGCCGCCCGCTCTATCTGCATGTTGCAAGCTCGCTGCTGCCGATGATCGCGCGCCTGCGCGGGACAAGCGGTTGGTCTGGCCTCATGCTCGTCGCCGGCGCGACTGGCCCTGAGGACGCCGCCGCGCTACGTGAGGCAGCGGGCGATGCGCTGTTCCTCGTGCCGGGTTACGGCGCGCAGGGCGGCGGCGCTGCCGAGGCAATCGCGGGCTTCGTGAAGCGAGGGAATACGCACGAGGGCGGAGTTGTGAATGCCTCCCGCTCAGTCGCCTCGCCACCGGGCGCGCTGGGTGCGGGTTCCGTCGCCGAATGGTCTAGCCTCATCGACAGGGTCATTGACGCTGCTCAGGAAGAATTGCTTGCCGCCACGAAATCCTGAGGCGCAGCGGGGCTTTTTGGGTATGTAAACGGCCGTCTGCGAAACCTTTACCTGTTTGTGTCATGCCTGCCTCGTCCTGAGAGGTGAAGGCCATGCTTGCCGCACAAATCCGTAAAGCTGCGGCCTTTACCGCCGTTATTCTCGTTGCGGTCCTGATCGTCGATTACGTGCTCGACTATGTGATTTTCTACGATCCGGGCGAGGTCTATTCGCCCTGGGTCACGACCGCCATCACGTTGGTGGTTGCGCCGCCTTTCAGCTTCATCCTCATTCACCAGGCTGCGCGTGTGCAGGCTGCTCAGGCCCTGCTCGCGGAAGAACGCGCCCGCCGCCTCGCCGAAGTCGAAGCTGCGCGTGACACTGCTGAAATGGCGACACGCACGAAAAGCGAATTTCTCGCCAATATGAGCCACGAGATCCGTACGCCGCTCAACGGCGTCCTCGGCATGGCGCAGGCTCTGAGTGCGCGCGACCTCGACCCCGATGCGCGGGCCATGGTGGCGACCATCCGCGAGTCGGGTGCGACGCTGATGGCCATTCTCAACGACGTGCTGGACCTCTCGAAGATCGAAGCCGATCGTCTCGAGATCACGCCTGTCGATTCCAGTCCGATGCAGATCATCGAACAGGTCCATGCCCTGTTCATGCCGACGGCCAACGAAAAGAGCCTTCGGTTCGATATCATCAGCGATACGCCAGATGGCCTGTGCCTGCGCTACGATCCGGTGCGCGTGCGTCAGTGCGTGTCCAACCTCGTTTCCAACGCCGTGAAGTTCACGCGCGAGGGCGGCATCGACGTAACGCTCTCGACGGCGCCCGCCGATGGCGGCCGCACGCGCGTCTTCATCGCCGTCGCCGACACCGGCATCGGCATGGACGAGGCCGCCACCGCACGCCTGTTCCAGTCATTCAACCAGGCCGATGGGTCGACGACGCGCGAATTCGGCGGCACTGGACTTGGCCTTGCGATCTCCCGCCGCCTTGCCCGCATGATGGGCGGCGACATCGAGGTTCATTCGAAGCCGGGCGAAGGCTCAGTCTTCACGCTGTCCTTCGTTGCTGAGCCCGCCGTGGGCAAGCCGGACGCCCAGACATTTGATGATCGCCCGGCCTCCGCCGGCGTCACGCACCTGCGCGGTGCGCGCGTCCTCCTGACGGACGACAACGCGGTCAACCGTCAGGTCGTCCGCATGTTCATTCAGCCGCAGGGCGCGATCATCACCGAAGCCTGCAACGGTCTTGAGGCGCTGCGGGCGCTGGCAAGTCAGTCCTTCGATCTTGTGCTGCTCGATGTCCACATGCCGATCATGGACGGTGTCGAAGCCATCCGCCGTATCCGCGCCTCGCAGCAAGACTGGCGCACCGTGCCCGTGATCGCCCTTACGGCAGACGCCATGGCGGGCGATCGCGAGCGCCTGATCGCTCAGGGCATGTCGGGCTATGTCTCGAAGCCGATCGACCAGGCCGAACTGCTCTCGACAATCAGTCGTGCGCTTGGCGGCGGGTTGCCGGCCTTAGCGACGTCAGCAGAGCCCGCGGCCGATGCCGGGGTGAACCTCGACGATCTGCTCGCTGACCTCGATCGGCTGGCCGGCTGAGCCACCCGCCTGTCCTTGCGTCCGCAATGCGCAGGTGCGGCATTGGCGAACGCCCTTTGCAAAATCCTCATCCCCGTGTTGAATCCCGGAGAGGTCCGGCGACGGAACACGGGAGGATGCGACGTGATCAGGATTCCATCGACAAGGCTTTCTGGCGCTCTGTTGAGCGGTCTTGCGCTGCTGGCGCTGGCTGCGTGTGGCGAGGCCAAGCTTCCCGCGCTCACGGCGGCCGAGGTCAACGGCCAGGCCATTATCGACGCCGACAAGCGGCCTGAAGTCTGGCTTAGCCACGGGCGCACCTATTCCGAGCAGCGCTACTCGCCGCTGAAGCAGATCAATGCCGAGACCATCAAGGATGTCGGCATCGCCTGGACGGCGACGCTCGACGTCAATCGCGGCATGGAATCCACCCCCATTGTCGTCGATGGCGTGATGTACGTCACTTCGGCCTGGTCCATCGTCTATGCGTATGACGCCAGGACGGGCGAGCGTCTCTGGAAGTTCGATCCCAAGGTCGACAAGGCGCGCGGCGTCTCCGCGTGTTGTGACGTGGTCAATCGCGGCGTCGCAATCTGGGAGGGCATGATCTATATCGGCACCATCGATGGCCGCCTGATCGCGCTCGACGCCTCGCGCACCGAAGGTCTGACGGAGCAGGGCGGCGACAAGGTCAAGACGCCTGTCTGGGAGCAAGTCACCGTCGATCAGTCCAGACCCTACACGATCACCGGGGCGCCGCGTGTCGTAAAAGGCAAGGTCATCATCGGCAATGGCGGCGCCGAGTTCGGCGTGCGCGGCTATATCTCCGCTTATGACGCCAAGACCGGCGACATGGCCTGGCGCTTCTTTACGACGCCCAACCCGACCAAGCAGGCCGACAACGCCGCCTCCGACAAGGTGTTCGCCGAAAAAGCCAACGCCTCGTGGGGCGACACGGGCGAGTGGACCGAAACCGGCGGCGGCGGCACGGCTTGGGACGCCATGGCCTACGATCCCGAACTCGATATCCTCTATGTCGGCATCGGCAACGGCACGCCGTGGAACCGCGAGCGCCGCGACCCGTCTGGCGGCGACAACCTCTTCCTGTCCTCGATCCTCGCGCTCAGGCCCGAGACCGGCGAGTATGTCTGGCATTATCAGACGACGCCGGGCGAATCCTGGGATTACACGGCCACGCAGCACATCATTCTCGCCGACATCAAGATCGGCGACACGGTGCGCAAGGTTGCGATGCAGGCGCCGAAGAACGGCTTCTTCTATGTGCTCGATCGCGCAACCGGCGAACTGCTCTCGGCCGATAAGTACCAGGCTGACGTCAACTGGGCGACAAGCGTCGATCTCGCCACCGGCCGTCCGGTCGAGGCGCCCGGCGTGCGCTATCTCGACAGCCCGTTCGCGGCGATTCCGGGTCCGCTCGGCGCGCACAACTGGCATCCGATGTCGTTCAGCCCGGATACGGGCCTTGTCTACATCCCTGCTCAAACCATTCCGCAGATCTACGCAGATCAGGCGGACTTCGCCTATCGTCCGGGCTTCTGGAACACTGGCGTCGAATTCGCCGGCGCGCCGGGGCCGACGCCCACGCTGAACGAACGCCTCGCGGGCCGTGCTGCTCTGAAGGGGCAGTTGGTCGCCTGGGATCCGGTGGCAAAAGCCCCGCGCTGGGTGGTGGATTATCCCAACGCCTGGAATGGCGGCATTCTCTCCACCGCCGGCGGCCTTGTCTTCCAGGGCGGCCTCGATGGAAACTTCCGCGCCTATGACGCGGCCAAGGGCGGCGCTGCACTCTGGACCATCGATGCGCAGTATCCGGTCATGTCGGGCCCGATCAGCTATGAGATCGATGGCGAGCAATATATCGCCGTCACTGCAGGCTGGGGCACCGCGCTTCCGGTCACCGGCGGCGGCAATGCCATCCCCAAAGTCGGCTCGCCCGAACTCGGCCGCGTGCTGGTCTTCAAGATCGGCGGCACGGTCAAGCTGGAGGACTACGAAGTTTTCGAGGTCGACAAGGTCGCCGCCGCCGAGGACTTCGGTAACGCAGCGCAGCTCGATCATGGCCGCGTTCTCTATGACCGCAACTGCATGGTCTGCCATGGCCCGCTCGTCGTATCGAGCGGCGCGATCCAGGACCTGCGCTGGTCGCAGGCGCCTGGGACGGCGGAAGGCTTTGCTGACGTGGTGCTGAAGGGCACGCTCTCGAGCGCCGGCATGGCCAGCTTTGCTGCGACGCTCTCGCCGGCAGATGCGGAGGCCGTCCGCTCCTATATCATCAACCGCGCCAACGAAGACGCCGCCGCCTATGCCGCGCAGACACCGCCGGCTCAGTAGGCGCCCGTGAAAGGCGCGAGCCCGAAACGACAAGGCCCGGAGCATGGCTCCGGGCCTTTTTCGTTGCAGCCTTTGCGGCCGTCCTATTTCGGGTTGCAGTAGACAAGGAAGTCGCGCGCCGCCTTGTCGTAATCTTTCAGCGAGCCAATATGCTTGGCCTGCACCTGCGTATCGTTGTGCTTCACCAGCGACCATTCGATCTCGCCCTTGTCCGAGACGAAGGAGACGATGTCGAGTTGGCCGATGCCCAGCAGATCCGCCGAGGTGATCGGGAAGACGAAGTCCGCATCGGCTGAGCGACGGTTCGCCTCGAACTTGCCGTTGAGGTCGCGTGTGCCGGCGCCCGTGCGAATGCGATAGGTCGCCGATTGGCCAACGCGGGTCGCATCCTGCTTGCCGAGGCGCATGGTGACGCCGCCGTTGGCGGCGTTGCACGTCGCCTGCACGCCTTGCGGGCTGTCGGTCGTGCTGGCGCTGGCGTTGACCAGCGCAAGTATCGGATCGTCCGGCACAAGGTTTTCTTCCGAAGCCCAGTGCGTCGTCGCGGCGATATTGAGCACGGTGACGGCGCTGGCGCTGGCCGGGGCGGGCGTCACCGCGGCGCCGTTGTCAGCGGCGGGCGTGAGGGCGCCATCGGGCGCGGCCGGGCTGGAGGCGCAGGCGGTGGCGAGCAGGCCTGCGGCTGCGGCGAGGGCAATACGGCTGAACATCGATCTTCCCCTTCTTGCGTGGAATCCAGAGCTGACCTTGCCCGGATTCGCTGGTCTGGACCTTACGCTGCGGTCCTAGACTGTGATGACGACTTTGCCCTTTGCGCGGCGTTCCGACAGCTCCTTTATGGCGTCGGCGGCCCGTTCAAGGGGATAACGATTGGAAATGTGGGGTTTGATCTTGCCCGCTTGGTAAAGCCGGAAGATGTCTGCGAGGTTTTCGGCGTGGCCCTTCGGGTCCTTCGCCACGAACGCGCCCCAGAACACGCCCACGATCTGGCAGGATTTCAGAAGCGTAAGGTTGAGCGGCAGCTTGGGAATGCCCGCCGGGAAGCCGATCACCAGGAAGCGCCCGTCCCAATTCAGGGCCCGCACCGCCGGTTCGGCATAGTCGCCGCCGACGCCGTCATAGACCACGTCAACGCCGCCGCCGCCGAGTTCCTTGATCTTGTCCGAGAACTCTTTCTGCTGGTCGCGGCTCAGCGGGTTCTGCGGATAGACGAGGCCCTTGTGGGCGCCCTTCGAAATGCAGAAATCCACCTTCTCCTGCGACGAGGCGGCCGCGATCACGGTCGCGCCCATCGCCACGCCAAGCTCGACAGCCGCAAGGCCGACGCCGCCCGCAGCGCCCAGCACCAGCAGCGTCTCGCCCTTCTGGATCTTCGCGCGATCCTTCAGCGCATAGTGCGACGTGCCATAGGTCATCAGCAGCGCGGCTGCTTCCTCGAACGGCATGAAGTCGGGCAGGGCGTTCATGCGGCTGGCATGCACGACGATCTCTTCCGCCATACCGCCAGCGCCGGTCGAGCCGAATACCTTGTCGCCGGCCTTGAACGCGGTGACGCCTTCGCCCACCGCCTTCACCACGCCCGAAATCTCGCCGCCCGGTGAGAACGGACGCGGGGGTTTGTACTGGTACATGTCCTGGATGATCAGGAAGTCGGGAAAGTTCACCCCGACCGCCTTCACCGAAACAACGATCTCGCCCGCTTTCGGCGTCGGCGAGGGCACATCCTCCAGCACCAGAGTATCGGGCAGGCCGGGGGCCTTGGACAGGACGGCTTTCATCGCTTCGGTCTCCGCAGTCTGTAATTTCAGGCTGGCTTAGCGGACCAATCCCAGCCTGTCATCCCGCCTCGAAACGGCGTCAGAGCGCACGCTCCGTGAAACGCGAATTGCGACGCACGGCGGAGGGAACCTCCACCCCGGCACAGACGCTGCGGTCGGGCAATCACATGCCTCATCATGCGCGCGTCCGCCCTTGCTTCGTCTCGCTGCGTCTGAAAGCCTGTGTGGACGCGCCCGACAGAGGTTGCGTGAAGGGGAGAGACCGATGTTCCGTTCGATCAGCCGCCGATTGGTCATGGGCGCCATCGCTGGCGCTGCTCTCGCGCTGTCCGCCTGCGCCACCGCGCCGGGCACAACGCCAAGCCCCGTCGCTGGCGTCTCGTTTCGCATGGTGGAAACGAACGGTATCAAACTGCGCGTCGCGGAGATGGGTGAGGGGCCGCTCGTGGTGCTCGTCCATGGCTGGCCGGAAAGCTGGTATTCGTGGCGGCATCAGATCCCAGCCATCGCCGCCGCCGGCTACAAGGTCATCGC
>CAZGWV010000056.1:16197-18840 GCA_964529555.1 uncultured Rhizobium sp.
GGCGACAATTTCTACTACATTCTCTATCATCAGGAGCCCGGCGCCGCCGAAGCCGAGTACGACGCCGATCCGCGCGGGCTGCTCTCGCGCCTCTATGCTTCGCCCGACACGCCGCGCGATCCGCCCACCGTCACCGACCCCAAGCGCTCCGCCGGTGGGTGGATTCCACGCCTCGGCAAGCCGAAGGAATTGCCGGCATGGCTGACGGCGGCTGACCTCGACTACATTGTCGGCGAGTTCCAGCACGCGGGCTTTCGCGGCGGCGTGAACTACTATCGCAACATGGACCGCAACTGGGAGATTACGCCCCAACTGACCGGCGCACGCATCAAGATTCCGGTGGGCTTTCTTGCTGGCACGGAAGACATCGTCATTCGCGGCGCCAAGCCGGATGCGTTGCGTATCCAGATGGAGCGTGTGGCCGATGACCTGCGCGCCGTCACGCTTGTCGCCGACGCCGGCCACTGGATTCAGCAGGAAAAGCCCGCTGAGACGAATGCCTTCATCCTCGATTTCCTGAAGGGGCTGGAACAGTAGGCCCGCGCTCGCCCTTCGACGGACGAGGCCGTGTTCACCAGTCCAACCCCGCCTACGGCCGCATCCCGAAACTGCGCGGCTCCGTTTTCAGCACGCGATAGGCGTGGTGGACGAAATCGACCGCCAGAGGTCGCGTATCGCGTGGGTCGATAATCTCCTCCGCGATGAAGGCTTCCGCAGTTCTGAACGGCGAGCGCATCGCTTCGAACTTGCGGTAAAGCTCCTTCAGCTCCGCTTCCGGGTCGGCCGAGGATTCCAGCTGCCGCTTGTAAGCCGCCTCGATCCCGCCAGCCATCGGCAACGAGCCCCAGTCGCCTGATGGCCAGCAGTAACGCCAGCGCGTCTTCGTCGGATTGAACATCGCGCTTCCCGCCAGCCCATAGGCCTTGCGGATCACCACGGGCAGGATCGGCGTCTGCGCCTGATAGACCGCCGCCATCGCGCGCACGCCCTTGCGCGTCACGCCGGCGCGCTCGTGCTTTGCGCCAACGGCAAAGCCGGGGCAATCGACGAAGTGGACGACAGGCAGGTGGAAGGTGTCCGCCAGATCGATATGGCGCACCACCTTCTCGCATGCATCCGCCGTCCATGCGCCATCGAGGAAGAATGGATCGCCCGCGATGATCGCCACCGGATGCCCGTCAATGCGCGCAAGCCCGGTCACGACCTGACGTCCCCACAGCGCGCCGATCTCGAAGAAGCTCGATCCCTCCTTCTCGCGATCGACAACAGCCTCGATGATCTTGCGCGGCATATAGGGTGTCTTGCCATCCTTCGGCACGATATCGATCAGGAATTCCTCGCGCCGCTTCGGATCGTCGCTCGACTCGATCACCGGCGGCGCCTCGCTGGAATTCAGCGGCATGTAGGACAGGAACCGCCGCGCAGCCGCGAATGCCTCGTGTTCGGAGTTCACCACATTGTCGACCACGCCATTGCGGCCATTTATCTCCCAGCCGCCAAGACCTTCCTTGTCGACATCCTCGCCAATCGCTTTCGCCACCGGCGGGCCCGCGACAAACACCTGGCTCAGCCCCTTCACCATCACCGAGAAATGGCTCGCCGCCACACGCCCCGCGCCAAGCCCCGCGCACGGCCCCAGCGCCAGCGACACCACAGGCGCGCGCTGCATGTTGGCGACCAGCCATTCCCACGCCGGCGTCGTCGGAATGTAGGTGCGCGGGTTCGTCTCCAGCGATTTCACACTGCCGCCGCCGCCCGTGCCGTCGATCATGCGCACGATGGGCATGCCGTATTCATTGGCCATCTGCTCGGCCATCAGCATCTTGCCCGCGATGGAGGCATCCGACGCCCCGCCGCGCACGGTGAAATCATCGCCCAGGATCACAGCCGGCCTGCCGTTCAGCGTGCTCCGCCCGAACACCATGGTCGCCGGAAGGAATTCCGCGATCGCGTCATCCGGCCCATAGCCCGCCTTCCCCGCGATCTTACCCACCTCGTGGAAGCTGCCGGGGTCGGCCAGAAAGGCCACGCGCTCGCGCACGGTCAGCTTGCCCATGCCGCGCTGGCGGGCGACGCGCTCCTCTCCGCCCATCTGCTCGGCCAGGCGTTCGCGCGCCCGAAGTTCGTCTATGTGGCTTTTCCAGCTCATGTGGCCTCCCGCTGTCGCAAGCCTAGCGAGACGCAAACCAATACGCGAGAGGGCCGGGCGTGGTCACACCGAAAACCACGCCGGTCAGCGGACCGGTTTCGTCTCGCGCCAGCCAGACGCCGAGCGGGCCACATCGCCCATAAAGCCCATTTGGCACGAGGCGTTCAGAATGGCATGGCCGAGCGCGTTCGAGGGCGCCGATGGCGAACTGGCGTTCGGCGTGACGCCGATGATCGCGCCGCTGTCGTCCAGTTTCCGCTGCTGCAGCCACCATATCGCGCCGCCCTTGCAGTCGATGGAGTACTGATGGGCGATCATGCTGGCGGCCCCCTGCCGGCCCGGCAGCAGCTGAAGCAGCAGGACCTGCCGGTCCATCCCGTCCGCATAGCGTGCATAGCCAATCAGGAAATCGGGAATGTCCGGCTTGAACTGCTTGAACACTTCATTGCCGAGGAAGATCGTCTCGGTGAACAGGTTGCGCGGCTGTTGCGGCG
>CAZGWV010000056.1:18940-22285 GCA_964529555.1 uncultured Rhizobium sp.
CATCGGCCCACTGGCGCGCGCGGAGGTAGACCGCGCTGCCCTGGTTCTCCCGCGCGAAGCTGTCCGCGAACGCCGAATGCGCCACGGCGCAGTTGACGCGCGTCGCATAGTCGTTGGCCACCGTTGTCGAGAATGCGACCTGCCCTTCGACATATGTCAGCGCGGACTGCAGCTTGTCCGCCACGGCGTCGCTGTTCGCCCGCGCCAGTTCGGCCTCCAGCAAGGCGGCAATTGTCGAGTCCTCCAGCGCATCGCACGCGTCGAGCAGGGCGTAGAAGGTGTCCTCGTTCATGGCGCCCATCGCCTGCATTTCGGCGACGGTGGGGTCGGGCGCGCCCTCGAAGCGTGCGGCGAGATCGAGCGCGGCGTCCCGCATCACCATCGCTTCCCCGCGATGAGTCTCGGCGTTGGCGCGCTGATCGGCGGTCTGCGCGGGGTTTTCAAGGACGATGTCCATCATCGACACCATCGATTGCCACGAATCGGCCTCCGACGCGGCGACGATGCCGCAGACAGCCGGGCCGGCGTCGATCTGCGCATTGGCCGGCGCGGCGAACGCCAGTCCGATGGCCGCCAGGCCCGAAACGGCAAGCAGTCGTGTGATCATGAATCGCTCCCACAGCAGGCCAACACTAGACATCCCGATCAGGCTGCGAAAGCCGCGTCCGCAGTTCATCCTCCGGCCGGCCGGGGCCGGCATCCATTGCGAGGTTGCACTCTGCGGCGGCCTGCGCGACAAGTGCCTGACACCGTCAAAGGAGACGACACATGGATCTGGCTGAACTCACCTCCAAGGTTCAAGGCGCGCTCGGCGCCGGCTCGGGGCTCACCGAAAAAGTGAAGTTCGATTTCGGCGATGTCGGCAAGCTGTTCATCGACGGCGCCGCCGGCAAGGTCACGAACGACGACGGCGCAGCTGACGCCACCATCAAGGTCAATTTCGACGACTTCCTGAAAATGGCGCAGGGCGCGCTCGACCCCACCATGGCCTTCATGCAGGGCAAGCTGAAAGTCGATGGCAATATGGGCGTCGCCATGAAGCTGTCCTCGATCTTCTCCAAGCTGAAGTAACCGATGGGCGACGGCGCTCAGCTGGAGGCGAAGCCGGGGGATGACATGGTCATCGTGCCCGGCAATCCGCCTCCCGCTGGCGCCGAAATCATCTGGTACAAGGGCGAGGGCGGCATCCGCCTTCGCATGTTGTATGCGCCTGCAACCGTGGCTGCGCCACGCGCGCTGGCCATCGTTTGTCCGGGCCGCACAGAATCCATCGAGAAGTATTTCGAGGTTCAGCGCGACCTCCAGGCGCGCGGCTTCGCCATCGCCTGCTTCGACTGGCCGGGGCAGGGCCTCTCCGATCGCCCGCTCAAAAATCCGATTCGCGGCCACGTCACGAATTTCAAAACCTATGTCGATGCGCTGGTGCAGGGTCTCGCCGCCATCGCCGGCCGCGCGCCGAAGGAGCGCATCGTGGTGGCCCATTCGATGGGCGGCGCGATCTCGCTCGAGGCCCTGCGCACCGGCGCCATCGAGGCGCGCCTTGCCGCCTTCTCCGCGCCCATGTGGGGCATCCCGGCGCCGCCCCCGCTGCAGATGTACGCCCGCGCCGCCAATGCCGTGGGCTTCGGCACATTCCCGGCCCAGCCGGAATCGAAGGAAGAGAAATTCGAGAACAACCCCTTCACGCACGACCATGAGCGCTGGGGCCTCTACCGTCGCCTGGTCACCGCCGACCCGCGCCTCGCGCTTGGCCAACCCACCATCGGCTGGGTCGTCGCGGCGCTCGATGTCTGCGCCGGTTTCTTCCGTCCCGGCGCGCTCGAGCGCGTCAAGTCAACGCCGATGCTGGTCGCCACCGCCACCGAAGACATGATCGTCGACCCCACAGCCGGCGCCCGACTCGCAGCCCTGCTGCCCGCCGCGCGCCACCTGCCGGTGCAGGGCGCAGCTCACGAGATTTTCATGGAGACCGACGAACGCCGCGCGATCTGGTTCAAGGGCTTCGACGAACTCTGCGAGCAGACGAAGATCTGAGCGCCTCAGAATTTCTTCGGATCGAGTCCAAGCGCTTCGGCGAGCGAGGCAATGGCCTTGCTCTCCTGCGCCTCGAGCTTGCCGTCGGCCACAATGGCGGCCTGCGCCACGCGCATCATCAGCGCCTTCTCGTCGGGGCCGGTGATCTCGGTACGGATCGCCAGCAGCGCGCCGCCAAAACTCTGCGCGCCATGCACTTCCTTCGAGGCCATCGCCCAGGCATCCGACGCCTGCAGCGCGCCGAAATGGTTCAGCGCCGGCTCCTGTGCGGCAAGGCGCGCAAACCGCTGGGCTTCGGAAGGGCTCATGCGCCCGTCGGAGAACGACGTCATCGCAAAGGCGCGGGCGGCGTTGAGAAGAAGCGTGTTCATCTGTCCATCCTGTCCTGTCATTCCGCCGAGCGTTTGAGCGAGATCAGGGCCTCATCGAGAATCCTGCGGCAGCTCGCGGCGACAATCTGCCCGCCGAGCTTGGCTGGCTCGCCGCGCCAATCGGTCACCAGCCCGCCCGCGCCCTGGATCACCGGGATGAGGGCTGCCACGTCGTGCGACTTGAGCCCACTCTCGATCACCATGTCGATCGTGCCGGCGGCCAGCCGCGCATAGGCATAGGCGTCGAGGCCATAGCGGGTCAGCTTCGCTGTCGCGCGGATATGCTCGAACGCGCCGCGCTCGGGCGGCGTCAGGATGAAGGGATCGGTGGTGGAGAGGATCGCTTCGGTGAGGTGTTGCAGCCGGCGCGTGATCAGCGTGGTGGTCGTGCCGCGCGTCTGCAGATAGGCCCCCCACGACTGGCCGGTGAGGCCGATATAACGCTCGTCCAGCCAGGGCTGGTCGATGATGCCGAGAATGGGCCGCTCGTCCCTGGTGACGCCAATCAGCGTCGTCCACGAGGGCAGGCCGGCGACGAACGCCCGCGTGCCGTCGACGGGATCGAGATACCATGTGATGCCGCTCGTGCCGGGCTTGGAGCCGTACTCCTCGCCCTCGATGGCGTCGTCAGGCCGTTGCCTGTCGAGGATTTCCCGCATGGCGCGCTCGGCGGCGCGATCGGCTTCGGTCACGGGGTCGTAGCCGTCCTCGGCCTTGTTGTCGGCCACGGTGGCGGCGGACCGGAAATGGGGAAGGGCGGCTGCGCGCGCGGCGTCCGCCATCTCGTTCGCGATCGGGAGAAGTAACTGGGCGCCATCCATGGGGCGACCTTTGCCCGCGTGTTCGTCTGGCTGCAAGGCGCACCTGAAACGCAAAAGACGCCCGGCTGGAGAATGGACCAGCCGGGCGCCAAATGGCGTAGTGGGTCAGAAGACCTTAG
>CAZGWV010000057.1:0-14382 GCA_964529555.1 uncultured Rhizobium sp.
TCGGCGCGCGACGCCGTCCGCGCCATGCCCGCCGGCGATCATCCGATGCTCGATGAAGTGACGAAGCTGATTGAATCCCGGATCGCACACCTGCGCAGCGGCTTATCCGACGACAGCGGCATCGATCCATAGCCCGGCGAGCCTGCGCGCAGACGCCGCATAGTCGTTACATTCTACGACCATTCCTGCCCCGAAATTTCCACATTTGCGCATCGAAATTCGATCACAAGACCGTTGCCCGCAGGCCGCCCGCCAGACCTCCCGCTGGCCCGCAGTCCTCGCAGCGGCCAGCACTTGTGGATTGCAGCAACGAACCGATCTCATGCATCCGATGACTCGTTGCGAACACGGAGACTGACATGAAACGTGGAACTATCATCGGCGCGGTTGGCGGCCTCATCGGCGGCGTCAGCCTCGGCGCGCTCGCGCTCGCCGCGCCGTCTTTCGCCCACCTGGCCCCCCAGGGCGGATCGATCGTCGCTCCGATGGCGGCCCAGCTTGGCGGACAGGCCGCCGCTGGCCAGCAGGCGCGCTGGGGCGCGCTCCCCAACCTTGCCGACCTCGTCGAGGCCGTCTCGCCCGCCGTCGTCCAGATCGAGGTGCGCCAGGCGTCCCCCGTGCGCCAGATGTCCGGCCCGCAGGGCAATCCCTTCGCCGGCACGCCTTTCCAGGACTACTTCCGGTTCGGTCCGGGCGGTCCGGGCGGGCAGGGCGGTGAAGCGCCCGACCGTCGCGGCTCGGGCTCCGGCTTCTTCATCGAGGGCGGCTACATCGTCACCAACAACCACGTCGTCGAAGACGCCAAGAGCCTCAACATCGTCCTGCCGGATGGCCGCGAACTCTCCGGCACGGTCGTCGGCACAGACCCGCGCACAGACCTTGCCGTCGTGAAGGTCGACGGGACGGGCCTGCCGCGCGGCCTTGCATGGGGCGACAGCGACCGGGCCCGCCCCGGCGACAACGTCTTCGCCATCGGCGCACCTTTCGGCCTCGCCAACACTGTCACCGCCGGCATCGTCTCGGCCCGTGGCCGCGACATCCGCTCGGGCCAGTATGACGACTACATTCAGGTCGATGCGCCCATCAACCAGGGCAATAGCGGCGGCCCGCTATTCGATCAGTCAGGCGCCGTCATCGGCGTCAACTCGGCGATCTACACGCCCACCGGCGGCAATGTCGGCATCGGTTTCTCGATCCCGGCGGAGATGGCCAAAGGCATCGTCCAGCAGATCATCGACAACGGCTCGGTTCAGCGCGGCTGGCTCGGCGTCGCCATCTCGCCGGTCACGCCCGAAATCGCGGCCAGCCTGAACGTTCAGGCCAAGGGCGCCGTGGTGAACAACGTCACCGCCGAAAGCCCCGCCGCCAAGGCCGGCCTGCGCGAGGGCGACATCATCCTGCGCTTCGGCGATCGCGATGTGAACCACGTTCAGGATCTCACCCGCGCCGTCGCCGACACCAAGGCCGGCACGGGCCGCGACATGCGCTTCATCCGCGATGGCCGCGAACAGACCGTCCGCGTCACCATCGCCAAGCTGGAAGACACGGCTGCGCCCAAGCCTGCGCTCGCCAGCACGGCGCCCAGCGACGCCGGCGGCATCTCGCTCGCCGAACTCGGTCTTGGTTTCGCCGCCCGCGACGGCGCCGTTATCATCGCCTCGGTCGGCGTCAACTCGCACGCAGCCGATGTCGGCGTCCGCGTCGGCGACAAGGTCGTGAAAGTGGGGCAGGAGGCCGTCACCACGCTCGACGCCGTCCGCAAGGCCGTCGATGACGCCCGCAAGCAGAAGCGCACGGCCGTCCTCCTGCAGATCGAACGCGACAGCCAACGCTTCTTCGTCGGCATCCCGATCAGCGAGTGATCGTCAGACATTCCGGCGAAAGGCCCGGACCCGAAAGGTCCGGGCCTTTTGTTTGGGCGCCCGCGAGGTCAGTCGGCGCCGTGGAACGCCCCGATTAATTCGCCGCACCCCGAAAAACCGGCAAAACCGCGATCCGCCCGCAGGCCCGGCAGCTTTTGCCTACCCTTTCTTAACCACTCCTTTGCGAGGGTTAACGGCCGGAAACCATAAACCGCACGGAGTATCAGGCATGGATGGCCTGGAGGTTCTCGATTTTGGCCGCAACGCGCTCTGGACCACGGTCTGGATGTGCGCCCCTGCGATGATTGCGGGCCTCGTCGTCGGTCTGACCATCGCCTTCTTCCAGGCGCTCACGCAGATCCAGGAGATGACGCTCGTCTTCGTGCCCAAGATCATTGCGATCTTCGCGGCCCTGCTGATCTTCCTGCCGCTGATGGGTGCGCTCCTCGGCGGCTTTGCCGAACAGGTCTTCAACCGCATCGCCGAGTTCTGAGGGGCCAGACGCATTGGACTGGCTTACCCAATACGCCTGGATCGGAGCGCTCCTCTTTGCGCGTCTCGGTTCCTTGCTGATGGTCGCCCCGGTCTGGGGCGAGCAGGCCGTTCCCGCCACCTTTCGCCTCGGGCTCGCCGTCCTGGTCACCGCCACGCTCGCCCCCCAGCTTGCGGCCAACGCGCCCGCGCCGCCGGCGACCGTCATCACCGCCATTCCGCTGATCGTGGCCGAGATCGTCATCGGCCTCATAATGGGCCTTGGCGCGCGCCTGATGATGAGCGCGCTTCAGGTCGCCGGCGCCTCCGCCGGCCTCGCCTCGGGCCTCGGCTTCGCCCAGCAACTCGATCCCGTCGCCAGCCAGCCCGCCGCCGTCTTCTCCGGCTTCTTCTCGCTGATGGGGCTCGTGCTCATCATGTCGGTCGGCCTCCATCATGTGATGATCCAGGCGGCTGGCGACAGTTACGCCATCTTCCCGCCCGGCGTCCTGCCCGATGTCGGCGACGCCTCGCAATTCGTCATCGACGCCGTCGCGAATTCCTTCCGGCTCGGTATCCAGATCGCGGCGCCCGTGCTGATCTTCTCGCTCATCTTCAACATAGCGCTCGGTCTCGTCTCGCGCCTGATCCCGCAGGTTCAGGTGTTTATGACCGCCATGCCCCTCTCCGTGATGCTCGGCCTTTCCGTCATCGCGCTGGGGCTCGGCGGCGGACTGATGGTCTGGCTCGACGCGATGGAGACGCAGATGCGTCTCCTCACGCTGCAATAGGGGGCAGGCGTGGCCGAAGAGCAGGACAACAGTCAGAAGACAGAAGAACCGACACACAAGAAGCTCGAGGATGCGCGCAAGAAGGGCGACATCGCCAAGTCGCTCGATGTCCCCGTCTGGTTCCTCATCCTCGCCACCGCCTTCATCATGGCCAGCGCCGGCCCCATCGGCGGCATGATCGCCGATCCGCTGACCCGTATTCTCGACCACCCGCACGCCTTCCGCCTGGCCGATGGCGGCGCGCAGCAACTGATGGGCGGCCTGCTGCTCTCGCTCGCCATGCCGCTCGGCATCATCTTCAGCGCCATCGCCGTCGCCAGCGTGCTGGGGCATCTCGTGCAGCACCGCCCGCTCTGGACCGGCGAGCGCATGAAGCCCCAACTGTCCAAGCTGTCGCCCGCCAAGGGTCTCAAGCGCATGTTCGGCGCGCAGGGCTGGGTGAACCTCCTGAAGTCCATCCTCAAGATGGCGGCCATCACCGCGGCGATGATCTACGCCGTCTGGCCCGAAGCCACCGCCATCGCTGAATCGAGCCAGCTCGAACCCGCCGGCCTGCTTGCGATGACGCAGTCCATCGCCGGCCGCCTGCTGATCGCCGCCATCGTCGTCATCGGCATCATCGCTGCGATGGATTTCGTCTGGCAGCGCTGGACCTTCATGCAGCGCATGCGCATGTCGCGCAGGGACGTCCGCGACGAGACCAAGCAGCAGGAAGGCGATCCGCACATCCGCGCCCGCCTGCGCCAGATCCGCCTCGAACGTTCGCGCAAGCGCATGATGCAGAACGTGCCCAAGTCCACCGTCGTCATCACCAACCCGACCCACTACTCGGTCGCGCTGCGCTACGATCCCGAGAAGGACGCGGCGCCCATGTGCATGGCCAAGGGCGTCGACGACGTCGCCCTCCGCATCCGCGAGAAGGCGAAGGAGCACAACATCCCCATCGTCGAGAACGTGCCGCTCGCCCGCGCCCTGTTCGCGACGGTCGAGGTCGAGGAATCGATCCCGCGCGAGCATTTCGAGGCGGTCGCCAAAGTCATTGGCTTCGTGATGAACACGAAGAAGGGGAGGGTAAGGTAATGAACCTCGCCGCCCTCATCCTTCCCCGCTCGGGCAGGGCTATCGCATATGGCTCAAGCGGAGTCATTCCCGGCCAAGCGCGCAGCGCGCGTGCCGGGAATCCCGGTTCTCTCGGCGAGGGATCGCCAGTAATTCCACGCCGGCGCCAACCGGGATTCTCGGGATGCGGCCTGACGGCCTTACCCGAGAATGACTTCTGTTGGAGCGCTCTCACGCATATGCGATGGCTCTGCCCGCTTGGGGGAGGAGGACGCCTACGTGGGGTTCTCCACAGCAACCGCAATCCGATTCGGATTCGAAACGTTGACTCCCCGTGTCCCACTCGTAGCGGCCACCCCGCCCAAGGGACTCAAAAGACTCCAGAATCTGACCGGGTCTCGACGGGGATTCCCCTACAGAGTCAGATCGTTAACATGCCGGTCGGCGCTAACACGCCGGGCCGCGAATCATCCCACTACTGTCCGGCTAGCCAGCGGAAGACCGCCCATGACTGATTTCAACGAACACCCCGCCGAAAAAGCCGATGCGGCAGAGGGCGGTCCGCGCAAGGGATTCGACTGGATCCAGCTGACCTTCTGGGCCGCCCTGGTCGTCGCCGGGGGCGCTGCCGGCATGGCGATCACATGGAGCGAGGCTGTCGGTCCCGCCGGCGCCGTGCTGGTCATCGCGCTCGGCGCTATGGCGCTGGTGCTCGTCATGTGGGGCGTGCGCGGCGCTGGCCGCCGTCTCGGCGTCTTCCCGGATCGCGGCGCCGCCGAAGCCGCCGCCCAGACGCCCAGGCGCCATCTCTGGCTCGATGCGCTCACCGAACCGGCCCTGATCTCGGATCGCGGCGGCGCGAGCGTCGCCGCCAACCCCGCCTATCTCGAACTGGCCCAACTCGCCCACGTCGTCGGCGACAGCGCGCACGCGCCTTCCGTTGACCGCCTGTTCTCGTCCAATCCCGGCATGGCCGCGCCGATCTACCGCCTGTCGAAAGCGGCCAAGATGGGCGTTCCCCGTTCCGAACTCCTGCCCGCGCTGCTGTTCGGCGATTCCCACTCGCCCGTGCAGTTCGAGGCCAGCGTCGCCCCGCTTGCGAAGACGTGGTCGCTCTGGCGCCTGCGCCGTGTCGAGGGCGTCGTCCCCGCCGCCGGCTCGGTCGATGCGCGCGCGCTCTATGTCGAAGACGCCCCCATCGGCTTCTTCTCGGCCCGCCGCGATGGCCGCGTCGTCTACATCAACCAGACCCTGCGCCAGATGCTCGGCCTGCCCGACGGCGACAATGCGCTCCGCCTCGAAGACATCATGCGCCCCGAAGGGCTCAAGCTGATGAAGCGCGAAGTGCGCGGGCAGGCGAGCCAGCGCGCCGAAGTCGTCCTGCGCGCCCGCGATGGCATCGAGACCACCGCGACGCTCATCACCACCTGGGCTGGCAAGGGCGCCGAAGCCCATACGCGCTCCGTCGTCTACATCGCCAGCGCCGCCGAACAGCTGGCCCGCCGCGCGCCTGTCGCCGCCGCCGCTAGCGGCGCCGCCCCCGCTGACGTTCGCAACGCCGGACGCTCGGACGACACCATGTTCGCCGATGCGCCCTTCGGCGTCGTCCGCCTCGACGGCGAGGGTGTCGAAAGCGCCGTGATGCTCGACGCCAACCGCACGCTGGTCGAGATGACCGGCGGCCGCGCCCAGCCGGGCCGCCGCTTCGCTGACCTGTTCGTGGCCGACCAGGGCACGGCAGCCCTCGCCGAAGATCTCTCCAAGGCGCTCGACGGCGCCGTCAACTTCAAGCTCGCCGGCGAAGGCCAGAAATCGGTCGACCTCTACGTCGTGCTCGACCGCCAGGGCCGCCCGTCCACCGCCTATGTCATCGACACCACCGAGAAGAAGCTGCTCGAACAGCGCCTCGCGCAGGGCGAGAAACTGCAGGCCCTCGGCAAGATGGCCGGCGGTCTCGCGCACGAGTTCAACAACATGCTGGCCGGCATCATTCTCAATGTCGACAAGCTGCAGATTCGCCACCCTCCGGGCGACCCCACCTTCTTCGAACTGAAGTCGATCAACGAGTTCGCCTCGCGCGGCGCGCAGCTCGTGCGCACCATGCTGGCCTTCACGCGCCGCCAGGTCTTCCGCCCGGAAGTCTTCGACGTCACGGATGCGCTGTCGGACTACTACACGCTGCTGCGCGACATCATCGACCAGCGCATCAAGCTCGATGTGGTCCATGGCCGCGACCTGCCGCGCATCAAGGCCGACAAGGGCCAGCTCGAAACCGCGATCACCAATCTCTGCACCAACGCACGCGACGCAATGATCGAGAGAAGCGGCGGCGGCCGTCTCGTCATCCGCACCTCGCGCTCGGATGCAGCCGCCGCCCGCAAGGACGGTTTCACGCATGTCACCGATGGCGACTATGTGCTGATCGAAGTGGTCGATGATGGCGGCGGCATCCCGCCCGACATCATGGAGAAAATCTTCGAACCGTTCTTCACGACGAAGGCGGAAGGCAAGGGCACGGGCCTCGGCCTCGCCACGGTCTACGGCATCGTCAAACAGCTCGGCGGCTTCATCTACCCGGTCTCGAAAGTCGGGCGCGGCACCACGTTCAAGATCTTCCTGCCGGCCTGGGATGGCGTCGAGGAACAGGCCACCGTCGGCGGCGTTCTCGAAACGCCGGAAGCCGCCCCGTCATCCACGCCCGCGCGCGGCGCAGACCTTGCCGGGCGCGGCTCGATCCTGCTGGTCGAGGACGAAGACGGCGTGCGCGGCATTGCCGCCCAGCTGCTCGCCTCGTTCGGCTATTCCGTCATCGAGGCCAGCGACGGCGAGAAGGCGCTGGAGATCATCAAGGAACAGTCGGGCGCCATCGATCTCCTCATCTCCGACGTCGTCATGCCCGGCATGGACGGCCCCGCCCTGCTCAAGGAAGCCCGTCCGTGGCTCACCAACACGCGCGTGATGTTCATCTCGGGCTATGCCGAACGCGACCTCGCCAAGACGCTGGAAGACGACCGCGCGATCAGCTTCCTCCCCAAACCCTTCACCCTCCGCCAACTCGCCGAGCGCGTGCAGCAGGAACTGAAGGACGCGGCTTAGGGGTCTTCAGGCGCCCTATGCGCCGCCGCGCTCGATCTCGATGGTGATGTGCGCAAGCTCATGCACCGGTTTGAGCCGCTGCCTTAGCTGGTCCAGTGTCACGCTGGTTGCGACGGAAACGATGGCGGCGTGCGCTTCCGGGCCGATGCGCCACACATGCAGATCGACAATGCGACTGTCGCCGGGGCGTTCGATCTCTTTCCTGATCTCCTGAACGAGGTGCTGGTCGGCCTTGTCGAGCAATACGCCAGCCGTGTCGCGCATCAAGTTCCACGCCCAGCGGGAGATAACGATAGCTCCCACCAGACCCATCACCGGATCGAGCCACACCCAGCCTGCCATCCGCCCCGCCACCAGGGCCACGATGGCGAGAATGGACGTCAGTGCATCGGCCAGCACATGCATGTAGGCGGCGCGCAGATTATTGTCATGGCCGTGGTCGTGTCCGTGATGCGCGTGCCCATGATCATGGTCGTGATCGGCGTGAGCGTGATGGTCATGCCCGTGATGGCCATGGTGGTACCCGCCTGAAAGCATCAGCGCACTCACGAGGTTTACAGCGAGGCCGATCACGGCGACGACAATAGCCTGATCGAAAGCGACGCTTGCCGGCGCCAGAAGGCGCTGGAAGGACTCCACAGCGATGCCAAGCGCGACCACCGCAAGAACGAGAGCAGAGCCAAAACCCGCCAGGTCGCCGACCTTGCCCGTGCCGAAAGTGTAGTGCGGGCTGTGCGCATGCTTGCGCGCGAAGCCATAGGCCATGAAGGCTACAGCCAGCGCGCCTGCATGCGTCGCCATGTGGAAGCCGTCCGCGAGCAGCGCCATCGAACCGTAGGCAAGACCGGCGACAATTTCCGCCACCATCATCGCGGCCGTGAGCGCAACCACCCACATCGTGCGCCGGGCGTTCCGGTCATGGTCCCGGCCCAGATAGACGTGGCTGTGCTTGAGATGCTCGACCGTGTCGGTCATGGGGTCACTTCGCGTAACGGCGGATAATGGCGATAAGCTCGTCGGCCGCCTCGCGGCGTGCCTCGGCGCCAAGCTTGGGCGCAGCGACATGTTCGCGGATGAAATCGGCGAGAATTTCCTCCATCAGCCCGTTCATCGCGCCGCGCGCGCCCGCGACAAGATGCAGGATCTTGTCGCAACTCGCCTCATCCTCAAGCGCGCGTTCCACGCCATTCAGCTGGCCGACAATGCGACGCACGCGCGCGATGATCTGGTCTTTGGCAGCTGACATATGCATAGTATAGGGGGGTATCCTATAAATCTCCGCATCGCAACCACGCAAATGAAAACGCCCAGCCGGTAAGGGCTGGGCGTCGGCAGTTCCAGTTGGATGTCGCTACCCCCGCAGCACCGCCCCAGTCCCCTTCGCAACCGACTTCACAATCGCCTGCGCCACAGCTTCGATCTGCTCGTCCGTCATGGCCGACCCGCGCGGCTGCAGCGTGACTTCCACCGCGACCGACTTCTTGCCCTCGCCAATGCCGGCGCCGCGATAGACGTCGAACACGCGCGCCGCGCTCACCAGCTTCGGATCGCCCTTCAGCGCCAGCCGTGCAATGTCGCCCGCCGCCACCTTCTCCTCGACCACGAACGCGAAGTCGCGCCGCACCGGCGTCTGGTCCGCCTTGTCGAGCACCGGTCGCGTCTTGGTCGCCTTGGCCTTCGCCAGCGGCAACGCATCCAGCGCCAGCTCGATCGCCAGCACCGGACCATCGACGCCCAGCTGCTTCAGGAATTGCGGATGCAGCTCGCCGAAGCTCGCCACCACCTGCTTCGGCCCAAGCCGCAGCGTGCCCGCGCGCCCCGGATGCCAGAACGAACCTTCCGGCGCGCCCACCTGGAACTTGTCCGGGTTCTGGTCCAGCGCTGTCAGCACCGCAAACAGATCCGCCTTCGCCGAGAATGCGTTGTAGGGCGCAGGCGCGCCCTGCCAGTCGCGGCCTTTCGCGGCTTTCACCACGGCGGCCACATGCATGCGCTGATCCTTCGGCTGGTCGCCCGGATAGACCGGCCCCGCCTCGAACAGGCGCACATCGTCCGCGCCATGATCCGCATTACGCTGCGCGCCCTGCGCCAGGTTCGCGAGCATCGAGGGCCGCATATAGTCGAGGTCCGATGCAATCGGATTGTCGATGGTCAGCGCCGCTTGCAGGTTGTTGGCCCCGCCGATCATCAGCGCCGCCGTCTCGTGGTGCATGAAGCTCCACGTCACGGTTTCAAGGAAGCCGCGCCCCGCCAGCACGCGCCGCGCCACGCGCACGCGGTTCTGCATCGGCGTCACCACCACGCGCGCCGGCCCCTCCGGCGCAGGCAGCATCTCGTCGGGCAGCTTGTCATATCCCTCGATGCGGATCAGCTCTTCCACGATGTCCGCCGAACCTTCCACATCCGGCCGCCACGAAGGCACCTTGGTGGCCCACACGGTATCCGCATCATGCTGCGCCTTGGGCGGCACCACAGGCTCAAAGCCCAGCGCGCGCAGGATCTGCTCCATGCGCTTCGCCGGCATGTCGAGCCCGGTCAGACGCTTCATGTCGCGCGGCTTGAACGCCACGGGCTTCGGCCCATCCGGCGCCTTGCCCGCCACGATGACTTCCGAAGCCTCCCCGCCGCACACGTCGAGGATCAGCTTGGTCGCCAGCTCGATCCCGTCCACGCATGAATGCGGATCGATGCCGCGCTCGTTGCGGAAGCGCGCGTCAGAGATAATCCCCGTCGCGCGCCCCGTCCGCGCCGTGCGGTTGGCGTCGAAGTAAGCGCTCTCGATGAACACATCGACCGTGTCGATGGAGCATCCCGTGCTCTCGCCGCCCATCACGCCGCCAAGCCCGATGGCGCCGCTATCGTCCGCGATCACGCACATCTCGCTGAGGTTGGAGTATGTCTTGCCATCAAGACCCGTGAACGAATCCTCCGCCGTGCCCAGCCGCGCGCGGATATCGCCCTTCAGCTTGCCCGCATCATAGACGTGCAGCGGCCGGCAGCGGTCGAACGAGATATAGTTCGTCACGTCCACCAGCATGTTCTTCGGATTGATGCCGATGGCCTTCAGCCGCTTCTGCATCCACTCCGGCGACGGCTGGTTCTTCACGCCACGGATCAGACGCCCCGCGAACACCGGGCAAGCGCCCGCATCCTCAATGCGCACCTTCACGGGCGAGGCGAACGTGCCCTTCACCGGCTTCACCGGCTCAAGCTTGAACTTTCCCAGCCCCTTCGCGCCCAGATCGCGCGCAATGCCGGTAACGCCCAGCCAGTCCGGCCGGTTCGGCGTTACCTCGAAATCGATGACAGTGTCGAGCGCCAGCGCATCCGCCACCGGCGATCCGACCTTCAGCGTATCCGGCAGCTCGATGATCCCGCCATCCGCGATGGCTTGCTCCTCGGAAATGCCAAGCGCCTCGGCGCGGAACTTCCAGTCATCGAACCGCGCAATGCGAAGCCGGAACGGATCCTCGTCCGTCTCCATCTCCCCGCCCGAACACAGCATGCCGTTCGAAACGACGCCGCGCACCGGCTTGGGCACAAGCGTGATCCCCGAGCCCGGAATGAACGCGCCAATCGGCGCATACGCCGTCACAAGACCCGGCCGCGCATTGAGACCGCCGCACACGATCTCCTTCATGCCGTCCACGGTTTCCACCTGGCAGACCTGCAGCTTGTCCGCATTCGGATGCTGGGCTGCGGAAACGATCCGGCAGACGGTGAACTGCTTCAGCGCCTCTTTCGGATCATGCGCCTCTTCAACCTCGAGGCCCGCCTGCGTCATCGCCTCGAGAATCGCAGGCAACCCTGCGCTCGTATCGAGATAGTCCTTCAACCAGGGGAGGGTGAATTTCATGGGGCGCTCTCCACGAGCCTGACGATGCGGTTGTCGCCCCTCTCCCCCTTGTGGGGAGAGGGTAGGGTGAGGGGGGCGGTGGGGCGGTAAGCTCCATCGTTCAGCCCGCACGCGGAGCCGCCCCCCACCCCTGCACCCCTCCCCACGAGGGGGAGGGGGCAAGCGCTGCGCGACCCTTGCGTCGTAGCGGGCAGCGGGTTTGCGGAGACAGTGACGGCGCTGGTGTCGAACTGATCTTCCAGCCAGGGCAGAGTGAATTTCATGGAGCAACCCCTTGGGCTGCGGTAAAACCGTTGGCGGCGGCTTCGGAGATTTCCGCTTCGACGTGCCCCTGTGCTGTGCGCGCGAAGTCGTCATCGAGAATGTCTTCAAGCGTGAATGTGTCGAACCACAGCGACAGGTCCGGCTTGAAGATCATGTATTTGCGAAAGAAGCGCTCATGCGCATCGCGCCAGTAGGCGAGCGAAAGATCGCCCTCGCCTTCGAGGCGGGCGTGTTCTTCGGTGACCCTGTCAAAGGTCAGCTTCTCGTAGTTGATCGTGCGAATGATCGCCACCGGACGCCCCGCGCCGTCGAGCACCACCTTGCGGCGATCCATGCGCGTGGGCTGACCTTGCAGGCCAGCCGTCGTCGAGCCGCGCTTGCGCCCCGCCACGATCAGCGCGGCAAGCCGGGTTTCCTGTTCGGCGCCCACGCCGAAGGATTCCGTATGCAGGCCGGCGATGCGTGCGGCGAGGTCGGTCGTCACGACAGCCCCCCGGTGACTGTCGGCAGCAGCCACGGCTTGAAGCCGTAATGCCTGATCCACTCGACATCCGCCTCGAAATACGGACGCAGATCGTTCATCCCGTATTTCAGCATCGCCAGCCGGTCGACGCCGAGGCCGAACGCGAAGCCCTGATAGACGTCCGGGTCGATGCCGCACGAGCGCAGCACGTTGGGATGCACCATCCCGCAGCCGAGAATCTCCAGCCAGTCATCGCCTTCGCCGACCTTGATCTCCGCGCCAGACCGGTCGCAGCGGATATCCATCTCCGCGCTCGGCTCGGTGAACGGGAAGAAGTGCGGGCGGAAACGCGAGGTCGTGTTCGGAACCTCGAAGAAACGCGAGAAGGCTTCCGTGAGGCACGCCTTCAGGTGGCCCATGTGAACCTGATCGTCGATCACCAGACCTTCGATCTGGTGGAACATCGGCGTGTGCGTCGCGTCCCAGTCTTTCCGGTAGACGCGCCCCGGCGCAATCACGCGGATCGGCGGCTTGTTCGCCAGCATCGCGCGCACCTGGATCGGCGACGTATGCGTGCGCAGCAGCTTCCGCGAGCCATCGGCGGCTGGCTTCATAAAGAACGTGTCGTGCATCTCTCGCGCCGGGTGGCCCGGCGGGAAGTTGAGCGCGGTGAAGTTGTGGAAGTCGTCCTCGATGTCCGGGCCTTCAGCGACGGCAAAGCCCATGTCGGCGAAGATCGCAGCCAGTTCCTCGAACACCTGCATCACCGGATGCAGCGCGCCCACCGGCTCGAACCGCGGCGGCAATGTTAGATCCTCACGCTCGGCTTCCAGCCGCACATTCAGCGCCGCCAGCTCAAGCTCGGCCTTGCGGGCCGAGATCGAAGCCGTGAGCCGGTCCTTGAGGCCATTCAGCGCCGGGCCCGCAACCTGCCGCTGCTCCGGGCTCATCCCGCCCAGCTCGCGCATCAGAAGCGACACGCGCCCCTTCTTGCCAAGCTCGGCCACGCGGATCGCCTCGAGCGCCGCCTCATCGGAAGAAGAGGCGATCGCCGATCCAGCGCTCGCCTCGATCTCTTGAACCTGTTGTTCGATAGCCATGATGGACTCGTGCGGGTTTGAGGTCGCACGGGGCCATAGTCCGCCCCGCGCGTGGCGGCTCGGAACTAGCGGAGAAAAGCGTCGGAGATAAGTACCGGAGGCGATTAAGCCGCCAGCGCAGCTCGGGCCTTCTCCACCAGGGCGGTAAACGCAGCCGGCTCGTGCATGGCGAGGTCGGCCATGACCTTGCGGTCGACGCCGAGGCCAGCCTTGGTCAGGCCGTCGATGAAGCGCGAATACGTCAGCTTGTCATCGACCGAACGGACGGCGGCGTTGATGCGCTGGATCCAGAGCGAGCGGAAATTGCGCTTCTTCTGCTTACGGCCCTTGTAGGCGTTCACCCCGGCCTTGACGACGGCGGCCTGGGCGGTGCGGAAGGTGTTCTTGCGGCGGCCGTAAAAGCCTTTGGCGGCTTTGATGACCTTGCGGTGACGGGCGTGGGCCGGAACTCGGCCGCGGGCGCGGGGCATGGGGAAACTCCGATTATCTGATCAGGGGGGGCGCTAGGGCGAAGTCGTTACTTCACGCCGTAGGGCAGGAACTTCTTCACAACGCGGGGGGTGTCCACGTCCGCGACGACAACGGTGCCGCGGTTGGTGCGGATGTATTTCGCATTGTGGCTGATCAGGCGGTGGCGCTTACCGGCGACGCCACGCTTGAGTTTACCGGACGCGGTTTGCGAGAACCGCTTGGAAGCGGCCTGCTTGGTCTTCATCTTCGGCATTTTCGTCTCCTGTTGGCGACAGTCCGACCCGAAAATTCCGTTAGGAATCAACGGCGCGACGCCTGAAATAAGTCCCGGCAGGCATGCCATTAGCCTGTCCGGTCCTGTGGAAGGCGGGGTTTATAGCCGGGCAACCGGGAAAAGCAAGGCGTTACGGCGCGCGTATCCCGGTTGCCCGGTCCCCGCCGGCATGATGCACTCCGGCTCAGGGAGCGCCATCGGGCCTGCGCCCGATCGATATGCTCCCGCAGCAAGGGCGGCCTCGCCCGTGGGAGGGACCATCAATGTCCACTGAAAGCATCATCGTCGCCCTGATCGTCGGCGGCATAGGCGGCTGGCTCGCCGGCCTCATCGTGAAAGGCGCCGGTTTCGGCATCATCGGCAATATCGTGATCGGGATAATCGGCGCGTTCCTGTCGTCCTGGCTGCTGCCGCAACTCGGCCTCAGCTTCTTCGTGGTCAATGCGTGGATCACGGCCATTCTCTACGCCATGGTCGGCGCGATCATCGTCCTCGTCCTGCTCTCGCTCATCCGGCGAGCGAGGTAGGTACTCCGAGCTAATCCATAACACTGTCATTCCCGCCGCAGCCCGAAGGGCGGAGAGCGGGAACCCAGGGGTCACCAGCACCGTGCTCGCAGCCCCTGCGTTCCGGCTCGCGCATGCGGCGCGCCGGGAATGACAGCGCGATGGAATT
>CAZGWV010000057.1:14482-17047 GCA_964529555.1 uncultured Rhizobium sp.
TCGCCCGTGGCCGCGCGGCGTGAAGGCACGCACACGATCATCGCCTCGGCAAAGTGCTGCGGCATATCCTCGGGCCTGACCCAGCCCGGCAGCTCCACATCAAGCCCGGCCGTCTTCAGCCGCGCCTCAAGCTGCGGCTTCAGCTCGCCATCGCCCACCAGCCGCACACGCCAGCCGTCCATCTGCCCGCGCACGCCGATCAGCGCCGACACCAGCGTGTCGATCCCCTTCTTCTCCACCCATCGCCCGGCAAACAGGATCAGCTTCGACTTCGCGCCCGGCGCAAACCGCCCCGGATCGGCGCCATTGTAATTCACGGTCATCTTCCCAGGCGGGCACCCCGCCTTGGCCAGCTCGCCCCTGATGAATTCCGACACCGGCAGCACCAGCGCCGCCTCGCGCCACAGCGCGGCGCGCCTGCGATTGTAAACGCGCATCACGCTGTCGCGCGTGTTCGCCGTCTTGGTCGCGTCCCCGCCATGATACGTCGTCACCAGCGGCACGCCCAGCGCCCGCGCCAGCGGCAACGCGTACGCGGCAGACTTCCCGAAATGCGCGTGGATCAGCGCAGGCTTCGCGTCCAGCAAACGCTGCTTCAGCTTCCCCGACACGAACCCGAACTGCTTGAACCCGTTCTCGCCGGCAAGACCATGCAGCGGATTGAGCGTGATCGCCTCGAGCCCCGCAGGCGGCTGCTCACGCAATTCGCTGCCGACGAACACCGGCTGCAGCCGGTCGAACGCTTTATAGGACTGGTGGATGAACCCCTCGGACCGCGCGAACATCTTGTCCGCGAACACAAGGAACTGCCGCTGCAAGTGCGATCCGCCATGTTGACCGGGCCGGCCCCAATATGTCGGCAAACCGCCTTAACGCAGTGCGCCTTGCCCAGCAAACGATGCTTGGAATGCGAAGATTGATAATCGGCAACGATCACGCGGCGAGAGCAGGCGGGCGCCGCCTCAGCCGCAGTCGATCTTCTCGATCACGCCCGCGCCATCGACACGGATGTTCAGCCGCTCGACGCGATAGTCTTCCGTCACCGCGTCGCCCGGCCGGATGTGGCGCACCTTGGGGGAGGCTTCCGGTACGGACGGATCGGTGATCGGCATGCCGATCAATCGCGCATTCTCTTTCGCGCCGCACTCATCCGTTCCATCCGGCGCGCCGCTGACCGCCCCAGGCGGCGGCCCGGCGGATGGCGATCCATCCGGCGTGCAGGCGGCCATGCCGCTCGCCGCAAACCCAAGCGCAAGGAGAGATGCCAGCGAACGTGTCATGGAAAGTGTCATGCTCATCATCCGCAGGTGATGCGCAGGATGACGCCCTGCGCATCGGCTTCAATGTTCATGCGCTGTGCGACATAGTCCATCGTCACCTGCGTGCCCGGCTTGATGTGCCGGTTGAGCCGGCTCGCGCCCGGCACGCCCGGCCCGTCGATCGGCTTGCCGATCAGTTCCGCGAACATGCCGGCGCCGCAGGAATCGTCCGCCAGCGCGGGCAGGTTCGGGTTCGCCGGGGCAGCTGGCGCTTCAGGCGCCGCCGCGCAGGCCGCCGTGGCAAGCGCTAACACACACGTCATCGTAATTGCGCGCATCATGCCGCCACTCCTTCTCCAACAGGTCGCGCCGCCTAGAGGCAGCGGAAGCCCGTGATGATGCCGTCCGCGTCAATGTCGATGTTCAGGCGCTGCGGGCTGAAATCCATCGTCATCTGCGAGTCGGGGCGCAGGTGGCGCACATTCGGCCCTTCGGCCGGTACGCCCTCGCTCGTGATCGGTTGCCCGACCAAGGCGGCGTGCTGGGCCATGCCGCACGTATCCGGCACAGCGGGGTCAGACCCCACCGGCGGCGGCGTCGGCGGCGCTGCGGCTTCCGGCGCGACATCGCTCGCCGCGACCTCGCCCGGCGTCGCGGTCTCGGTTGCGGAGGGGGAGCACGCCATGAGCGCGATCCCGGCGATGCAGGCTGTGACGATGTGTTTCATAACCGGAAGAGTAGCCCGTTCGTTGCGCCCTTCAAGTGAACCGTCAGTTAGACGGCCCGCCTCAGTCCTCGCACGCCTGCAGGATCGCGACCCGGCTGAACGCATCGCCCGCGCCGTCCAGCATGGAGACGAGCCCGGCCTTGCCGCTCTCTTCCATATAGAGCCGGATATCCGCCGCCTTGCCCTCGGTGCAGTAGGCCTGCTTCGCCGCCGCATCGAGCGTCAGGTTCAGCTTGTTGGTGAACTCCACCTCGCCATCGCCGCGCCCGTACTGCTCGATGATCCCGAGCACCACCTTGTCGAGCGCCGCCGTGCGCGCCGCCCACTGGCCATCGTCCGTCAGGCGGATGATCTCATAGCCCGCCGGAAACTCCGCCCGCGATCCGCCCTGCAGCTTCTCGGCGACCAGCGGCATCTCGCTCGTGTGCTTCACCTCGCCCCGATGGCGCACTTCCACAGTGAAGCCCCACGGCGCCTCGCCATGCACGCCCGGCGGCAGCACCCAGATGAAGCGCTGCAGCGCCGGATTGAAGTTCGACGCGATCGACGTGAAGTCAGGCGCAGCCCCCACCGCAACAG
>CAZGWV010000057.1:17147-21852 GCA_964529555.1 uncultured Rhizobium sp.
GCAGGCGGGGCAGGCGAGATGTGCGTGGGCGCGCCGGCGTCGTCATACGGCGCCGTCTGCAACGACGTCATCCCGCGAGAGGGCGATGCCTTGTCCGTATTGCCCGCAATCACTTCCGCCGCGCCGCAGCCGGACGCCATCAGCAACGCCAGAACACAAAGGCCGGTACGCATGCGGCCAGCATTCACGCTCATGGCGCACTCCTGCGCTGTGTCGAACGCCGCCGTCAGCGCCTCAGCGCGGCGACAGCACCATCACCATCTGGCGGCCTTCGAGCCTCGGCTCGGACTCCACCTTCGCGACGTCGGCGAATTCGGCCTTCACCTTGATCAGCAATTCCATGCCGATGTTCTGGTGCGCCATCTCGCGGCCACGGAAGCGCATGGTGATCTTCACCTTGTCGCCTTCCTCGAAGAAGCGGCGGATCGAGCGGCCCTTCACTTCGTAATCGTGCTTGTCGATGTTCGGACGAAGCTTGATCTCCTTGAGATCGGCCGACTTCTGCTTCTTGCGCGCTTCGGCCTTCTTCTTCTGCTCGGCAAAGCGCTGCTTGCCGTAGTCGGAGATCTTCACCACCGGCGGATCGTTGTCGGGGGCGACCATCACGAGGTCGAGGCCGGCCTCCTTGGCCGCGTCGAGCGCCGCGTCGATCGGCATCTCGCCCTGCTTCTCGCCTTTTTCGTCAATCAGGAGGACGCGCGTTGCGCGAATGTCCTCATTGATCTGCGGACCTTCCTTCTTGGGCGACTGGGCCGCTTGCGGACGCTGAGCGATTTTAGTTCTCCATGGTGACTTGCCGGGCCGGGAATATGCCCGTTCCGGCGCAAATATTCAAGAATCGGAACCACCCGCAAGCGCCTGTTCGGCGTCTGGAGCAGGTTCCTGTGGCAAGGACTCCCCGCCTTCAGGGGCGGGGGCGGCCTCCGGTTCGGGCTTCATCCCGTCCGAAAGCACTCCCAGATGGAATGCCGCCTGCTGCACATCACGGACGCTGATACCCTCCAGCGCGGCGGCATAGACGATCATCATCGGCCCGCCGCGCGGGGCGGCCCGGCCCAGCCGGGTATGCGGGTCCCATACGGTCCGCATCTCCTGTTCCATGCCCTCGGTCCAGTCCTGCGCGAACAGGCAGACGCCCGGCGTCCGGGCGGCGGCGGCCAGGTGCATCGGGCCGGTATCCCCGCCAATCGCGAGTTCCGCCCGCTGCGCCAGCGTGGCCAGCTGGAACAGGTCGGTCCGGCCGACCAGGTTCTTGGCCCGCGGCTCCTTGCGGATGATCTGCGCGCCAATGTCGCCCTCATCCTTGCCGCCCAGCACCACGGGCGTGATCTCGCCGTCGGCCAGCCATTTCGCCAGCTTCACGAAACGCTCCACCGGCCAGCGCTTCTCCGGGTGTTCCGCCGACGAGCCGGGGATCAGCAGGCCGTATTTGCCGTTCAGCCCAAAAAACGCCGGCTGGAAGCGTGGCGGGTCGCGGAAGGCGGGCCGCACCCAGTCCACGCTCGGCAGCACGTCCTGGCCGGTCACCCAGCCGCTCGGATCGCCGGGAGGCTTGGGGCCCAGTCCCGCATGGCGCAGCTGTTCGGCCAGCCGGTCGAAATTGTGCATGTTCCCCCGGTCGGGGTTCATGTGCTGGTGCGATGCGCCCTTCGCCGCGCCCGACCACAGCGGCTTCTTGCCCGACAGACCCATGAAATATTGCGCGGTCCGGTCATTGTTCTGGAAATCGTAGACCATGTCGTAGCCCGCGCCCCGCAGGCGGCGGATCAGGTCGCCTTTTCCCTTGAGGTCCTTCGGACGGCCATCGGCCTCGACGATATCGAAATACGGGCACGCCTTGGCGAATTCCTCGTAGGGCGGGGTGGTCAGCAGCGTGATCCGGGCAGACGGATGCGTCGCCCGCACAACCCGGAACGCGCCCAGCGCCTGCATGAAATCGCCCATTGCGCCCAGCTTGATCACCAGCACGCGGCGCAGCGTGTCGCCCGGATTGGGCGGCGGGGCATAGTTCGGCGGGGCGCTCATGCGGATCGGTCCATCAGACCTTCATAGACTGCAAGTGTCGCCTTCTGAAGCGCCGATGTCGTAAACCGTTCACGAACCCGCGCCATGGCCTTGGCCCCCATATCGGCCCGGCCCGTTTCCCCGAGGGCCAGCAGGCGCGCCATCGCCGCCGCCAGTGCAGGCGGATCGCGCGGCGGAACGATCAGGCCGGTCTCCCCGTCCACGATGATCTCTCCCTGTGCGCCGATGGACGATCCCACGGCCGGCACGCCCATCGCGCCAGCCTCGGCGGCAACGCGCCCGAACGCTTCGGGTTCAATGGAGGGTGCGATGACGATGTCCGAAAGGGCAAGGGCCGCTGGCATGTCATCGCAATGCCCCGCCAGCCGCACGCGCGCGTCAACGCCATGCTGCGAGATCAGCTCGGCGAGTTCCCCCACATAGTCCAGCCGCCCCTGATGGTCGCCCACGAACACCAGATTCCACCGCAGGTCCGGTTGCTGCTTCGCCAGAATCCCCGCCGCAGCAATCGCCTCGCGATGGCCCTTCCACCCCGTCAGCCGCGCCGGCAGCAGGATCGCCGGCCCGTCCGTCTCCTCCAGCCGCCACGCCTTCCGCAACGAAGCCCGCCGCGCCGCGTTCACCGCCTCGGGCGAGAACCGCGCAATGTCGACGCCGCGATGGATGGTCACGACCCGGCCCGCCGCCTCTGGATGCTGGGCCCGCACATGCGCCGCCGTATAATCCGAATTGGCGATCACCGTCTGCCCGCGCGCCATCACCGAATTGTACCAGCGCTTCAGGCGCCACTTCGCATTGTAGACGCCATGATAGGTCGTCACGAACGGCAGCTTCATCCGCTTCGCCGCCCAGTAAGCGCTCCACGCCGGCGCCCGGCTACGCGCGTGGATCAGCTTGACGCCCCGCTCGCGCGCGATCTTCGCCAGCACGCCTGCATTCAGGCGGATCGTCAGCGGGTTTTTCGATGCGAGGCTATCGATCTGGATCAGCTCCCCGCCCACGCGCGCCAGCTCGCCCTCGAGCCGCCCCCCCACGCTCGCGACAAGCGGGATCGCTCCGGCCGCCTTCAGCGCCTCGGCCACTTCGATCGCCGTCCGCTCTGCGCCGCCCGCGCCCAGATGCGGAATGACCTGAAGGATCGCGGAACCACGAAGTGGCAAGCGTCCAAACTCCACTGTCCGTTATCCCCGTGGCTCCCATAGAGCCTTTTCATCCCGGCGCAAACCGATCAGAACCAGCCGATGGAACACACCGCCCCCGGCTTTCTGGAACATGAAGGCGTGAAGCTCGCCTACCGCCGCAGCTCCGCCTCGCCTGCGCATGCGGACACCCGGCGCGCCGGCGTCGCCAAATCCGAAGTGGTCTGGCTCGGCGGCTTCCACTCCGATATGCTGGGCGAGAAGGCCACGCTCCTCCACCACGCCGTCGCCGCCACGGGCCGCGGCTACACGCGCTTCGACTATCTCGGCCACGGCGAAAGCGGTGGATCGTTCGCCGATGGAACGATCGGCCGCTGGCGCTCCGACGCGCTCGCCGTCATCGACCGGCTGACGCAGGGCCCGCTCGTCCTCGTCGGCTCCTCGATGGGCGGCTGGATGTCGCTTCTCTGCGCGCTCGCCCGTCCTGAGCGCGTGCAGGCCCTCGTCCTCCTCGCCCCCGCGCCCGACTTCACCGACAAGCTGATGTGGGCGAGTTTCGACGACAGCCAGAAGAACCGGATTATGAGCCAGGGCTTCTGGACCCGCCCATCCCCCTACGATCCCGCCGGCTATCCCATCACGAAGATGCTGATCGAAGAGGGCAGGGACTGGAACATCCTCGATGCCGAAATCCCCCTCGACATCCCCGTCCGCATCCTCCACGGCGGCCTCGACACGGATGTGCCGTGGACCCACTCGCTGGACCTCGCCGACAAACTCCGCTCAAGCGATGTGGTCTGGACGCTGATCAAGGATGGCGACCACCGCCTGTCACGCCCGCAGGATACCGCACGCATGATCGCGACAGTGCTGGCGACGGCGGAGCAGGTGGAGGTTCCATAGCGGGTGTCATTCTCGGGTAAGCGAAGCGCATCCCGAGAATCCCGGTTCGCAAGACAAGGGGAATTTCCCTTCGGAGCAGCCAGCCAGGAGTCCCGGCACGCGGCGCTACGCGCCTTGGCCGGGAATGACTCCACCCATGACTACCTACTACCCGCTGCCCGCAGACAATCCCCCAATCCCTCCCGATAAGTCGGAAACCTCAACCGCCACCCGAACACCGCCTTCGCCTTCGCGTTCGAAACGCGCTTGCACTCCGCATAGAAACGCTGCGCCGCCGGCGACAGTCCCGCATCCTCGAAAGCCACAGCAGGCGGCGCCTCCACGCCCAGCAGCCCCGCCGCGTGCGCCAGAACCTCATCCGCCGGCGCCGGCTCGTCATCGCAGACGTTGAAAATCTCGCCGCGCTTCACCCGCCCCATCGCCAGCTCCAGCAACGCCGCCAGATCGCCCGCATGGATGCGCGAGAACACCTGTCCCGCCTTCACGATCCGCCGCGCCCCCGGCTCGCGCACGCGCTCCAGCGCAGACCGCCCCGGCCCATAAATCCCCGGCAGCCGAAACACCATCGCGCCCAGCGTCAGCCACTGCGCCTCCGCCCGCGCCCGATTGGTCGCTTCCCGGCTCAGCGGCGCCACAGG
>CAZGWV010000058.1:0-21715 GCA_964529555.1 uncultured Rhizobium sp.
ACCACCTTCACCACATCGCCCATGATCTGGGTGATCTTGTAGTCCTTCGGCGTGTAGACGCGGCGCACGCCCATCTGTTTCAGCGCCATCGCATCTGCGTCAGGTATGATGCCGCCGACCACCACGGGGATATCGAGCCCCTTGGTGCGCAGGATGCCGACCGTTTCCTTCACGAGATCGAGGTGCGAGCCCGAGAGGATGGAGAGGCCGACGACGTGCGCGCCGGAATCGATGGCCTGCTGCACGATTTCTTCCGGCGTGAAGCGGATGCCTTCGTAGATCACGTTCATGCCGGCCTGGCGCGCGCGGGCGGCGATCTGTTCCGAGCCGTTCGAGTGGCCATCGAGGCCGGGCTTGCCGACCACATAGGTCAGCGTGCGGCCGAGTTTCCTCGACACGCGCTCGACCTCGCCCTTGACCTGTTCGAGGTCTTCCTCGCCATCGGTCTGGATGATGACGGCGACGCCCGTGGGGCCGCGATATTCGCCGAACGTCTCGCGCAGGGCCGCGCCCCACTCGCCCACCGTCACGCCGGCTTTCGCGGCGGCGATGGAAGGCGGCATGATGTTCGCGCCGCTGGCCGCAGCCGCGCGCAATTCGCCGAGCGCATTCGCCACCGCATCGGCATTGCGCTGGGAACGCCACGCCTTGAGCCTGGCGATCTGGCGGCTTTCCGCGCCGTGGTCGGTCGCCATGATCGCGCCGTCGCCGCCGGACAGGGGCGAGGCTTCCGTGGTCTCGTAGCGGTTGACGCCGACAACGATCTGCCGTCCCGCCTCGATCTCTTTCAGACGCGCGCGCTGGCTTTCCACCAGTGCGGTTTTCATAAAGTCGATATTGTCGATCGTGCCGCCGGTCGCATCGAGCTTTGCGAGCATTTCGCGCGCTTCGTTCTTCAGTGCGTCCGTCTTCGCGCCGACGACGTGCGAACCGTCGAACAGGTCTTCGTATTCCAGCAGGTCCGTCTCGTAGGCGAGGATCTGCTGCAGGCGCAGCGACCATTGCTGGTCCCACGGGCGCGGCAGGCCCAGCGCCTCGTTCCACGCCGGCAGCTGGAGCGCGCGGCAGCGGGCGCGCTTGGAGAGCGTGACGGCCAGCGCTTCGATGAGAATGCGATAGACGTTGTTCTCCGGCTGCGGCTCGGTGAGGCCCAGCGAGTTCACCTGCACGCCATAGCGGAACATCAGCGCGCGCTTGTCGACGACGCCGTAACGCTCGCGCCCGATCTCTTCCCAGAGATCGACGAATGCGCGCATCTTGCACATCTCGGTCACGAACCGCACGCCTGCGTTCACGAAGAACGAGATGCGCGAGAACACCGTCGTGAAGTCCTTCTCGGGCACCTGCCCGCCGGCCTTTACCGTGTCGAGCACCGCGCACGCGGTCGCCAGCGCAAACGCCAGTTCCTGCTCCGGCGTCGCGCCGGCTTCCTGCAGGTGATAGCTGCAGACGTTCAGCGGATTCCATTTCGGCGTTTCGGTATAGCACCACGCCACCATGTCGCCGATCAGCCGCATCGAGGGCTTGGGCGGGAACACATAGGTGCCGCGCGAAAGATATTCCTTGATGATGTCGTTCTGCGTCGTGCCCTGCAGCCTGGCGCGGTCGCAGCCCTGCTCGTCGGCCAGTGCGACATAGAGCGACAGCAGATAGGCCGCCGGCGCGTTGATCGTCATCGAGGTGTTCATCTCCTCGACGCGGATCTGGTCGAACAGCGCGCGCATGTCGCCCAGATGGCCGACCGGCACGCCGACCTTGCCGACTTCGCCTTTGGCGAGAATATGGTCGCTGTCATAGGCCGTCTGCGTCGGCAGATCGAACGCGATCGACAGGCCGGTCTGCCCCTTCGACAGGTTCTTTCGATAGAGCTTGTTCGACTCCTCCGCCGTGGAATGTCCCGCATAGGTACGGAAAATCCACGGCCTGTCCGGGTCGTGCTGGAACGGGTTTGAGCCGCTGTCCGCCATCTTGCGCCCTTGCTGCGATTGCGAAGGCACAAAACTGCAAACCGCGGACCGAGGCAAGCGGGATGCGGCAATTTCCTGCTGCGGGCGACGCTTAACCACGCCGCCGTCTTGCGTCTCAGCTCCGCGCCACCTTGGGGCGGTTAAGCCATGCGGGCAGCAGCGGCTGCGCCGCGCTCACATGCGCCGCGTGTGCCAGCTCGGCGATCTCCGCTTTCCCGAAATGCATCGCCGCGCGCCAGGCCTGCATATGCGACGGAATCTCTTCGAGATTGAGCGGGGGCCGATAGCGCCACCGCAGCAGCGTCTCGAATTCGCGGCGGTCGCGCGCCTCGGGCGCCACAAGCACCAGCGCGTGCGTCGCGCCCAGCGCCTTCGCCGCTTTCAGCTGATGATGGCCTGCATAGCGCTGGCTGAGGCTGTGCGTCTGGCCTGCGTAGTAGATTGTGACGCTCTCGCCGTCCCGCCGCGCCATCAGGTAGACGCAAGGCAGGCCGAAGAATGCGGTCTCGCCGAAATCGACGGCCGTGAACGTCTCGCCAAGGATGTCGGCGCGCCAGCCCATAGCGACCTTCCGAATCAGCCCGCCAAAGCCATAGCGCAATTCGCGGCAAAAATCCCGGCTGCGCGCCCCTGCGTCAAGGCTTGCGGCCCCAGCGCGGGTGGCCGCAAGGTGTGAGGGAACCGGCCCGGTAAATGGCTTCAGGGGAAACGCTTATGAAACGTCGCTCGCTCGGCATTGGCTTGCTCGCGTTCGGGTTCCTTACGGCTTGCAATGCAGCGCACGACCCCATCGCGGCCTCGCCCATCGCAACCACGCAGAGCGGCCAGCTTCGTCCGCTCGAGGCGAAAGGCGTGCTGGCGTTCAAGGGCGTGCCCTATGCCGCTGCACCGATCGGCGACCTGCGCTGGAAGCCGCCGCAGGCGCCGGAGCGCTGGCAGGGCGTGCGCGACGCGACGCAGTATGGCGACATCTGCACGCAGATCATGCCCAACCCCGACAACGGCATCGGACAATATCCCGCCAGCGAAGATTGCCTCACGCTCAACGTCTTCACACAGGATCTCGACGCCAACGCAAAGCGCCCGGTGATGGTGTGGATACACGGCGGCGGCTTCGTGAACGGATCGGGCAGCGCCGAACTCTATGACGGATCGGAATTCGCCAAACGCGGCGTCGTGCTCGTCTCGATCAATTATCGCCTCGGACGTTTCGGGTCGTTCGCGCATCCGCTGCTGACGGCTGAAGCCGAGGGCGGGCCTGTCGCCAACTACGGCATGATGGACATGATCCTCTCGCTCGAATGGGTGCGCGACAACATCGCGGCGTTCGGCGGCGACAAGAACAACGTCACCATCTTCGGCGAAAGCGCAGGCGGCATGGCCGTGCAGAAGCTGATGACGTCGCCGCCCGCGCGCGGCCTGTTCCACAAGGCCATCGTGCAATCCGGGGCCGGGCGCGAGAATGTGCTGCTGCTCGATCAGCCCAATCCGCGCGGGCTTCCGTCCGCCTATCAGGACGGCGAGACGTTCATCGCGTCGTTGGGCGTCGATGCGAAGACCGCCGCCGACCTGCGCGCCATTCCCGCCGACAAGATTCTCGGCGCGGGCGATCCCAGCACCTTCGCAGGCGGCGGCCCGATCATCGACGGCAAGATCATCGAGACGACCGTGATGGAAGCCTTCAACGCGGGCAGGCAGGCGAAAGTGCCCTATCTTGTGGGCTACAACAGCGCGGAATTCCCCTCCAAGCCCGACGACGTCGATGCCTCGCTCACCCGCACGCTGCGCGCGACCAAAGCCGACCTGCCACAGCTTGTTGTAACTTATACCGACGCTGACGACATGGCGGCCAAGATCGTGGGCGACATCATCTTCGGCGAACCGGCGCGGCATCTTGCGGGGATTCAATCAGCCGCCGGTCAGCCCAGCTGGCTCTACCGCTTCGACGTGCTGTCGCCTTCGGTGCAGAACCGTTTCAAGGGCATGCCCCACGCACAGGAACGGCAATACGTGTTCAACACGCTGCACACCTCGCCCTGGCCGACGGATGCGAACGACCAGACGCAGGCTGATTTCGCTATCGCCTACTGGGTCAATTTCGCGAAGACGGGCGATCCCAATGGTGCTGGCCTGCCCGCATGGCCGAAATACAGCACGGCAAGCGACCAGCTTCTCGACTTCACCAACGCCGGACCTGTCGCGAAAGTCTCGCCGCACAAGGAGCGCTGGGACGCGATTGCGGCACGGTACGAGTAGCCGCGCGCTGAAATCATCCTTCGAGACGATCGCCTTTGGCGATCCCTCAGGATGAGGGCGGTGGGCGTAGCGATGATTCAAAGCCAACTGACCTCATCCTGAGGGATTGGCGCAAGGCGCCAATCGTCTCGAAGGATGATTTCAGACCACTAGCCGTTCAGCCACGGCGCGGCTTTCGCCACGTCGGCGCCGATGGCGGTGTAGTAGGCTTTCTGGATCATGCGCGTGGTCTTGCCGGGCTTGCCATCGCCCAGCTTCACGCCGTCGATTTCGACCACGGGTGTCACAAGACCTGTGGCGGCGGTGGTGAAGGCTTCGGCAGCGTTCTTCGCTTCTTCCACGGTGAAGCTGCGTTCGACGATCTTCACGCTGCGTTGGCCCAGCGCATCGAACAGGGCATGGCGCGTGACGCCTGCAAGGATCGCATTCGACAGGGCGCGCGTGACGATCTCGCCGTCTTTCGTGACGATCCAGGCGTTCGACGATGCGCCCTCGGTGACGAAACCATCGGGGGCGACCAGCCACGCATCGTCCGCGCCGCGCGCCTTCGCTTCTGTCTTGGCGAGGGCCTGTGCGAGGAGGCCGACCGACTTGATGTCGCGCCGCGCCCAGCGGATATCGGCCAGCGTGACGATGCGCGAGCCGTTGCGCGACAGCGGCGTATCGATCAGCGCGCGCTTTTCCGCGAACATGAACACGGTCAGGCGCGGCGTTTCGGGCGCAACGAAATCGCGCGCGCCATACGCCCCGCGCGTCACCTGCAGATAGACATAGCCCTCCTCCACGCCATTGTCGGACACCAGCCTGCGGTGAACCTCTTCCAGCTCTTTCCGGTCAGGCATCGCGCCGAATTTGAGTTCGCGCAGGGAGCGCTCCAGACGATCGAGATGGCGCTCCATATCGACCAGCTGGCCGTTGTAGACGGCGGTTACTTCATAGACGCCGTCGGCAAAGAGAAAGCCGCGATCGAAGGGCGAGATCTTCGCCTCTTCTGCCGCGATGTAGACGCCGTTGAGCCATGCCTGTTGTGCCATGCCCGTGGATTCGCAGATTTGACGGGGGTTCGCAACGCGCGCTCCCCCGCACGGATCGTCGCGAATTAATGTTCCGCGCCACGGAGCCGCACCGGGCGCGCCGGTGACACATACTGCCTCCACCTGCCCCGACTCACGGGATGACTTGCCCCGGCCTGACGCCAGAGCCGGGGCAGAACGTCCCGCCTGATCGGCCGAACGCGGCGCGGCCTTGCAGCAACAGGCCTGGCCCCTCTATTGCAGTGCAACAAGATTGCTTGCAATCCGTCCTCTCCTTGGACAATGTGACGCCCGTTTTACAGCCCTCCGAGGTTGTCGAGAGCGGAAGCGCTCACGGCCCCGGAGAGGATAACCGGCGCGGGGAGAGACAGTAGTGGCAGACGGCGGCACGGCTCGCGAAGTCAAGGACCTGTACGCGGTCGGAGAGATTCCGCCCAATTTCCACGTACCCAAGACCATGCACGCCTGGGCGATCCGGCGCGAACGTCATGGCCGCCCCAAAACCTCCATGCAGCTCGAAGTCGTGCCGACACCGGAGATCGCGTCGGACGAAGTGCTGGTTCTCGTGATGGCGGCCGGCGTCAACTATAACGGCATCTGGGCCGGGCTTGGCGAACCCGTCTCGCCTTTCGACATTCACAAACAACCCTTCCACATCGCCGGCTCCGACGCCACGGGCATCGTGTGGGCGGTCGGCAGCCGCGTGAAGCGCTGGAAGCCGGGCGATGAAGTCGTCATCCACTGCAACCAGGACGATGGCGACGACGAAGAGTGCAATGGCGGCGACCCGATGTTCTCGCCGACCCAGCGCATCTGGGGCTATGAGACGCCGGATGGTTCGTTCGCGCAGTTCTGCCGCGTCCAGTCACGCCAGCTGATGGAACGCCCCAAGCATCTCACCTGGGAAGAATCCGCCTGCTACACGCTGACACTCGCCACCGCCTACCGCATGCTGTTCGGCCATCGTCCGCACGTTCTGCGTCCGGGCCAGAACGTGCTGATCTGGGGCGCGTCGGGCGGCCTCGGCTCCTACGCGGTGCAGCTCTGCGCCGTCGCCGGCGCCAACGCCATCGGCGTCATCTCGGATGACTCGAAAGCGGACTTCGTTCTGCAGATGGGCGCCAAGGGCGTCATCAACCGCAACAACTTCAAATGCTGGGGCCAGCTTCCGAAAGTGAACTCGCCCGAGTTCAACGAGTACATGAAGGAAGCCCGCAAGTTCGGCAAAGCCCTGTGGCAGCACACGGGCGGCAAGGACGTCGACATCGTGTTCGAACATCCGGGCGAAGCCACGATGCCGACCTCGGTGTTCGTCGTGAAGCGCGGCGGCATGGTCGTCATCTGCGCGGGCACCACGGGCTTCAACCTGACGATGGACGCGCGCTTCCTGTGGATGCGCCAGAAGCGCGTGCAGGGCTCGCACTTCGCCAACCTGCTGCAGGCGAGCCAGGCCAACCAGCTGATGCTGGAACGCCGCCTCGACCCGTGCATGTCCGAAGTCTTCCCGTTCGCCGACATTCCGCTGGCGCACGAGAAGATGCTCGACAACAAGCACCTTCCCGGAAACATGGCCGTGCTGGTGACGTCGCCGAAGCCTGGTCTTCGTACCGTCGAAGACGTGCTGGAAGCCGGGCCGGCAGCCTGAAGCGCGGCCACTCTTCTCCTTGAGCGGAGAACATCCGCGCTCCATTTGATCTTCCGCAAGGCCTGCTCCATCTTGTGTGGAACACATGGGCGAGCCTTGAGGAGGACAGGACCATGGCGCTTTCCCGCATCACGCTGCGCCTCGCGCGCAATCCCGGCACGGAGTTCGCCAATGGCGATGACCGTTACGGCTACACGCTTGTCGCCCCGCTCGACGCCAATGGACTTCTCGATGAAGGGGCGTGGAAGGCCAATGCGGGCAAATGCACCGTGCGCCATTTCTCGCCGGACCTGCCCACACCACGCGACGGCCTGCTGAAGCGCCGGGGCGACAACTGGTTTTTCGACTACGAGGCCGGATCGACCGAGGATGACGAGCCTGTCTTCAAGCTGGGCCGCCATCCGTTCAAGGCCGGAGAATACGTCACGGTAACGGACGAGGACGACCGGCCGCTGACCTATGCGGTGAAGGACGTCGCGAAAATCTGACGCCCGGCCCGTAGGACACCGGAGGCCCGGCGGCGGCGGAAGCCAGCTTGCCACACCCCCTACCTTTGGACCGGGGAGCGCGGTACACCATGTGAAACGCTCAAGAGCGTGAATGAGGAGACGATCCATGCGCTTTGTGATTCTGTCATTGTCCGCCCTCGCCCTCGCAGCATGCGGCGGCGAAGCGCCTGCCGCGCCGGTCGACGCCCCCGAAACGCCGGCGGCCGACGCCCATGAGGGCCACGGCCCGATGGACGATGCGATGAAGGCGTCCGATGCTTCGGACGACGCCAACACCGCCGAAACGCCCGATGGCTTCATGTTCCACACGGACACGTCAAAAACCGAATCCATCCACCTGCCGACCGCCGCCGGCGTGATCTGGACGGCGACGCCGGAGAAAGCCGGCGAAGTCGAGATCGTCAGCGTCACGGATCAGACGATGCCGGATGGCGCGATGCATCACGTCATCACGCTCAAGCCGGTGAAGCGGGATGTGATTGCGAAGGTGAAGGTCGAGAAGCGCGAAGGCGGCGATCCGGCGTCGGCCGTTACCGAGACGCGCACGATCAATGTGATGATCCACTAGATCGCGCATAGCGCCGCCGAATGACGAAGGGCGCGGGAGGGATCCCGCGCCCTTTGCCGTTGATCGATGTGCCGCTGCCGATCAGCCGGGCGTGGAGGCCGGCGGCGTGGACTTCGCTTCGACCCACTTGGCAAACTCGGCCGGCGAAATGCCGCCGCTCTTGTCGGTGTCGTAGATGTCGAAGTCGGCCTGCGTGATCGTGGAATCGATCGCCTGCACTTCGGTCAGCGACAGCGAGCCGTTCTGATCCGTGTCGTGCTTCGCGAACGCCTGTTCTGCCGCCGTCTTGGTTTCGCCTTGCGGCGTTGTCGGCGTCTGCGCGAACGCGGGGGCCGAAAACGCAGCGATGGCGGCCGCAGCCAGAAGTGTCTTCATCATGGTGGAGTCCTCTACTATTTCCCAACCTTGGCCCCGGCGTCGCGCCGACGTTCCATGGCTGGCAAACGGCGTTCCGCCCGCATGGTTGCAGGTTCCAGCGTGACCATTCGGTCACGCTGCCAAGCCCGAAGAACGCGGCGGCAAAGAGGCCGCTTTTTCGGGGTTTTCGCGTTCGTTCGGGAAGCGGGCCGGGGTCCACCTCACGAAACTTTCACGATTACGCCAGATCGCGGAAAGGGTTCCCCTGCGGTCCATTTGACGCCTTGCGCCTGCGACCCTTCTGCAACATGTTTATGACGTTGGGTTCATGTGGGGGCCACCACGGTTCAGGCAGTACATGAAGCGGAATAAAGTAGCGTTCCAGCCAGGCGCCCGTGTCAAATGGGCAGACGGCTACGGCATCGTCCTCAAGGTCTTCACCCACTATCTTGAGCGCACGTTCAACGGAGAGACGGTCACGCGGCCGGCCGACCGGCGCAATCCCGCCTATCTCATCGAGCAGGAAGACGGCGACACGCTGCTGATGAATCACAGCGAACTGTTGCCCACCGCCTAGCGTCGTTCCGATCAGGGCTCGAACAGGCTGTCGCCCGCCTTCGCACGCGGGGGCTTGCGGGTCTTTTCCACGGTCACGCCGGGATAGCCTTTGAGCGGACCGACCGGCGCGCCGAGATAGGCCCAGTCCTGCAACTCCTCGATGGCGATGTGATACTTCGCCTCGCGGCCCGTGCGGCCCGTGAAGAGCGCGCGCGGGACGTTCAGCCATTTCGGCGAGCCCTTGCGGGCGAACATCAGCGGGCTCCCGCAGCGCGAGCAGAAGGAGCGCGTGTGGCCACGCGCGGCGTCGCTGAAAACCGAAACCAGCTTCTCGCCCTTCGTCACCCTCACCTTGCTCTTCCAGCATCCGGCATAGGTGGCGTAGACCGCGCCATGCGCGCGGCGGCTGGCGGCGGAATGATCGTGCCACGCCCAGAACACCGGCACATCCACCTCGATCTCGACGCCGCCGCAGAGGCACGCGCCGCTGATCGACGGAGCGGCGGGGGCCTTGGCTCTGGCCGCCTTTCCCGTCCCTACCTTCTTCGGCCCAGCTTTTGCGGCCATGGCGCCTTTCCACCCATCTCGACTGGAGCCAGCAAACATCGGATAGTCCCGCCCTATCAAGGCTCAGGACCAGATGGCTGACGGAACGCTCACCAAATCCGCGGGGATAACCGCTGAAGGCTGGCTGACGGACAGCTGGTATTTCGCGTGCGCGTCGAAAACGCTGGAGCCGGGGAAGCAGTTTCGCCGGATCATCCTGGGCCAGCCCGTGCTGCTCGCGCGGACGGAGGCCGGCGAGGCGTTCGCGCTGCGCGATATCTGCCCTCACCGTCTCGTGCCGCTGTCGGCGGGGCAGCAGGTGATGACGGACGGGCAGCCGACGATCCAGTGCCCCTATCATGGCTGGCGCTTCGGGACGGATGGGCAGTGCAAGCTGATGCCGTCACTGCCGAGCAAGGAAGACTTCGCGACGGACAAGGTGCGCGTGCGGCGGTATCCGCTGCATGAGGTGAACGGGATGATCTTCATCTACGTCGCCGACAATCCGCGCAGCGATGAGCCGCCTGCCGCGCCGCCGCCGGCTTTCGACATCGGCGAGGGCGCGATGCCGAAGTTCATCGTGCATCAGGTGTTCAACGCGCACATGGACGATGCTGTCGTGGGCCTGATGGACCCGGCGCATGTGCCGTTCGTCCACAATCAATGGTGGTGGCGGCCGCCGAGTACGGGGTTGCGGCTGAAGGAGAAGCTGTTCGAGCCCGCGACGCGGGGCTGGGCATTGGCGCGGCACCAGCCGTCGGGCAACTCGCTCGCCTACAAGATGCTGATGGGGGACAAGGTCACCACCGAGATCGTGTTCCAGATCCCAGGCTTCCGGTGGGAGATCGTCGAGGCCGAGAAGCGCCGCATCTTCACGCTCACCTGCCTGACGCCGATCAGCGCGAAGAAGACGCGCATCACGCAGATCACGTTCTGGAGACACGCGCCTTTCCTCGATGTGGCGCTGCCGATCCTGATCCCTGCCGCGCAGAAATTCCTGGGCCAGGACGGCCACATGGTGAACCTGCAGAACAAGGGCATGGCCTATCAGCAGAACATGCTGTGGATCGACGACATCGACGTGCAGGCCAAATGGTATCGCACGCTGAAGAAGGAATGGGCGGCTGCACGGTCAGAAGGCCGGGAGTTCGTAAACCCGATCGAGCCTCGGACGTTGCGGTGGCGGAGTTAGGCAGGCGCTGGCGAGCACGGCCTCGCGCTTCGACAGGCTCAGCATGAGGCCTATTTGAGGCCGACGCCAGAATGCCTCATCCTGAGCTTGTCGAAGGACGAGGCGCGGGGCCAAAGGCCCCGCACCCTTCTCTCTTCCTACTTCAACCCCGCCTTGAAGTTCGCCAGCATGCGCGTCCAGGCGCGTTCGGCCTGGGTTTCGTCATAGACCTGGCTGTCGGTCGGGCACCAGCCGTGCTGGGCGGGGTAGACTTCGATCTCGGCCTTGATCTTCGTCTTGGCGAATTCGTCGCGCAGCTTGTCCTTGATGGTCACGTCCTGCGCGTCGTCGTTCTGGGCGACGGCGATCAGCATGTTGGTCGCCTTCATCTGCGGGATGAGCAGGTGGGGGCTGGCGGGTTGAGGGGTGAGAAGGCCGCCGCCGTGGAAGCTGGCGCCGGCGCCGATGCGATCCGGCAGGAAGCCGGCCGTGCGCATGACGAGCGGGCCGCCCATGCAGTAGCCGGTCGTGCCGGCTTTCTTCTTCGCATCGACCGAGCCGTGCTTGTCCAGCCATTGGAACATGGCGGTCGCATCCTTCCGGCAGTTCTCCGGGTCGCCGACCGTCGGGCCCATCAGCGCGACGAGGCGCTGGCGCACGGGGGCGTCGGAGAATTTTTCGGTGTCGGCGTCGAACACCTGACCGCGCGCGAGGCGATAGAACGGGTTGATCGTGAGCACGGCGTAGCCCGACTGGGCGAGGCGCTTGCCCATGCCCTTGAAGGCGGGACGCAGACCCATGATGTCGGGCCAGACGAGAACGGCGGGGTGCTTGCCGAAGGCGGGCACGGCGAAGTGGACATCGGCCTTGCCATCGGGCGTATCGATGTCGAATTCCATTTCCACGACGGGGAGTTTGGTCGTCTGCGCCTCGGCCTCGACCGTGGCGAGATTGGCGAGGACGAGCGAGGCGGCGCCGGCGGCGACGACGCCACGGCGGGATACATCACCCTTGTTTTTGAAGAATTCCTCGTTGCTGACTTCGGTATGCTCATCGCACATGACGTCTCTCCCTGTTTTCCGCACCGCTTGGCCTTTGCGGCCTTGGGATGAGGCTACACGCAATGTCGCGCCGGGCGCAAATCGCGCGGGTGTGATGGAGATGGCGGGGCCTGCCCTACCGATCGAGCCAGCCTTCGGCTCGCGCCCATTTGAAGTCGGCGGTGGCCGAGGCGGCGAGTTTCTCCGTCGCATAGCCTTCCTGGCCGCCGCCGTAGACGCGGCCGCCGATGATGCGGATTTCGACGCGCTGGAGATTCTGGATCGCGGTTTCGGCGGAGGCGTCGAATTCGATGCGATGGCGGGCGAGGCCGCATTCGATGGTGACGCGGCGCATGCCGCCTATGCGGCGGGTGGACACGACGAGGCCGGGGATGCCGGGGCCGCCATCCGTGACCATCTCGACGTCTTCGGGGCGGAGGAAGAGTTGCGCGGGGCCATCGGGGAGCGCGCCGACTTCGAGGTCGATGACGCGCTCGTCCAGCGTGGCGCGGCCATTGCCGACGGTGACCGGGATGACGCTGGATTCGCCGATGAAGGAAAAGACGAAGGGCGTCGCGGGCGTGTCGTAGATTTCGTCGGGCGAGGCGGACTGTTCGATCTTGCCCTTGTTCATCACGACGACGCGGTCGGCGAGTTCGAGGGCTTCCTCCTGGTCGTGCGTGACGAAGAGAGTGGTGTGGCCGGTGCGCTCGTGGATTTCGCGGAGCCAGCGGCGGAGGTCTTTCCGCACGCGGGCGTCGAGCGCGCCGAAGGGTTCGTCGAGCAGGAGGACGCTGGGTTCGATGGCGAGGGCGCGGGCGAGCGCCACGCGCTGGCGCTGGCCGCCGGAGAGTTGCGAGGGGAAGCGCTTTTCGAGGCCGGTGAGCTGGACGAGATCGAGCAATTGCATCACGCGCTCCTTGATCTCGGCGTCTCCCGGCTTGTTCTTCTTCCGGGCGCGCAGACCGAAGGCGATGTTGTCCATGACGCGCATGTGCTTGAACAATGCGTAGTGCTGGAAGACGAAGCCGACGCCGCGATCCTGGATGCGGCTTTCGGCGGCGTCGCGGTCGTTGAAATAGACGACGCCGGAGTCGGGCGCTTCAAGGCCGGCGATGGTGCGCAGGAGCGTGGTCTTGCCCGAGCCCGAGGGGCCGAGAAGCGCGACAAGCTCGCCCGAGGCGACCGTGAGCGATACGTCGGACAGCGCGGCCATGCCGGCGTAGTTCTTCGAGACGTTGGTGACGCGAACCTGCATGGGCACTTCTTTGTACTCCGGCTCAATGACGGCGCTGGGCGGCGAGAGAACCGGCGAAGCGGGCCTCGAGCACGGATTTGACGGCAAGCGTAACGAGGGCGAGCAAGGCAAGCAATGAGGCGACCGCGAAGGCGGCGGCGGCCTTGTTGTCGTGGTAAAGGATTTCGATGTGCAGCGGCAGCGTGTTGGTCTGGCCGCGGATGTGGCCCGAGACGACGGAGACGGCGCCAAACTCGCCCATCGCGCGGGCGTTGCAGAGCAGGACGCCGTAGAGAAGCCCCCACTTCACGTTCGGCAGCGTGACGAGGAAGAAGGTGCGCCAGCCGCCGGCGCCCAGCGAAACGGCGGCTTCCTCTTCCGAACTCCCCTGTTGTTGCATCAGCGGGATCAACTCGCGGGCAATGAAGGGAAAGGTGATGAAGATGGTGGCGAGCACGATGCCGGGAACAGCGAAGAGAATCTTGACGCCCATATCGTCGAGGACGGGCCCGAGCGCGCTGTTCGCGCCGAAGAGCAGCACGAAGATGAGGCCCGAGACGACGGGCGAGACGGCGAACGGCAGGTCGATCAGGGTGAGCAGGAAGGCTTTGCCCTTGAAGTCGAACTTGGCGATGGCCCAGGCGGCGGCGATGCCGAAGATCAGGTTCGCGGGCACGGCGATGGCGGCGACAAGCAGCGTGAGCTGAAGCGCGGACATGGTATGCGGCGAGGTGAGCGCGTCGAAGAAGACGCCGACGCCGCGGCCGAACGCCTCAATGAAGACGACCAGCAGGGGGGCGATAAGCATGACGCCGAGGAACGCCAGCGCAATGCCGATGAGAACGGCGCGCGTGATCGGGCCTTCACCGATGGCCTGCTTGCGGCGGCGCTTCCCGGCGCCCCCGGTTTTCGCCGCTTCAGTCATGGCCGAACCATTTCCGGCTCCAGGCCTGCAGCAGGTTGATGACGAACAGCATGAGGAAGGCGATCACCAGCATGATGGTGGCGATGGCGGTGGCGCCTGCGTAATTGTGCTCGTCCAGCTTGATGACGATGAGCAGGGGAGCGATCTCGCTTTCGAACGGCAGGTTGTTGGCGATGAAGATGACCGAGCCGTATTCCCCCACCCCGCGCGCGAAGGATAGCGCAAAGCCGGTGAGGATTGCCGGGAAGAGGCCCGGCAGGAGAACGCGCGTGACGGTACGCCAGCGGCCGGCGCCGAGCGTGGCGGACACTTCCTCGGTTTCGCGGTCGATCTCCTCCAGCACGGGCTGGACGGTGCGGACGACGAAGGGCAGCCCCACGAACATCAGCGCGAAGACAACGCCGAGCGCGGAGAACCCGACTTTTACGCCAAGCACATTCTCGATGAAGGCGCCGAAGACGCCGTTGGGCGCGTAGAGAGTGGCGAGTGCAATGCCGGCGACGGCGGTGGGCAGCGCGAATGGAAGATCCACGGCGGCGTCGAGCCAGCGGCGGCCGGGAAAACGATAACGCACCAGCACCCAGGCGATGAGAACGCCAAAGACGGTGTTGACGACCGCAGCGATCATCGCCGCGCCGAAGGACAGGAGAAGCGCCGCCGACACGCGCCGATCGAAGGCGATGGCCCAGAACTCGTTCCAGCCAAGCGAGGCCGACGAGATGGCGAGGCCGGCGAGCGGCAGCAGGACGATGAGCGAGAGATAGGCGATCGTGTAGCCGAGGCTGAGGCCGAAGCCAGGCAGCACGGAGCGGCGGCGCCACTTACCGCGCTGGGGCCTTGCTTCTTCCTGTACGGTGATGGCCGGCGTGGTCATGCTATTTCGCCGGCTGGTAGATCTGGTCGAACAGACCGTTGGCGTCGAAGTGCTTCTTCTGCGCGGCGGCCCATCCGCCGAAAAGCGGATCGTCGATGGACGTCATCTCGACCGGCAGGAACCGCCTGAGGTCCTCTGGATCCGCCGCCGAAGGATCGAGCGGGCGGAAATAGTTCCTGGCGATGATGCGCTGCCCCTCGGGCGAATAGAGATGGAGAAGATAATCCTCCGCCACCTTGCGGGCGCCGTGACGGTCGGCATTGCCCGAAACCACGGCGACGGGCGGCTCAGCCTTGATCGACAGGGATGGATAGACGAGTTCGAACTCGCCCGGCGAACTCTCGGTGAGGAGATGGTAGGCCTCGTTCTCCCAGGTGATCAGCACGTCGCCAGTCCCCTGCTTCGAGAATGTGGTGGTGGAGCCCCGCGCGCCGGAATCGAGCTTCGCGGCATTGCGATAGATACTGCCAACGAATTCTGCGGTGCGGGTCTCGTCGCCGCCGAACTTGCGGTCAGCATACGCCCATGCGGCCAGGTAGTTCCAGCGGGCGCCGCCGGACGTTTTCGGATTGGGCGAGACCACGGACACGCCGGCGCGCACAAGATCGTCCCAATCCCGAACCGCTTTCGGATTCCCCTTCCGAACGAGAAAGACGATGGTGGAGGTGTAGGGCGAGGAATTGGCCGGCAGAAGCGTGCGCCAGTTCAGCGGTATCTTCCCGGTGCGCTCCGCGATCTGGTCTATGTCCCGCTCAAGGGCGAGGGTCACCACGTCGGCCGGCAGACCGTCGATCACGGAGCGCGACTGCTTTCCCGACCCCGCATGGGACATGCCGATGCTGACCCGCTTGCCTTCCGGCGTGCGATAACCGGCCGAGAAGGCGGCGTTGAATTCCTCGTAGAGATCGCCGGTTGGATCGAAGGAGGCGTTCAGGAGCGTTACCTCATTGCCGGCGGCTCCGCACGCGCCAAGCGCCAGCGCTGCGATTGCAGCGATCAATCGCACACGCATTGGAACCTCCACGGCCGTTACGCTAGTGATGTAGTCGTGTTTGTCAAACCGGAAGCCGGCGCGGGCTCAGGCCACCATGTCGCGTAAACGGACCGGCAGGTTGGCGCCGACCGCATCCGCAATCGTGGTGCGGTCGAGCACCGCGCGGGTGGCGTCGGCGACCTGTGCGAAGACGCGGCGGATCTCGCAGGAAGCCTCCTCCTTGCAATCCTCGCAGCGCCGGTAGGCGATCTTGGAGAGGCACGGCAGGGGCGCGATGGGACCGTCGATGATGCGCAGGACCTCGCCGAACGAAATCGTGTCCGCAGGCCGCAAAAGCCCATATCCACCGGCTTTTCCGCGCCGCGAGAGGACGAGGCCGTGATGCTTCAGTTCGAGCAGGATCTGTTCGAGGAACTTCTTCGGGATGGCCTGCGCCTCGGCGATCTCGCCGATGAAGATGGGCTTGCCCGGCGACTGCTTGGCCAGCGCGACCAGGGCACGGAGCGCATACTTTGCTTTTTGTGAAATCATGGTGCGCACGCAGGCTGGGTTGGCGGCGGGGCGGACGCCATGTCCTCCACCGCTCCGGCGAAACTATATTGACTCTGTAGAGTAAGTAAACGCGACAGGCAGGGCCAAAACCGGGACAAATTGGACGTCGACGGACCTGCCCCCTGATGGCATGACCGATTTATGACAGTGGCAAAATTCCTAGTCCTTGCAGCGACTTCGCTCGTGGCGGCGGCTCCGGCGCTGGCCCAGGCCGAGGCTGCCGGCGACGAGAGGAGCCCGTTCGAGGCGGCGCTCGGCCTGCCCGACGGCGTGCGCATCTCGGGCAGCACCCGCGCGCGTTACGAGAGCGTGGCGAATGCGTTCGCCGCCGGGCGGACCGGGGGCGACGAATTGCTGAGTTCCCGGACGCTGGTGATGGCCGAGGTGGATGCGGGGCCGCTGACCTTCACGGGCGAAATGCTGGATGCGCGGTGGCTGGGCGGGGACGAAGGCAATGGAGCCGCCAGCCAGACCGATGCACTGGAGATGATCCAGCTGTTTGCGTCGTGGACATGGAAGGACGCCTTCGGCGCGGGCGGCAAGCTGAAGGTGGATGCCGGGCGGTTCGCGATGGATATCGGATCGCGCAGGCTTGTGGCGCGGCCCAACTTCTCGAACCCGATCCAGGCATATGACGGCGTGCATGTGACGTGGGCGGGGGCCGGCGGCCTGCGCGTGACGGCCCTCGCGGTTTCGCCGACGCGGCGGCTGCCGTCGGACATTCCTTCCCTGATCGGCAATGACGTGGTGCTCAATCCGACATCGGATGGCGTCCGGCTTGTGGGCGCGCATGTGGAGATGCCGTTGCCGATGGACATCGAGGGCGAGGCCTATGTGTTCGAGCTGGATGAGCGCGACACGGCCGATGCGCCCTCGCGCAATCGCGACCTGACGACAGTGGGCGGGCGGCTGCATCGCGCGCGGACAGACGGCGCGTGGGATTTCGATATCGAGCTGGCGCATCAGTCAGGCACGGCGCGCCGCAGCACGGGCTCGCTCGATGTGACCGATCTCGACCACGAGGCGATGATGCTGCACCTCGAGGGCGGGTTGTCGTTCGCTGCGCCGATGTCGCCGCGCGTGTCGGTGGTCTATGATTTTGCGTCGGGCGATGAATCGCCGGTGGATGGGAAGAGCGGGCGGTTCGATCCGCTGTTCGGGGATCGCTCGTTCGAACTGGGACCCACGAGCATCTGGGGGGCGCTGGCGCGGGGGAATCTCTCCTCGCCGGGCATCCGGCTGGAGTTCGAGCCGGACGATGCATCCGACGTGCTGGTGATGGCGCGGCATGTCGAACTGGCCGAGGCGCGCGACACGTTCGGCAACAGCGGTGTGGCGGATGTGACCGGCGCATCGGGCCGCGATGTGGGGCAGCAGGTGGAGGTGCGCTATCGCCGCTGGCTCGCGCCGGAGTCGGTGCGGCTGTCGGTTGGCGGGGCCGTGCTGTTCGATGGCGCGTTCCTGCGGGACGCGCCGAATGCGACGCGCCAGGGCGATGCGCTGTTCGGGTATTCGGAGATCAGCTGGGTTTTCTAGGCGCCGGGGTGTGGGCGCGTGTGGAAGTCCGCTCGCCCTACCCCAGCCTCACCCCCTCGAACGAGCGGCGCATGACCAGTTGATGCTCGACATGCGCGATGGCTTCCAAAGCTTCGCCGAGGCGGTCTTTCACGGTGGAAATGGCGACGCCGGCGGCGGCAGGTGATGCTGCGCCGGAGCGGCCGAGGTGCTCGGCGGCGTCGCATGCGTCGCCGAGCGACATGGCGCCGATGGAGCGGGCCGCGCCCTTGATGCCGTGGGCGGCGTCGGCCCATTGCGCGGGATCGGCGGCGGGATCGAGCAGGCGCGACCAGAGTTCGGCGGACTGGCGGAAAATGCCCAGCGCTTCCGCTGCCAGCGCGGCGTCCGAGCCGGTCATGGTTTCGAGTTGCGCGAGATCGAGCACTGTCATGGCAGGGAAGTGTCGCGGGAGCCGGGAAACGGCGGGTTAATTTGGGTTGGTTGCGGGCGCCCTGAACGGGCCGTTCATCTGGGCTTCAAGTTGGAGAGCAGACACTCCGTTCCTTATGATCTCCTGGGGAGGAGTGTTTCATGCTTCGCAAGGTTCTGGCGATCGTGGCGGTCGCGCTGGCGGCGGCGACGGCTGTCGAGCCGGCTGTGGCGCAGCGCGGCGATGGCGGGCGCGACCGGGGCGATCGTCGCGGAGATCACCGGGGGGATCGTAGCGATCACCGGGGCGACCGGGATCGCGGGCGGCGGGATTACAATCGGTGGGATTACAACCGATGGACCAATAGCTGGAGTTGGGGATACGGCAGCAGTTGGGGGTATGACGGGTGGGGCTATGGCCGGCACCGTCACTATTACCGGGACAATGACTGGTGGGTGGGGCTGGCGCTGGGCTCTGCCCTGCTCGACTACGCGCTGACGCCCCAGCCGCAGTATTCCCGGCCGCAATATTACGGGGACACATACTCTTACGGGGATACGTATTCTTCCGGCGGGTATGATCCTTACGGGGTCTATGCCGGGCAGCCGGCGCAGGCGCCGAATGCGTGGGGGCTGCGGCCTAACCAGTGCCGGTGGGACCGGGAGTTCGGCTACTGGTACAACCGGCCGGCGGACGTGGAGGTGCAGCGCTGCGCGGACGGGTATGGGTCGGTTTATGTGGTGCAGGGCTCTCATCGGTTCCTGCAATACAGGTGATGCCGCTTGCGTAAGCGTGGCCCCGGAAACGCATCAGTGCGGAAACGATCTCCCCCGGAATCGATGAAGCCGGCGAACTTTCGCCTTGATGCGGGATCAGCTTGGCCTCACAGTTCGGGCAGCAAGTTCGGCCGGGTAAGGGGGGCGCCCGATGATCGACGTGATCGTGAACGTGAGAGATGCGGTGTTCGCGGCCCTTGTCGCGTGGACCGGCGTTGGCGATGCCGAAGGCCCGAAACCGGCCAAGGACCAGCCTGTTCCCGCTGCGAAGACGCAGATCGAGAAGCCGATCCAGCAGCTCCAGCCTCAAAAAGTGTACTGAGGCTTCCAGCTCCAATTTACCGTTGAAACGCCAGCCCCGCCGGGGTTTTGAGCGATTCCTCGCCTGCAACGATTAATGGCGGGCTGCGGATTCAACCGGCCTGTGTGACTCAACCCTCTTTTCAATCGCGTACATGGGCTGCAAATTCGGCTCGCTGTGTGGGCAGGTTCAGTAACCCGGATAAACTTCCGGGGGCCCTGCTGCACCTGCTTGCTGGCCCAATTTTCCCCAGTGATGGGGACAGCCCAAGCGAACAGGCCGATTGCCAGCATGACGGACTTCTCCGACCGACGTAACTCCACCGCCCGCATCCGCTCGCAGCTCGAAGCGGCGCGCACGGCCGGGGCGTGGATGCCGTGGGCGGGCGCGGCGCTTGCCCTGCTGCTGTGGGGCGGGGTTGGCGCGTGGATGATCGCCGTGCTCGGCTTTGACGGAATTTTCGCGCAGCCGCCGCTGGTTATCGCGGGCGGGTTTGCGGCGCTGTTCGCGCCGGGGCTTGCGCTGATCTGCGCGGGGATCATGGCGCGCGAGGGCGCGCGTTCGGCTGAAGCCAATGCGATCGTGCTGACGTCGGCGCGGCTGTTGCTGGAGCCGGCGGAAGCGACGCGCTCCGAAGTCGCGAGCCTGGGCGAAGCGGTGGCGAGCCAGACGCAATTGCTCAACCGCGCGCTGCTGGAGACGCGCTCGCGGCTAGATGCGCTGAAAGGCGATATCGATACGAGCGTGACGGCGGCGCTGAAGGCGGCCGAGATCGTGCGCGCGGACTCGGAAGTGCTCGTCTCCAAGATGGGGGCCGAGCGGCAGAGCATGACGGCGCTGGCCGAAAACCTGCGCATGCAATCGGACCAATTGGCGAAGTCTATCCCGCGCCATGCGCAGCTGATGGCGGAAGCCACCCGCGCGGCGCAGGACCAGGTGCGCCAGTCGGACACGACGCTGGACCAGCGCCTGCGCGATCTCAACGAAACCGCCGGGCATCTGGCGCAGCGCATCAACCAGCTCGACACGATGGGCTCGGAAAGTCGCAAGCGGGCGCAGAACCTTGCCAGCGTTCTGATGCGCCTGGACGAGCAGCTTGTGCAGTCGACGCGCATGGTGGAGTCTGCGACGAAGGCGGGCGAGCTGGCGGCGGCGGCGACGAAATCGACGGCGGAGACGTTGCGCGACACGATGTCGGATGCGATCGGCTCGGCCCTGAAGGCGACGGAGACGATCACCTCGCGCTCGGCGCAGGCATCGGAAGATGCGCGCAACTCGCTGGTGCTGATGAAGGAAGCGGCGCTGCAGGCGGAGGCGACCACGAAAGCCGCCTCACACGCGGCGCGTGCGCATGCGGACGAAACCGAGAAGCGCATCAGCCAATTGTCGGACTCGCTGTTCAAGACGGCGACGCGCGCGACCAACGCGGCTGAAGAGGGGCTGGAGCGCGCACGCGCGCGGATCGAGAAAGCCTCGCACCTGATCGGCCGGATGAAGGACGATGTGGAGACGTCGTCTGTCGACGACCTGATCCTCGAGCCGATGCCGAAGGTTTCGGCGCCGCAGCCGGTTGAGCCCCCTGCTCCCGCGCCGGTCGCAGCCAAGCCGCAACCGGAGCCGGATCGCCCGTTCCCGCTGTTTGCGGTGGTGCGCGAGACGAGCGCGAATGGACACGGCGCGCAGATCCAGGCGCCGCAGCAGAGCCTGTCGCAGCCCTCGCTCGCTCAGCCGGGCCCGGCGCAGCCCGCCCCGGTTCAGCCGAGCGCGCCTCCTTCACAGGTTCAGCCGCCAACGCCGGGCTATATGGCGCTCAAGCCGACGGCTTCCAGCATGGCGCATGACGATCCGATGCTGGACGATACGCGCGGCGATGGCGCGCATGACGACGAGCTGGTGCTGAGCCATGTGGCGCAGCCTTCGGCGCGGCGCGACGACTTCTTCTTCGAGACCGAGCCCAAGCGCGACGATAGCTGGCGCAACCTGCTGGACGGAATCGACGGACCGCCGGCGCCGCAGGTGCGCGAGCAGTCGGCCGGCGCGATGATCGAGCGGCTGGACCGCGCGGGCGTGCGCCTGCATGTGGTGAAGGCGGCCGACCTGCGCCGCATCGCCAACGCATCGAGTCATGGCGAGCGCCAGCGCCGCCGCGCGACGCACGAGACCGCGCCGCAGGAAGTGCAGCGCGTGACCCGCATGCTGGAAACCGACCGCGATCTGCAGCACGCGGCGCGCGAGTTCGTGACGCGCGAAGCGGCGGATGCGCTGCGTGTTCTGTCGATGGCGGGACGCGCGCGGGAAGATGCCGCGCCGAGGCTGTCGGCATATCTGCTGCTGGATACGGCGCTGGGGATGCAGATCTAGGGCGAGTTGCCGTACATGTGAATCGCGAGGGACCGAGGGTTTATTCCGCGAGAATCCCCCTCCCGCGCCTCGTCCTTCGACAGGCTCAGGATGAGGCGCTCAGGAAACAGCGCTGAC